>URHH01000014.1 GCA_900547615.1 uncultured Blautia sp. | reverse complement strand
CCCCCGCCATAAGAGAACTGATCGTTTTTTTGTTTTCATGTGAATATCCTCCTTTAATTAATTACATGATATTTGTAAGTTTTTATTATTCTTTTTTTCTCCGGAGTTATTAATTTCATTTTTTATGTAATTTTTCTCTTCTTATTTTCCAATTATACATTATTTTTTTGCAATGTCAATATGATTTTTGTGTATTTTACCCTATATAATCGCTTTTTGTTACATTTACACTGTAATAAACTTCCATTTTTGTTACATTGTTACAAAAACTTTATTACATAAAACTTGAATGTTTTTCCCTTTCATGGTATACTTTTCCTGTAACAAAGGAACGAAACTTCGTTTAAAAGGTAGGATAAGTACATGAAAGAACACATTGAACTGGATTTTTCTGAAAAAGAGCAGATTTCAAAAGTTGCAAAAGCCCTCTCTTCCAATGTCCGTCTTGAAATTCTGGATATTCTGAGAGAAAAACCATTAAATATCAGCGAGATTTCCGAAAAAATGGGAATCCCCATTTCCAGTACCGCCCTGCATATAAGGGTTCTGGAAGATTCCGGCATCGTGATCACACAGTCCATGCCCGGACTTCGCGGCTCCCAGCGGGTATGCGGTCTGAAGATCAATCAGGTTACTATGACTCTTCTCAATCAGCAGGAAAATTTTCCAAAAGATAACATTTATACGGAAACCATGCCTATCGGCAACTATTTTGACTGCAAAATTACGGCGCCCTGCGGAATCGCCTCAGAAAATACTTTTCTCTCTTCTGAGGACAGCGTATACGGCTTTTACAGCCCGGAAAAACATACGGCGCAGATTCTCTGGTTTACCCAGGGGTATCTGGAATATCGTTTTCCAAATATTCAGATGCAGAAATTAAAACACATTAAATCTCTGGAATTTTCTATGGAAATCTGCTCTGAAGCCCCCGGATATAACAATTCCTGGAAATCTGACATCACCTTCTGGATCAACGGAAAAGAAATCGGCTTTTTCACTTCTCCGGGAGACTACGGCGGACGCAGGGGAAAACAGACGCCGCAGTGGTGGGATAACAACATGACTCAGTTCGGCGTATTGAAGTCTCTTTCTATTACAGAAGAAGGAACTTTTCTGGACGGAGAATTTTTCTCCCCGCTTACTCTGTCTGATTTTTCTCTCCGGGATAACCCGTATATCTCTTTTAAGCTTGAAGTAAAAGAAGACGCGCACTATGTGGGAGGCTTAAATCTCTTTGGCGAAAAGTTCGGAGATTATGCCCAGAATATTTTAATGAAAATAATTTACTGATTCTGAAGTCTTCCCGCCCACTGCCGCGTTATAGTAAGTGAACGGGTAGAGAAAGGGGCTGATCACATTTCACAGGAAGAATATCTGGCATATTTAATAGAGCAGTATCAAAACTTAATATATTCCATATGTCTGAAATCAATCGGCAACCCCTTTGACGCTGAGGATTTGACACAGGAAGTGTTTCTGTCCGCCTACAAAAATCTTTCCCGTTTTGATGGTATGTATGAAAAAGCATGGCTCAGTAAGATAGCCGTGCGGAAATGTCTGGACTATTTAAAAGCAGCCGGACGGCGTACCATTCCAACAGAAGACACATATTTTTCACAGATTGCAGATAACGGTTCCTCCCCGGAAGAAACCTGTCTTCTTACAGCATCTGACAAAGAAGTGGAAAATCTCTGTATGAGTCTGAAAAGCCCTTATCGGGAGGTCGCAGCCGCTCATTTCTGCAATGAGCTTTCTGTGGCAGAGATTGCACGGCAAAAAGGGAAAAATCCCAAAACCATTCAGACGCAGCTTTACCGGGCAAAGGCTATGTTGAAAAAAATGCTGGAAAGGAGTGATTAGATGCACATAACCGAACAAGAAAAAGAAAATTTCCAAAACGGCTCTATGACAACAGATGAAACAATTATGCTTCTGGAGCATCTGAGTAACTGCGACTTCTGTCTGAATGAACTTATATCAAACGAAGAACAGCGCCCCACCGCATCTGCGCCTGCTTATCTGCAGGAACAGATTTTAAAAAAAGCAGCTTCTCCTGAAATCCAGGCGCAGAAGGCTGTAAAACACACCTCGTACCGTATGCAGATGTTTTACTGCGGTCTCCGCGCCGCCACCGGAGTGATTGTGGCTCTTTTCCTTCTCTTCACTCTCGGATCAGTAGATTTTGCATCTCTGAATCCGCCTCAGAACATACACACAGAAGCAAGAGAAGCGCCCCCTTCCGGACGCCGCGGAAGCATTCTTTCCGATTTTTCCAGAAAGATACACAAAGGACTGTCAGACGGCACAACACAGGTTACCGATTATCTAAACGATATTTTCAACTAAAATCTTATAAAATAGAATGGAGGCAATTATTATGCAAAAAAAGAAAAAAGGACTATTGCTTTTCATTTCCTCGCTGATTCCGGGAGCAGGGGAAATGTATATGGGATTCAAAAAACAGGGCATCAGCATTATGCTTCTCTTTTTCACCCTGTTCGCTCTCGGTATGTTTACAGGGCTCGACTTTATCATCTGGTTCACACCCATCATCTGGTTTTACAGCTTTTACAATGTGCACAACCTGAAATCTCTTCCTGATGAAGAATTTTATTCCATCGAAGACAATTACGTGCTTCATCTTGACGAGTTTACAGGAGACATCACAGGACTTCTCAAAAAACATCACACAGTTGCGGCAGGACTTCTGATCCTTTTTGGAATCAGCATTCTCTGGAGAGGCATTTCCGACATATTTTACTGGTTTCTTCCGGGACCTCTTGCAGGTATAATAAACAATCTCGGTTACAGCCTTCCGCAGATTATCATTGGAGCCTTCATTCTTATTGCAGGCATTTATCTTCTGAATAATAAGAGACAGTCTTTCAACCAATACGAAGATTCTTATACTCAGGAAGAGCATTATTGGGAGCCTTACCGACCATATCAGCAACAGGGAACGCCGAATCCGGCTCCTTCCTGTCCGGCAGCGCCCGCTGAAACTTACGCTCAGCAGGAAACGCCGAAACGAGATTGTTTAGCTCCTCATGAAGCTCCGGCACCTGCGGCTGCTCCTATGGAAGAGTCCGCTGCTTCTGCTCCGGAAACCACAGAAGAATATCCTCCTTATCCGGATATGTCTTCCGACAAATAATGAATATCAGACAAAAACAGAACAGCTCCGCCGGCTGAAAGACCTCAGCCAGCGGAGCTGTTCTGTTTATTATATTTTATCTTATTTTTCCTTTACCCGAAGACGCGCCATTGCACGGGCAAGAGCCATCTGATTTACATGATATTCCTGTATGCTCTGCTTCTGACGAAGCTGCTCCTCTGCCCTTTCCTTCGCTTCTCGTGCCCGGTGAGCGTCGATTTCATCAGGTCTTTCCGCGCTGAGGCAGAAAATCCTGGCACGGTTATTGATCATCTCCACAAAACCGTTGCTTACAGCCAGAATATGCTCTGTTCCATTATCCTCCTGAAAGCGAAGCTCTCCCGGAACAATGGCAGCTACCATATTTTCGTGCTGTGCCAGAAATGCCTGTTCTCCGTCAACTGCCGGAATGGTAAGGCTCTTTGCCCTCCCGGAAAACGCCAGCTTGTCGCTGGCATAGACCTGAAGGCTGAATGTATCCAACATAAGGCTTCCTCCTTACTGCTCTCCGTTCATGGTCCTTGCTTTTTCGATCACATCTTCAATCGTTCCCACATTAAAGAAGGCATTTTCCGGATACTCGTCCATCTCGCCCTCCACGATTGCCTTAAATCCGCGGATTGTCTCTTTTAACGGCACATATTTACCCTGGATCCCTGTAAAGTTCTCTGCTACATGGAACGGCTGAGAAAGGAATTTCTGCACTTTACGGGCACGGTAAACTGTATTTTTATCCTCATCGGAAAGCTCTTCCATTCCCAGGATCGCAATAATATCCTGAAGCTCTTTATATTTCTGAAGAACCTCCTGTACCTTGCGGGCAACTTCATAATGCTCTTCTCCCACAATATCCGCCTCCAGAATACGGGAAGTAGATTCCAATGGATCAACCGCCGGGTAGATACCCTGCTCCACAATCTTACGGGAAAGAACAGTGGTTGCGTCCAGATGCGCAAATGTGGTTGCAGGAGCCGGGTCAGTCAAATCGTCTGCCGGGACGTAAACTGCCTGCACAGAAGTTACAGAACCTTCTTTTGTGGAAGCAATTCTCTCCTGAAGCTCGCCCACCTCTGTTGCAAGCGTCGGCTGGTAGCCAACTGCAGAAGGCATACGTCCCAGAAGCGCAGAAACCTCAGAACCAGCCTGTACAAAACGGAAAATATTATCAATAAAGAGAAGTACGTCTCTGTGCTCTCTGTCACGGAAGTATTCCGCCATAGTAAGACCTGTCTCAGCCACGCGCATACGTGATCCCGGCGGCTCGTTCATTTGTCCGAACACCAGGGCTGTTTTTTCCAGAACACCGGATTCCTTCATCTCAGACCAAAGATCGTTTCCTTCACGGGAACGCTCTCCAACACCTGTAAAAATGGAGTATCCGCCATGCTCTGTCGCGATATTCTGGATCAGCTCCTGAATGAGAACTGTTTTTCCCACACCTGCGCCGCCGAACAGACCGATTTTTCCACCTTTTGCATACGGAGCAAGAAGGTCGATCACCTTGATTCCTGTTTCAAGGATTTCCACTGCCGGGCGCTGATGTTCAAAATCCGGCGGATCTCTGTGAATGCACCAGTGCTCCTCTCCTTCCAGAGAAGGACCTTCATCGACTGTATCGCCGAGAACATTAAAAAGGCGTCCCAGCGTTTTCTCGCCGACAGGAACTTTGATTCCGCTTCCTGTTGCAATGACTTCTCTGTCTCGCTGCAGTCCCTCGCTGGCATTTAACATAATACAGCGTACAATGTTGTTTCCCATATGCTGAGAAACTTCCATCACGCATCTTTTTCCATTGTTTTCTACTTCCAGGGCGTCCTTAATATCAGGAAGCTCTCCTTTTTCAAAAACAACATCTACAACAGGTCCCATGACCTGTACAATTTTACCTTTGTTCATCTTTGTCACTTCCTTTTTTGGGCTTTTGCGCCGCTGATAACCTCTGTGATTTCCTGAGTAATGGCAGCCTGACGCGCTCTGTTATACTGAATGGACAGCTCCCGGAGCATAGACTTCGCACTGTCTGTTGAGGACTGCATCGCCATCATTCGCGCGTTGTTTTCGCTGGCATACGCCTCTACAAGACAGCCGTATATTACGCCAGTCAGATAATTTGGTATCATCGTATCAAGAAGAACCTCCGCAGAAGGAGACAGCTTGATTTCCTCCTGATAAATATCGGAAAACAACTGGTGAGGCTGAAAGCTCGCTTTCTTAAGAGGAAGAAGCTGCATATCCTCCACCTCCATCGTTGCCGCATTCTGCATCTGTGTGTAAATAATATGTACCTCGTCCAGCTCCCTGTCCAGAAATGCCCGGACAATTTCATCTGAAATCAGTCTTGCTCTGTGCATGGTAGGCTTCTGTATGGTATAGCGGAAGCTTCCGTCCATATCCACATTTTTTTTACTGAAATACTGGCGTCCCACAACGCCGAGAACATACAGCTTATAATGTCCCTCGCCGCTCATCATAACCTCTGTCATTTTCTGGACATTATGGTTGTAAGCGCCTGCCATTCCCTTATCGCCTGTAACTACAATACAGCCGATTTTTCGCTCTTCCTTCGGAACAAGATGGCGCACACTGAAAAACGGATGCTCAATATCCGGAACATGACGAAGAATCCTGGAAATCGCAGACTGCATATTATAAAAATACGGCTCTGTCTCCTCAAGAATCTTCTTTGCCTTTTTCATCTTGGAAGAAGAAATCATATACATGGCGTTTGTTATCTTCATGGTGTCCTGGATACTTTTCATACGATTCTGTATTTCTTTTGTATTTGCCATATTCACCCCTGCCTGTTTTTATCTCTGAATTCTTCTGCCGCCTTTACAATTTTTTCTGCAAGCTCATCAGAGAGCACTTTCTTTTCCTCGATCTCTCTTCCGATTTCCGGATATACATGATCAAAATAATCAAGCATCTCTCTCTGATATTTTTTAAGCTGCTTTTTCTCCACGTCCATCATGGTTCTGTTTGAAGCCGCACAGAGCGTGATCACCTGCTCATGAAGACTTAACGGACTGCAAAGCGGCTGTTTTAAAAGCTCCATCAGGCAGCTTCCGTATTTTAACTGCTGGGTCGTTGCCTCGTCCAGGTCAGAACTGAACTGTGTGAAAATCTCCATCTCTCTGTACTGCGCCAGATCGATTCGAATGCTTCCCGCCGCTTTTTTCATTGCCTTTGTCTGAGCTGCGCCGCCTACTCGCGATACGGAAAGCCCTACGTTTACCGCCGGACGCATTCCGGAACAGAAAAGGTCTGTCTCAAGGAAAATCTGTCCATCTGTAATGGAAATTACATTTGTAGGAATGTAGGCAGATACATCGCCCGCCTGCGTCTCTATGATCGGAAGGGCTGTAATGGAACCGCCTCCCGCCTTTTCGCTTAAACGACTGGAACGCTCCAGAAGTCTGGAGTGAAGGTAGAACACATCTCCCGGGTATGCCTCTCGTCCCGGTGAACGCTCCAGAAGAAGGGAAAGGGCACGATATGCCACAGCATGTTTGCTCAGATCATCATATACAATCAGCACATCTTTTCCTTTGTACATAAAGTATTCTGCAAGAGCTGTTCCCGCATATGGAACAATATACTGTAAAGGCGCACAATCACTTGCTGTTGAAGTAAATACAGTTGTGTATTCCAGCGCACCGCTTTTTTCCAGAGTGGAAACAATTTTTGCAACGGTAGATGCCTTCTGACCGATTGCCACATAAATACAGATTACATCTTTTCCCTTCTGATTTAAAATCGTATCAATAGCGATTGAGGTTTTACCTGTCTGTCTGTCACCGATGATCAGCTCTCTCTGTCCTCTTCCGATCGGAAACATGGAGTCAATGGAGAGGATACCAGTCTCAAGGGGAACGCTGACCGATTTTCTGTCAATAATTCCAGGCGCCGGATTTTCCACCGGGCGATATTCCTCCGCTTTGATCTCTCCTTTTCCATCTACAGGCGCGCCAAGTGCATTTACAATTCTTCCGATAAATGCCTCTCCAACAGGAACGCCTGCCTGTTTCTGTGTTCTTGATACCTTTGTTCCCTCACGGATCCCTGTATCTTTTCCGAAAAGAATACAGCCCATGCTGTTGGAACGAATATCCTGTACCATTCCCTTCAGACCGTTTTCAAATGTGACAACCTCTCCGTACATGGCATGGTCAATGCCGTATACTGTCGCGATCCCATCTCCCACGGAGATAACTGTGCCCACTTCCTGGTCTTTGCTGATTTCATCGTAATTCTCTATTTCTTCCTTTAAGATTGAAATAATCTCATCTGGATTTACTGCACTCAAACTTTTCACCTCCGGGTTAATTTCTGTTTCAGATTCCGGTATCTTCCCAGGAGACTCCAGTCAAACTCCCTGCCTCCTGCCCGTAAAACAAAACCGCCAATAAGGTCTTTCTTTTCTATGAGAATCAGCTGCACCTCATCGACGGAAAATTCTCCGGCGAGGAATTTTCGGATTCCCGCCTTTTGTTCCTCTCCCGGCTCTGTCACATAATACAGCTCCGCTTTCAGAATGTTTTTCTTCTTCAGGCTGTACTTTTTATAAGCTTCTATGATTTCTTCTATTTTATCGATTTTGTGATGCCTGCACACCACTTTCAAAAAGTTCTGTATTTCTCCGGGGAAAATCCGGCTGATGATCCGTTCCTTTTGTACAAAGGAAACAACCGGATTTTCAAGAATCTCTTTTACCTCAGGGACACTTCTGAAAATTTCCTCCGTATCTCTTACTGCTTCTTTTGAAATATCAAGCCCGTACAATACTTCTGCGTAATTATTGGTCGTTTCTGTCATGGGATTCACCTGCTTCTTTTATAAACTGGTCATACAGGAGCAAATCCTGCTCTCTTCCGCTTTTCTCTCCCACGATTTTCGCAGCAGCGTCCATAGCAAGCTCTGCTACCCTGCCTTCCATCTCTCTCATGGCATTGTCCTGCTCCGCCCGAATATCTGCTCTTGCCTTCTCAAGGATTGCATCTGCCTCTTTCCCGGCGTTTTTCACAATCTGCTCTGCCTGCAGCTTTGCCTCTCCTTTTGCCGCATCTACAATACGGAAAGATTCCTCTTTTGCAGATTTAAGAGACGCTTCATACTGATTCTTTATTGCCTCTGCTGCCTCTTCCTTTTCTCTGGCGCTTGTAAACTGCTGGTCGATCATGGCTTTTCTCTGTTCCATCACATTGAGGATCGGACCAAAGAGAAATTTTTTCATTAAGAGATAAAAAACAACCAGGTTTAAAATTACAAAGACAAGGTTAATATTTATTTCAATCACCTGGTCCACCCGCCTTTCTTCTGTTTGTACTTTTTATCCCAGCATAATGATAATCAAAAGGCCGATTACGAAACCGTAAATAGCAGTTGCCTCTGCAAGCGCACATCCGAGAAGAAGTGTTTTGCTGATCTTTCCTTCTGCTTCCGGCTGTCTTGCAATCGCTTCTACTGCTTTTGATGTTGCGATACCAATACCGATTCCTGCTCCAATACCTGTTAAAACTGCAATAGCTGCTCCAATTGCGATTAAACTTGTCATAACTTTATCCTCCTGATCTGTAAATGAATTTTGAAAATAAATCTTCTGTAATTTTACTCTATGGCTTCCTTCACAAAAAGGGAAGTCAGAAAAACAAATACGTACGCCTGTATAAATCCATCAAAAATATCAAAATACAGGCTGAACGGAACCGGCAGGAATGCCGGGCATATGAATTCCAGTAATTTCATAACAACGAAGCTGCCCAGAACATTGCCAAAAAGACGCATACAGAGCGATGTCGGCCGAATGGCAATCTCAAGAATATTAATAGGAAGCATAACAGGCGTAGGCTCTGCAAAGCTTTTTAAAAAGCCCTTTCCTCCTTTTTTATGAAATCCTGCATATTCAATGAGTGCAATACTCATAAGCGCCAGAGCAATGGTCACATTCAAATCCTTTGTCGGAGGTGTAAAACCAAATACACCTGCAATATTGGCAACTCCTATGTAAATTACAACAGACATCAGGTAAGGGATATAACGCTTCCCTTCCTCTCCCAGAATGTCTTCAAAAAAATCCTGGAGAAAACCGACACCGGCTTCCAGGAGAAGCTGTTTTTTACCGGGATTCTCCACACTTAAATTTCTTACAAGCAAAATGGAGATCACCACCAGAACCGCCATGATAATCCATGTAACAACCACGGACTCAGAAACTGGTATCCCTCCGAAAAGTGGAATGGTAAAAACCGTTTTGCACTGAAGCTCTTCCATTAATGTTTCCGATAAATTACCCGTTTGTCTTCCTCCTTTCGCATAAATAGCCTTTACAGTTGTTTGCGCAACACCTAAATTAGCTTTTTTTATTTTACTCTGCGAACCGAGAAAGTCAATATTTGTTTTAACAAATATGTACAAAAACAGCATTGTGTTTTTGTGCATATTGTATAGGTTTCTTTATTTTTCTTGCATTTTAAGAGAGACTTCCCCGTAAGAAAGTGCTCGTTTTTCCCCGCTTTTTTCCTGTATCAGAAGCCTTCCGTCACTACATATTTTTTCAGCGTAAGCTTCCCGTATTTTATTTTCTTCACAAATCAGAATTTTGTTTCCCGGAATAAAATTCCGCTCAATATAAATTTCCGAAATCTCATTCCTCTCTGCCTCTTCCATAAGGCAATTTACAATTTCTCCTATGAGAAGATTTTTGTCCACCTTCCCGGCTTCTTCCTTCCCGGAGTAAAGTCCTCCGACTATCCCCAAAAGTTCCTTCGGAAGCGTTTCTTTTTCCACATAAAGGTTCAAACCTATCCCCACAACTGCAAATTCAATATCTCCGCTCTCAAAATCCGTCACTGCTTCTGTGAGAATACCGCACACCTTTTTTCCCTGAAAATAAAGGTCATTTACCCATTTTATCTCAAGGGAAATCCCGCATATTTTTTCTACTGCCCTGTACACAGCCACTGCTGCAGAGGTTGTGAGCACTAAGCTGTCTGAGAGCTTCCCCTCCGGCCTTAGGATTACACTCATATAAAGCCCGCTTTTTTCCGGAGAATAAAAATACCTGCCTCTTCTTCCTCTTCCTGCACTCTGGCTGTTGGCAACTACAAGACTGCCGGCAGGAGCATTCTCTTCCAGAGCTGCCCTTTTCGCCTCCTGATTGGTGGAAGACACTTCCCGGCAAACCCAGACAGAACCGGTTTTATTTTTCAGATGCAGCCGGATTGCCTCCTGCGAAAGCAGATTAGATCCAGGGCAAAGTGTATATCCTCTGTTCGAACCGGCTTCAATAGAGTAACCTTCTTCTCTTAAAGATTTTACTGCCTTCCACACGGCCGCTCTTGTACAGCCTAACTCTTCCGCCAGCGCTTCTCCGGAAAGAACCTGCCCCTTTTTTCTTTCCAAAATTTCCAAAATCCTTGATTTTACCGTCATCTGTTATAATTTCCCAACGCTTTCCTCAAAAACTTTTTATACTCTGTAAGGACATTTTCCGGTCCCACAATTTTTACTCCTGTTCCCGCACCTGCAAGCCAGCCAAAAAACTCTCGGTCTGCCGGAGCCTTCACACATACAGTAAAGGATTTTTCTCCTGTTTCCGTAATGGCAAGCTCTTCCCCGAAGGTATCTACTGCTTTCCCAAGAAGACGGTTTTCAAATTCCAGATATATTTCTTCTTCCTTTCCGCAAAAAACTCCCCCGAACGCTGCCGCTGCAAAATCAGCCACGTCAACATCTGAAAAAAAATCATGCCCCGAACGCCTCTTCCCGGACTCTATCATCACATCTCGCATTTTGTCAAAACGGTAGTTTTTTACAACCCCGCTCTTTCCGTCTATTGCGATCAGGTAATAATATTTGTCTCTGTGGAGGATTCCCCAGGGACTTAACGTAAGGCGTTCCCCTTTTCTTTTCAGCTTCCTGTCCTCTGTCAAAATCCATTCATAATAGAGAAAACTTATCTCGTAGTCCTCGTCCATTGCGCGGTAAACTGTATTCATACTCTGATAAAGGCTGTCTCTTCCCCTGGCATCTGACGCCATTACCTGGCGCTTTATCTCTTCCTCCTTATAGGTGCTTGTAAGCTTTCCGATTTTCTCAATGAGCGCTTCCCTTCTTCTTTTCGTAATAATCCCGGAAGACTGTACCATATCCATAAGAACCCTTATTTCCTCCGGATAAAACTCTCTGCTTCTCAGGCAGTACAGAGGTTCCTCCTCTTCTGAAACCGTTATGTCAAGACCGTATTCCCGAAGAATTTCCAGGTCTTTTTTTAAATTTGCCTCATCTTCCGTAATCCCCAGCTCTTTTAAATATGCAGCTATACTACCAAGTCCTGCCGGGTGTTCTTCGTCCGTTTTTCTCCGGAGCATCTGCGCCAGATATAAAAATTTCATTTCCTGACGGAATTCATCTCCCATACTTTTCTGTCTCCTGTTATTTATCTGTTAATATTGCTACTACTGCAAAATATAATACCACAAAAGCCAGAAGCAGAGCAATCACATCTACGCTCCTGAAGTCAATATTCAAAATCATGCCTCCCGCTGTCATAATTTCCACTGTTACTGCGATTCCCATGATCATTGCCATAGACGGTGATAATTTTCCTTCTTTTTTCGACTTCCACATATCCCTCTCCCTTTCTCCAAACGTATTTTCCGAACTTATTTTCCAAACATATATTCTTTCTCTGTTGTGCTTATGATTATATCACTATTTTTACGAAATGGAAGAGCATTTTTGCATTTTCCGAACATTTATTTGTTTTTCATCGAAACGCACTAAAAAAAGAAGCTAAAAAGCCTCTTTTTTGTATATTTTATTTAATTTTATATCCATGAAATCACTCAGCCAAGACCTGCAAATACAGAAGCCGCGATCACCGTAAGAAGACCTGCCACTGCGATGGCAAGGCTGCTCATAGCGCCTTCCACCTCGCCAAGCTCCATCGCCTTCGCTGTTCCTATCGCATGAGCCGAGGTTCCAAGCGCAAGTCCTTTTGCCACAGGCTCCTCTATTTTCGCGATTTTATACACTGCGTCCGCGATCACATTTCCAAGCACGCCTGTAATAATGATCACAGCCACGGTAATGGTCACAATTCCTCCAAGCTCTTCGGAAACGCCCATTCCGATTGCTGTTGTAATGGATTTTGGCAGAAGGGTCACATACTCCTCATGGGAAAGTCCGAACAGCTTTGCTAAAAGAAGAACGCTTACAAGACTTGCCAGAACGCCGGACACAATTCCCGCAGCGATTGCTTTTATATTTTTTTTCAGAAGATGAAGCTGCTGATAAAGAGGCACTGCAAGACATACGGTCGCAGGAGTGAGAAGGTAGCTTATGTATTTCCCTCCTTCTTCGTAGCTCTCATAATCAACGCCCAGAACCATCAGAATGCCCATCACACAGAAAATAGAGATCAGAAGCGGATTAAAAATGGCAAGCTTAAATTTCCGTTTCATGAGAAGACCGATCTCGTATGCGCCAAGGCTTACAAACGCCCCGAAAAACACAGAGTTTTCAATAAATTCTATCATTTTTTCTCCCGCCTTCCTCTCCGTATCACAAACTGCGTCACATGACCGGTTACTACCATTACAATCACAGTTGTGACAACTGTAATAACAGCAATCGGAAACCATACAGGCTTTAACGCTCCCCAGGCAGTCAGAAGCCCCACGCCTGCCGGAATAAACATAACCGGCATAATCTCAATCAAAAACTCCGCCGCTTCCTTTACCTGTTCCAACTTTAAAATGCCAGATATTAAAGCGCCAAGCATAAGCACAAGCCCATAAACGCTTGCTGGCACAGGAATAGGGAGAAGCGCATGAAGTACCTCTCCCAATGTGGATAACAACAAAATAATCCCAAACTGTCTTACATATTTCACTGAAGTGCCTCCTGTATTATTTTTTTATATTTCTCTGCCTCTTCAAGCGATGCCCTTCGAACACGCTTCATTTTTGTTACTCCCGGATACTGTCCAGGCATGGAATATGTCATTCTTCCATCCCCGTAGATTTTTACCACATCTCCGATTTCCAGCACATCCCCTTCTACAAGAACGCCTTTTTTATTATAAATTCCTTCTTCCGGAATTTCTGCGGTAAAAATTGTTTTTGTATCTGTATCAACAAACACCGGCTGCTTCAGAATGTCTCCCATTACCATATAAATGGCGACAATTGCTTCCTCCTCAGCCTTCTTCTCCTCTTCCTTTACAAGTTCTGCCTGCTTTGCAACCGTGTTCCAGAAAAAGAATCCGATTATGCAGAATACCACAATGAGAATGGTCATTCCGATTATCATTTTCCAGTCTCTTTCTTTTTTCTTCATATTTTTCCTCTTTTACTGTGCGATCACTTTCTTTTGAAACCTGTATTTTTTTCCGTCTACTTCCATGAGAATCATGGTAATTTCCTGATCAAAGCGTCTGGGACCGCAGCTTCCCGGATTCAGCCAGAGACGGCCATCTATCTCTTTTTCAAAATACTTATGGGTATGTCCGAAAATCACAATATCCGTATCTCCAAGCTCCCATGACACATCCTTTTTGTTATGAACCATAAAAAAGTTTACATCTTCCACCTTAAATTTTAAAGTCGTGGAGAGCCCTTCTGCCCAATCCTTATCATTATTTCCACGTACTGCGTAAAGACTTCCCATTTTTCCGAGAGTATCCAGAATCTCCGGCTTATTTATATCTCCTCCGTGAAAAATACAGTCGCAGTCCTCTAATATTTCCAGAATTTCCGGCCTTAAAAGACCGTGGGTATCTGAAATAATCCCTATCCTTTTTGCCATATTACTCCTTTCTGCTTTCTCAGACAGAAAACGAAATCTTCCCGTATTCCCCGTCATATCCAGGAGAACATTTCACTTCTCCCTTTCGAAGTCCTTCAATGGCATCTCCTAGCAAACTGCCAAAAGAAGCACGTATATCCTGAGCAGGAACTTCCCTGAGGATTTCAAATTCTGTTCCGAGTGTTTCCAACATTTTCTCATACTGAGCCTGCACACGCTTACTTGCAACGGAATATCCCATACAGGCGGCAACGATCTCTATCAGAGGAACAAGGCTTTCATAAGGACGAACTGTCTTCTCCCTGCTTCCATTACTTTTCTCCTTTTCAGAAAGCTCCTGTACTCTGTGTGCAACTCCCATTGTAAGAGGTTTTTTACAGACAGGACAGATTCCTCCTGCCGCCTCTGCCTCTTTCGGATTTAACACTACACCGCATTTTCTATGCCCATCATAGTGATACTTTCCTTCTTCCGGAAAAAATTCCAGAGTTCCCGCAAGCCCTTTTCCTGTACAAATGGCTTCATAAAGCTTTTCGTAAGAAAAGGGAATATCAAAAAGCGTCGCCTCTCTCCCAAGCTTTGACGGCGAATGGGCGTCCGAGTTTGATATAAGAAAATACTTATCCAGACAGGGGACGCTTCTGTTCATGGGCGGGTCAGAAGACAGTCCTGTCTCAAGCGCATAAATATACTGCGACAGATCCCCGTAACATTCTTCTATGCTGTCAAAACCGGATTTTGCTCCCAGAGCAGAAAAATGCGGCGTCCAGATATGGGCGGGAATCAAAATCCCCCGTGGTGTCACGTCCAGTATCATCTCCAGAATACCACGGCTGTCAAGTCCCAAAATCGGTCTGCCATCAGAATGAATATTTCCGATTTTTTCAAGCTTTTTCGAAAAAATCTCCGCCTCCTCAAGCCCAGGAAGAAGAACCAGGTTGTGGACTTTTCTCGTTTTACCGTTCTTTTTATAAATACAGCTTATCTCTCCCGTTACTACAAAGCGGGGCGTGCGCCCATGAACCGGCGCATCCTTTAAACAGTAAAGCCCATCTTCTTTCATAACCAGCTTTTCTCTTAATTCCTCACGCCATCCCGGGTGGGTAACATCCCCTGTTCCCACAAAAGAAATTCCTTTTTTCTCCGCCCAGGCAGCGATTGTCTCCGTATTTCCGTCTTTGCTTGTCGCCATAGAATACCTGGAATGTATGTGCAAATCTGCAATCTTTGTCATTTTCCCCCGGCTCTTCCTTTCAGATATTCCTCCACTTCTTCTGTGAGAATTTTCATCTTCTGCACGGTATCCGGTTCTGTATATACAATTCGCTCCGCAATCCTTGGAATATAATTTTCCTCCAGGACAATGGCGCAGGTTTCCGGAAAATTCAAATCGTAATACTGTGCCATATAGGATACCCAGTAATCCATTTTTGTCACCCTGTCTTTTGACAAAACAGAATCTTTTCTTACACAGGCTTCCCATACGGAAGGACTGATTTTCTCTTTTCCCGCTTCCGCTCCCGGACTTCCGAGAAGCACGTCCAGCGACTCTTTAATTTTCACTCTGCAGTTATCCAGCTTATCTGCGTCCCGAATCAATCTGGCATGGAGAAGAATTCTTTCATCTTCTATTCCCTCAAGCCTGAAATCACTGTGCTTTGCAATCGCTTCTTTTATAACAGAATCGAACGTATCCTCTTCTGCAAAACGCCGGATAAGCTGTTTTTCCCCAAATAAAATCTCCACGCCATAAGCGGCATGGTCCATGGTGTCCGGCTGAAAACTGTCATATTTTCGAATCTGTTCAAACCTTCCGATGTCATGAAGAAGTGCAATGATTTTTGCAAGCTCCATATCTTCTCCCGAAAGTCCCATGCGCTTTCCGATTGCCTCCGCACACGCTACTACACCATACGTATGTACAATTTTCAACTTTATCTTTTCATCGTCTCTGTCGTATTCATTCAGATATTCTTCAAATGCCCTGCGGGCCTTCATAAAATCAAAGGACATTTCTCCGCCTCATTTCTAATGCACATCAATCTGACACATTTTCATAGCTTCCAATGCATTATTGTGGCTTTCAGGGCTTACTCCCGCACAGCAGGAAGCATCTACAGAAACAGGTGTTTCCGGAAGATAAGCCTTTAAAAGAAGGGCATTGGAAATCACACAGATGTCTGTACAGAGTCCTACAAGCTCAATAGAAGAAAAGTCTCCTTTTTCTGCCCACTGTGCAAGCTCCCGGCTTCCAAAAGAAGGTTTTTCAAAATATTCCCCTTTAAAATCCTGAAGAGCTTTATCAAGCTCCCAGCCTTCTGTTCCTTTGATACAGTGTTTTACAGGAAGACGTTTTCCCTCCTGGGTTTCCAGGTAATTTTCATAATGAGTATCAAAGGTAAATACAACCTGGTCTCCCGCATTCTGGTATTCTTTGATCTTTTCAGCCACGTTCGGTACAATTTCCTGCGCTTCCTTTGTTCCAAGACTTCCGTCAATAAAATCTTTCTGCATATCCACAACTACAAGTAAACGCTTCATAATATTTTGTCTCCTTTTGAATTTCTTTTTTATATGTCTTTATAATAAGCCGGGGAAATCACATCACTTTCCTTACAACTACAACCATTTTCATATCCGTCACAGCAGTCACAGTTGGAACAGTACATATGGGCATCCGGAATATAAAAAATCCCTCCATACTGTGACGAAGTACGAAGCTCCTTCGACTGCTTTTTACTGTTGGCATAATGAATTCCATTGGAAATCAGCATGTTCTCCGGCGTATATTTACCAAAATCAAAGTAATGTTCCTGGGTTCCGTGGTGCGGCACTTTAATACACCAGTAATGCTCAAAAAGCGGAATCTTTCCGTCATAATCTGATGCAATCATTTCCAGATGTTCCTTCTCTGCATCCCCTGTAAAAAGAAGATTTAATTCTCCGTCATTTTTGTTCTGAAATACAATACTTATCTTATTTTTAAAGCGGCGCAGAAACAGTTTTTTCTCCTCCATAAAAAGAAGAAGCTGTTTAAATTCTTCTGTTGCCCGAAGTGTTCGAAACTCTCTTTCCATACGCCTGGTATCCGGCATTTCCTCTGCAGCAAGCTCCCTGTCCTCCGTCATAGAGCAAAGGATTTCCCGAAGTTTTTCTGCAAAGCCTGCAATTGCCTCAAGGGCTTTTCCATGCTCTTTTTCCAGAATCTGATACATCTCATCTGTCTCTTCTCGGATTATGTTTTTATCTGGCCAGAGCGCCTGGTACTTTCCTTCAAACATAGTTCCCCTGCTTAAAAGCTCCACTTTCTGCGGCTTCTGGCAAAGTGCCTCCACCAATGCAAACAGACTTACCTGGCGGCTTGGGAGAAAGGAATCTTTTTCCAGATCTGCAAGCAAAAGGAGAGTCAGTGTCCGATTCATTTCCTTTTCCGAAAACACATCGGGAAGATAAATTTTCCCAAACTCGTAAGCACTGCTTTTGTGTTTCATCATATATAAAAGTCCGGACAGATGGTCAAGATGGAAATGGGTAAGAAGGAGATTTTTCTTTTCGATGGTGGTAAGATCCGAAATAATTACATCAAAAGTTTCTTTTCTTGGACGCCCCTCAATCCGGCTGTTGCTTGTGCCAAAATCTACAAGAAGGCTTCCTTTCCGGTCCCGGAGACAAAAGCAGTCCCCATATCCCACGTTATACATACGTATTTTCATTTTCAATCTTTCCTCTTTCACGTTGGTTCTGTTCTTTATTTTAATATAGAGGGCGTGTAAATACAAGGGCTTGCGTAAAAAGTACCCCCTATTTTCAAAATCTCTCTTGTCAAATCTTCTCCCGCATATTAAGATAGTTTCAGCGGTATTTTAAGCCGTAATGTTACATGACAAAGGATTTTTATTATGAGCAGAGAAAAACATCCGGATCTGACATCGGGTCCTATTTTAAAGACTTTAACAGAACTTGCCCTGCCTATTATGGCGTCCTCTTTCCTTGGAACAGCTTACAATCTTACAGACATGGCGTGGATTGGCATGCTTGGTGCAAAAGCAGTGGCTGGCGTTGGTGTTGGGGGCATGTACGTCTGGCTCTCCCAGGGACTGGTATCCCTCGCGCGAATGGGAGGACAGGTAAATGTTGCCCAGAGCTGCGGTAAGGGCAATCATAAGGAGGCTGAAAATTACGCTTCCGCTTCCATTCAGATTACAATTTTATTCGGCATTCTCTTTGCTGCTGTGTGCCTGATTTTTACACGGCCGCTTATTTCATTTTTTAATCTGAACGATGCCGAAACATATGCAGACGCTCTTGTGTATATGAAAATCACCTGTGGTCTGATTATTTTTTCCTTTATGACTCTCACTCTCACAGGACTTTACACTGCACAAGGCGATTCCAAAACGCCGTTTAAAGCAAACCTTGCAGGACTTATCCTCAATATGGTTCTTGACCCCCTTCTGATCCTGGGAATCGGACCATTTCCAAGACTTGAGGTGGCGGGCGCAGCCATTGCTACTGTTGCAGCGCAGTTTCTTGTTATGATTGTTATGATTTTGGGGATTTTCCGCAAAAAGAGCAACGGTAATGTTATGCGCCATATGAATATTTTTAAAACAACGCCGGGATATTTTTATCATTCTATTTTCCGCATTGGTTTTCCTACTGCCTGCCAGGGCATGATTTATTCCGGAATTTCCATGATTCTTACAAGAATGGTATCCGACTTCGGCCCGGCTGCTGTGGCTACCCAGCGTGTGGGCGGACAGATCGAATCCCTTTCCTGGAACACGGCGGACGGTTTTGCAGCCGCCTTAAACGCCTTTGTGGGACAGAATTACGGAGCAAAAAAACACGATCGGATCAGAAAAGGCTACTCCACCGCTTTTCGCGTTATTTCTGTATGGGGTCTTCTCATTGCCATTGTATTTGTACTTTTCCCCGTACCAATCGCGGGACTTTTCTTCCACGAACCGGAAGTTATTGATATTGCAAAAGATTATCTGATCATCATCGGTTTAAGCGAACCCTTTATGTGTGTAGAGCTTATGACAGTAGGTGCGATTTCCGGGCTGGGAAAAACAAAAACAGCCAGTATTATTACCATTGTTCTGACTGCCGCACGCATTCCTCTTGCGCTTCTTCTTACTTATATGGGCATGGGGCTGAACGGAATCTGGTGGGCACTCACCATTTCTTCTATTGCAAAAGGAATCGTATTTTACTTTACGTTTCATCGCATCAGTCACAGCTTTCAGGACTGACAGAAAGGAACACTTATGACAAAAAAACAGCGTACTTTAGAGGTCATTGACCGTTTAAAAAAAGAATATCCTGACGCAGACTGTACCCTTGATTATGACCAGGCATGGAAGCTTCTTGTAAGCGTCCGCCTTGCCGCCCAGTGTACAGATGCCCGCGTAAATGTTGTAGTCCAGGATCTCTTTGCAAAATACCCGAGCGTGGAAGCTCTTGCAGAAGCCGCTCCCGAAGAAATCGAAGCCATCGTAAAACCCTGCGGTCTTGGAAGAAGCAAAGCCCGTGATATAAGCGCCTGCATGAAAATGCTCCGCGATGATTTCGGCGGAAAAATCCCGGAAGATTTTGACTCACTTTTAAAACTTCCCGGCGTGGGAAGAAAAAGCGCCAACCTGATCATGGGAGACGTGTTCAAAAAACCGGCAATCGTGACAGATACACACTGTATCCGTCTCACAAACCGCATCGGTCTTGTAGACAATATCAAGGAGCCTAAAAAAGTGGAAATGGCACTCTGGAAGCTTGTTCCCCCGGAAGAGGGAAGCGACTTCTGCCACCGTCTTGTATACCACGGAAGAGAAATCTGTACAGCCCGCACAAAACCTTTTTGCGATAAGTGCTGTCTGGAAGATATATGCAAAAAAAATGGGGTCTGAATCCAGACCTCATTTTTTATTCTCACAATTATTCTGCTCCATTTAACTCATAATAAAAGATATACTGCTGCAGGATTCCCCTGATTCCCTTATATCTTCTGTTTGGAAAACCTCTTTTATAATGCTTTTCAAGCGCCTGTTTTATGTGGGTATCTACAGGAAAAGCGTCCGTGTGATGAAGGGCAAAAAGACAGATACAGTCCGCCACCTTTTCTCCTACTCCATACAATTCAAGAAGTGCAGCCTTCGCCTTCCTGTAAGTCATATCTTCTATCTTTTCCAGCGAAACTCTTCCCTCTGATACCGCTTTTGCCGTCTCCAGAACATACTTTGCACGATAGCCGAGATTGCACTCCCGAAGCTCTTCCTCAGACGCCATCGAAAGCCTTTCCGGCGTCGGAAACGCATAGTATTCCTTTCCCTCAAAAGAAACTTTTTTCTCCCCGTATCTCTCACATATATTTTCAATGCACTTGCGGATACGCACAATATTATTCTGCTGGGAAATGAGAAAAGAAACGATCATCTCCCATAAATCCTGCTGCAGGATCCTGATGCCGCTGCCTTTTTCCGCAGCTTCATTTAAGTATTTGTCTCTCGGATTGATCCTGTCTATGTACTCCTGATAATCGCAGTCCAGATCAAAATAAAAAAGCCAGAAACACAAAAAAACCTCCTGGCTGCAGCAAAAGGTTACGATTTTTCCATGTTGTTCTATTTCAAGATACTGGTCTGCCGCCACTACGCTGTAGCGGTTTTCTCCTGTGGACTTCATGCGAAAGCACTGTCCCGATTCGCATATCTGTTCCAGATCAAAATGTTCCAGTTCCAATGTTATCATGTGTAAACCTCAACTCTCCCCTTGATGTGTGAATGAAATTATTATATACTGTTTTTGTTTGAATGTTAAGTTACAGAAAGGAGTTACTCGTATGAGATTTATTTATCCTGCCGTATTCCACAAAACAGAAGACGGCAAATATAAAGCACATTTTCCGGATTTAGAATGCTGTTATGCAGAAGGAGATACCCTGGAGGAGGCTGTTGATAATGCAAATGAAGCTGCCTCCAACTGGATTTCCGCAGAGCTCATGGAGGAAGACTGGGATCTTCCCTCTATTTCTGATGAATCTGATATTGCTCT
Organism: uncultured Blautia sp.; assembly: GCA_900547615.1. Classification (GTDB taxonomy): domain Bacteria; phylum Bacillota; class Clostridia; order Lachnospirales; family Lachnospiraceae; genus Blautia_A. The sequence continues at coordinate 14,408 of URHH01000014.1, read as the reverse complement.
TGAAGAGGGCGACGTAGTTCGAAATATCGCCGTCACCATACGGCTCAGAGACGGCTGGGACGAGTAAATTATTCCCCATATTTTCTGAAAAAAACAGAGAGACTGTCAAGGGCTTTTACAAGAACGGACAGCTCCTCTTCTGAGAGGGAATCAAGAACTGCGTCTGTCATCTTATGGTGAAATTCGGCGTGGTGGTGAAATGCCCTGCGCCCTTTCCCCGTAAGGTGTATATATACTACTCTTCTATCTTTTTCACTGCGGCTGCGCTCTGCGTAGCCTTTTTTTACAAGCCCGTTCATAGACGTTGTAAGCGAACCGACTGTGATATGGAGCTTCGCGGCAATGGAGGACATATTTCCTCCTCCAAGACCGATCGCCTCGATAATGTGCATATCATTATTGGAAATATCTTTATACTCACTTGTAATAATTGCTTCTTCCTCAAGCTGCAGGATTTCATTAAACAAATGAACCAGTACGTCATTGATCACTTCCCGATTATCCATGTTTTACTCCTGTCCTTTCCGATTTACCGGCTTTTATTAACCTTCATTCGTGCACATTGTACCACGTCTGCCCCATGATTTCCAGTCCCAGTTTCCCGTCTTATATGCTGCGGAATCGTTTGTATCTTCCTTCCAGAAGCATTTCTGTTTCGCATTTCGTATATTTTAATAAAAATCCTTTGATTCCCTCACAAAGCTTTTCGCATACAAATCCCATGTTTTCCCGGGTAAGCGGCTCCTCTTCTTTTATCACATGCTCTACAATCCCAAGTTTTTTCAGGTCTTTTGCAGTCAGTTTCATGACAGAAGCAGCCTCTTTTGCCTTTTTGCTGTCCTTCCATATAATAGAAGCAAAACCTTCCGGCGAGAGAACGGAATACACGGAATTTTCCATCATCCAGACCTCGTCTGCCACAGCAAAAGCGAGCGCTCCTCCGCTTCCTCCCTCTCCGATCACAACAGAGAGAACGGGAACTTTAAGCCCCGACATTTCATATAAATTTCTGGCGATGGCTTCTCCCTGGCCACGCTCCTCCGCTTCCAGGCCGCAGAAGGCTCCCGGCGTATCTACAAGGCAGATAACAGGACGGTGAAACTTTTCCGCCTGCTTCATAAGACGAAGAGATTTCCGGTATCCTTCCGGAGAAACCATGCCAAAGTTTCTGGAAATGCTGTCCTTTGTATTTTTTCCTTTTTCCTGTACAAGAACTGTCACCGGAACTCCGTGAAAGGACGCAATCCCTCCCACAACAGAAGGATCGTCTCTGAAATACCGGTCTCCGTGAAGCTCTGTAAAGTCCTCAAACAGATTTTCAATATAGTCGTTTCCTGTGGGACGTGCCTTGTCACGTGCAAGAAGAACGTGCTCCCAGGCATCTTTTTTCTCCAGATTTTCCTCCCCTTCAAAGGCTTTTTGATATGCTTCTTCCCAGTGAAAATCTCCGGATCCAGAATACATTTTTCCCGGATTTTCCCTGTGGAGATTTAAAACCTTTCCAAGAAAATCTCTCTGATTTTCCCGCTCCACAATTTTATCGATAAATCCGTGTTCCAGAAGAAATTCCGCTCTCTGAAAACCTTTTGGAAGCTTCTGTCCGATTGTCTGTTCAATGACCCTCGGTCCTGCAAATCCGATCAGAGCGTTGGGTTCCGCCAGAATCAGGTCTCCCAGCATGGCAAAGCTTGCTGTCACGCCTCCCGTTGTTGGGTCTGTAAGAACGGAAATATATAAAAGCCCTGCGTCGCTGTGGCGTTTCAGCGCTGCGGAAGTTTTTGCCATCTGCATAAGGGATACCATTCCCTCCTGCATTCTGGCTCCTCCCGAGCAGGCGAAAATAATCACAGGAAGGCGCATTTTTGTCGCCCTCTCCACTGCTCTTGTAATTTTTTCACCCACTGCCTCGCCCATACTCGCCATTAAAAATCTGCCGTCACATACTGCGATCACAGAAGGATTCCCTTTAATTTCGCCGTATCCCGTCACAACTGCTTCTTTTAATCCTGTCTTTTCCTGAAGGCTTCGTATCTTGTCTTCATACCCTTTATAATGAAGAGAGTTCTGGATTTCCATGTCTGTGTCCCACTCCTCGAACGTACCGGGATCCACAAGCATTTCCACTCTTCGGTACGCATGGATACGGAAATAATTTCCACAGTGCGGGCAGATATATCTGTTTTTCTTTACCTCTTCCACAAACACGGCAGACTTACAGGCATTGCATTTTTTTACAAGACCTTCCGGAACTTCCGGTCGTTTTTCTTCTGTCTCTTCCCCTGATTTCCGCCTTAATATATGCTTAAATTTCATTTATATTTACTCCCCCTATCACATGGGTATTGAGAAATTCAATGTTAAAATCTCCGCTCTGATAATCCGGGTGATGCAGGATTTCAAACTGATAATCCACATTTGTATCAATGCCTTCGATCCATACCTCGCCGAGAGCGCTTATCATCTTTGCAATGGCTTCCTGCCTGTCTTTTCCATGAACGATCAGCTTCGCAAGCATGGAATCATAATAGGGAGAAACCGTACAGCCCGGATAAATATCGGTGTCTACTCTGACTCCCTGTCCTCCCGGAAGATGAAGCTCTGAAATCGTTCCCGGAGAAGGACGGAATCCCATCTTTGGATTCTCTGCATTCAGCCTGCACTCTATGGCATGCCCCTGTATTTTTATATCCTCCTGCGTTACGGAAAGCCTTTGTCCTGAAGCAATTTTTATCTGCTCTTTTATTAAATCAAACCCTGTCACACACTCCGTTACCGGGTGCTCCACCTGGATCCTTGTATTCATTTCCATAAAATAAAAGCTTCCGTTTTTCTCCAGAAGAAACTCGATCGTTCCCGCATTTTCGTAATGCGCCGCTTTTGCCGCCTTCACGGCAGCTTCTCCCATTTTCTCCCGAAGCGCCTTCGGAACAGCAGGAGAAGGGGACTCTTCTATCATTTTCTGATGATTTCTCTGTACCGAACAGTCCCGCTCCCCGAGGTGAACTACATTGCCCTCTTTATCTGCCAGAATCTGAAATTCAATATGGCGGGGATTCTCTACAAAATGTTCGATATACATGGTTCCATCCCCAAAAGAAGCAACAGCTTCCTTCTGCGCCGTCTGAAATGATCTCAGAAATTCCTCTGAAGAAAAAGCAGTGCGCATTCCTTTTCCTCCGCCTCCGAGAGCCGCTTTTATCATAACGGGATACCCGATTTCCTGAGCAAGCTTCCTGCCTGTTTCCCCGTCATAAACAGAAGTTTCTGTGCCTGGAATCACAGGAACATTCGCTTTTATCATAGTGTTTCTTGCTTCCTGTTTATTTCCCATGCTTCGGATAACCGAAGATGGAGGCCCTACAAACGTAATGCCGCATTTTTCGCAGCACTCTGCAAAGGCTGCGTTTTCTGAAAGAAATCCAAATCCCGGGTGAATGGCATCCGCCCCTGTCACAAGGGCTGCGCTTATGATCCGCTCCATATTCAGATAGCTTTTGGAAGAGGGCGCAGGACCAATACACACTGCCTCGTCTGCAAGCTGCACATGAAGGCTTTCCTTATCTACTTCTGAATAAACAGCAACGGAAGCAATTCCCATTTCTCTGCAGGCGCGGATAATACGCACTGCAATTTCTCCCCTGTTTGCAATTAATAACTTTCTGACCATAAGAACCCTTTCACCCAATCATAAATGTAAGCTCTGCCTTTGCCGCTACCTTTCCGTCAACTGTTGCGATCGCCTCTCCCACTCCTACGGGACCTTTCTGACGGATAATTCTCGTCTCCAGACGAAGCTTGTCTCCCGGAACTACTTTGTGTTTGAAACGGCACTTGTCAATGCCTCCAAAATATGCCACTTTCCCTCTGTTTTCTTCTTTGGAAAGAATGGCAACTGCGCCTGTCTGCGCCAGAGCTTCTATGATAAGAACGCCCGGCATCACCGGCTCCTGAGGGAAATGGCCCTTAAAAAAATCCTCCCGGAAGGTAACGCACTTGTACCCTGCTGCAAACTCTCCCGGCTCATAATCTTCAATATAATCAAGGAGAAGAAAAGGGTGGCGATGAGGTATGATCTCTTCGATTTCTTTTATATTCAGATGCTTCATTTTTTGTTCCTCCACATTTCCTGTTTCTTATATTACACGGAATAAAGGCTGTCCATATTCTACCGGTTCTCCGTTTTTTACATAGACTTCTGCGATTTCTCCGGAAAACTCACTCTCGATTTCATTCATCAGCTTCATGGCTTCTACAATGGCAAGAATCTGCCCTCTTTCCACTCTGCTTCCCACCTGTACAAAAGGCTCTTCTTCCTCTCCCGGCGCAGCATAAAATGTTCCCACTAGAGGCGCTTTTATGATGTTTCCGCCGGATTCTTTTTCCTGTACAGGCATTTCCTTTCTTTCCACAGGAGAAGAGATAACCTGTACCTCTTTTCCACACTCCATTGCGATTTTTATATTTCCTTCCTCATACTGAAATGAGGATAAATTTGAATCTGACACCTCACGGATCAGCTTTAAAAGATGGTCAAGTTCCATGTTTCCCCTCCTTAATCCTGAAATCTTTTTATAAGAAGCGTGCCGTTATGGCCTCCAAATCCAAGAGAATTGCTCATTGCCACATTTACGGGAACAGACGCGGAAGAACCGATCATATAGTTTAAATCCATCTCCTCCTCACACTCCTCTGTACCCATTGTCTGATGAACAAAACCGTCGAGAATGGACTTCACGCATACAATAAATTCCACTCCTCCGGCTGCTCCCAGAAGATGTCCTGTCATGGATTTTGTGGAATTTATTTTCACATTTTCTGCCGCATCTCCAAGCGCCAGTTTAATGGCTCTTGTCTCAAATAAATCGTTATGGTGGGTGGAGGTTCCGTGGGCGTTAATATAATCCACTTCCTCCGGTTTTACCCCGGCTTCTTTCATGGCGTCTGTCATGGCTCTTGCAGCTCCGCTTCCGTCCTCCGCAGGAGAAGTAATGTGAAACGCGTCAGCAGAAGCTCCGTATCCTGCCACTTCCGCAAGAATCTTCGCTCCCCTTTTCTGTGCGTGTGACAGTTCTTCCAGAACTACGATACCGGCTCCCTCTCCCATGACAAAACCGCTTCTTTCTTTATCAAAAGGAATGGAAGCGTGAAGAGGGTCTGTGCTTGTGGTAAGCGCGGTAAGACCTGTAAATCCGGCTACTGCCACAGGACAGATCGCCGCTTCTGTTCCTCCGGCGATCATCACATCTGCGTCCCCGTACTGTATGGCACGAAAGGCATCTCCAATGCAGTGAGTTCCTGTTGCACAGGCTGTTACCACACTGGTACACTTTCCTCTCGCTCCCACGGCAATGGAAACATTTCCTGCTGCCATATTGGAAATCATCTTCGGCACCATGAGAGGATCTGTCCTTGACGGACCTTTTTCTTTTATTTTTTCCAGAGCAGTTTCCACTGTCTGAAGGCTTCCGATTCCGGAACCGACAGACACGCCCACCCGGAAAACGTCCTCTTTTTCCATATCAAGCTCTGCATTTTTTACTGCCTCAAGAGCCGCTGCAACTGCATACTGGGAAAACAGTTCCATTCTTCTGGCAGCCTTAAAATCTATGTGTTCTTTCGGAGAAAAATCTTTTACCTCCGCTGCCAGCTTTACCTTATAATCGGTTGTATCAAACCGGGTAATTTCCCCAATTCCCACTTTTCCCGCCTTAATTCCTTCCCAGAATTCTTCTACATTATTTCCAATCGGCGTAACTGCTCCAAGACCAGTTACCACAACTCTTCTTTTCATTGATTTCCTCCTGTCACATTGCCATTCCGCCGTCTACGCAGAGAACCTGACCTGTAATATAACCGGCTCCCTCAGATGCAAGAAAAGAAACTGCCTTTGCCACATCTTCCGGATTTCCAAATTCTTTCATAGGGATTTCCTCCCTGATACCGCTTTTTACCTTCTCAGAAAGAGCGTCCGTCATATCTGTTTTAATAAATCCCGGTGCAATGGCATTTACGGTAATTCCTCTTGATGCCAGCTCTTTTGCCGCTGATTTTGTAAGACCGATGACCCCTGCTTTTGAAGCTGCGTAATTCGCCTGCCCTGCGTTTCCTCTCACTCCCACAACAGACGCCAGATTAATGATCCGTCCGCTTCTCTGGCGGATCATCTGTCTTGCAACGTGGCGGATCCCATAAAAACAGCCCTTTAAGTTCACATCAATTACTTTAGAAAAATCTTCCTCGCTCATTCCCATAAGAAGACCGTCCCTTGTGATTCCTGCATTATTTACAAGAATATCGATTCTTCCGTATTGCTTGATAATTTCCTTAAAAAAAGTCTCTCCTGCCGCAAAATCAGACACATCACACTGCCAGATACAGGCTTCTCCGCCAAGAGCTTCTATCTCTTTTTTTACTTCGTTTGCCTTATCCTCTGAACCATTATAATTCACTACGACAAATGCGCCTGTCTTTCCAAGTTCGATGGCAACGGCTCTTCCGATTCCTCTTGACGCGCCTGTTACCACGGCAACCTTTTTATCTGTCATATACTCTGCTCCTTTACTGCCTGAATCACCTTTTCCATATCTTCCACCGTCTGAATACTGTAGACAGAAACGTCTCTGTTAATCTTCCGGATAAATCCGTTCAGCGTTCTTCCCGGACCAATCTCCACAAAGGTATCCACTCCGTTTAAAATCATATTTTCCACGCTTTGTTGCCACTTTACAGGGGAGGAAATCTGTCTGGAAAGAAGGGATTTTATCTCTCTTTCCTCATGGACAAAATCTCCTGTCACGTTTGTCACATATGGGATTTTTAAAGGAGAAACCTCCTGATTTTCCAGGATTTTTTCAAGCTCCTGTCCTGCTTTTTTTAACATGGAGCTGTGGAAGGGACCGCTTACATTTAAAGGAATCACACGTTTTGCACCGTTCTCTTTCAAAAGCTCTGCCGCACGCTCCACTCCTTCTTTTTTTCCTGTTATCACTATCTGTCCCGGACAGTTATAGTTTGCAATCTCCACTCCGTCCACAGAAGAAATGGTGTTTTCTATATCTTCCGCCTTCATTCCGAGAACAGCAGCCATGCTGCCTTTCCCTGCCGGAACTGCATGTTCCATCAGGATTCCTCTCTCCCTCACAGTACAGACTGCGCTTTTTAAGGACATACCTCCTGCCATCTCTATGGCACAGTATTCTCCAAGGCTTAACCCTGCTGTCACATCAGGCGTAAGTCCCTTTTCTCTTACTACATGCGCCATTGCAAGGCTTGTAGTTACAAGGGCAGCCTGTGTGTATTCCGTCAGATCCAGCTTCTCATTTTCTTCAAAACAAAGCGCTTTCATATCAAGAGAAAGCCAGTTAGACGCGTCCTCAAATATCTGTTCTGCAATGTCAAAAGAATCGTAAAAATCTTTTCCCATACCTGGTTTCTGCGCGCCCTGACCCGGAAATACAAATGCAGTTTTACTCATAAAAAGCAGCTCCTTTAAAAAGATTTTCTGTCTCTTTTACAAGACTTTCTATCACTTCTCTACAGGTACATTTCTCTTTTACAAGTCCTGCACTCTGACCTGCCATAACGCTTCCTGTTTTTACATCGCCGTCTACTACAGCTTTTCGTAAACCGCCCAGGGTAAGAAGTTCAAGTTCCTCAAAAGAAGCGCCTTTTTCTTCCATTTCGAGATATTGTTTTGTCATCTGATTGCGGAGGGAGCGCACAGGATGCCCTGTACTTCTTCCAGTTACCTTTGTATCAATATCCCGTGCTTTTAATACAAGATTTTTATAGTTTTCATGTGCCCAGCACTCTTCTGTTGCAATAAATCTTGTACCGAGCTGCACACCCTTTGCACCAAGCATGAAAGCGGCTGCCATACCTCTTCCGTCTGCAATGCCCCCGGCTGCGATCACGGGAATACTTACCGCGTCCGCTATCTGCGGAACAAGAACCATCGTTGTTGTTTCTCCGATGTGTCCGCCGGATTCTGTTCCTTCTGCAACAACTGCGTCTGCGCCGCAGCGCTCCATTCTCTTTGCAAGAGCTACAGAAGCAACGACAGGAATTACTTTTATTCCGGCTGCCTTCCACATTTCCATATACTTTTCGGGATTTCCGGCGCCTGTTGTAACTGCCTTTACTCCTTCTTCTGCCACGACCTTCGCCACCTCGTCTGCATATGGGCTCATCAGCATAATATTTACACCAAAAGGCTTATCTGTTCTCTTTTTTACTTCCCGGATCTGCTCTCTTACCCATTCTGCAGGAGCGCTGGCTGCGCCAATCAGTCCAAGACCTCCCGATTCTGATACGGCTGCTGCAAGATGATATTCCGCCACCCATGCCATACCTCCCTGGATAATTGGATATTCAATTCCAAGTAATTCTGTTACTTCTGTTTTCATGAGCTTTCCTCCTGTTACTGAAGCTTCTGAATATAGCTTTCCACGTCTCCGATCGTCTGGATCTGTTCCAGATCTTCTGACGGGATTTCCACATTAAATTCTTCTTCCAGAGTCATTACCATCTCAAAAAGATCAAGTGAATCCGCTCCTAAATCCTCTTTAAAAGATGTCTCTGCAGTCATTGTATTTACATCTGCTCCAAGTGCCTCTGCTGTGATTTCTTTAATTCTTTCTAACATATCCATTCTCCTCATTTACCATTTTATTATACTTGCCCCGTAGGAAAGTCCTGCTCCGAATCCGGAAAGAACAAGATTCTCTCCCCGTCTCAAAGCGCCTTTTTTATTTAACTCATCCAGCAGGATCGGGATACTTGCCGATGAGGTGTTGCCATATTTTTTCATGTTTACAGGAAACTTTTCCATACTTTCTTCCAGTCGTTTTGCCACGGAAAGAATAATCCTCTCGTTCGCCTGATGAAGAATATAAAAAGAAATATCTTCCTTTTTCAGCTCTGCTTTTTCCAGAACCTCCCGCACTGCCTCGGGAACCTTCGTTACTGCAAACTGGAAAACAGCTTTGCCGTCCATCTGCATATATGTTTCCGGCGCATTCGGGAAAGCTTCGTACTTTTTCTGATTTCTGTCTGTGAGAGTGAGGACTCCGCCTTTTTCTCCAATGGAACAGGTTATCTGCTCATACAGACCTTCTTTTTCTCCCTTTACTACGACAGCTCCTGCTCCATCTCCAAAAAGAATACAGGTTCCTCTGTCCTTCCAGTTGGTAAGATTGGAAAGATTCTCCGCTCCTATTACAAGGGCATTTTTATAAATCCCCTGCGCAATATATGCCTGCGCTGTATTAAGTGCAAACAGAAAACCGGTACATGCCGCGTTTAAATCAAAACAGGTGGCGTTTTCTGCGCCGATATTTTTCTGTACCTCACAGGCAACTCCCGGCATCACTCTTCCCGGCGAAACGGTTGCCACAAGAATCAAATCTATGTCCTGTGCCTTCAACCCGCTGTCCAAAACCGCCTCTTTCGCCGCCTCAGAAGCCAGGTATGCCGTCGTTTCCTCTTCCTCTGCAATATGCCTCTCGCAGATTCCTGTCCGCTCCTCAATCCACTGTCCGCTTGTATCTACAAGCTCTTCCAGTTTCTCATTTGTCCACACAGTCCGCGGAAGACAGGAACCTGTTCCGCAAATTCTTCCTATCATAATTCCCGCCTTTATTTTTGTTTTAAAATATTTTGACTATCAAAGTATATCATATTCAAAATATTTGTCAAGAGCAATATTTGTATTAATAAACACAACAAAAGCCGCCCGGCAGACAGTTTTTCTGTCCGCCAGACGGCTCCGTTTCTGATTTTATAAAATTTTATTCAGGCATTACTACTTTAGATTCTGCCATAGAAGCATCTACATCACTTGTGGAAATCGGTTTCAGTGTGTAAGTATACTCATATGTTTCGCCTGCCGGAATCTGATACTGCTCAAGCGGCATAGCTCCCCAGGAGTTATCTCCTCCAAGACCCATCTGCTTATGGTTCAGTCTCCAGATCACGCGGTCGCTTTCCGGAAGCATATAAGAATGAAGATTATTTGTCAGTTCTTCCGGTGTATAAGCAAGTGCGTTAAATTCGATCGGTTCGGAAGATTTTGCAAGAAGTCCGATACCGTCATCATTTGTCATACTTACCCATCTTACATCTGTACGGTTTCCTGTTTCCTGCGGTTTAATATAATCCACAAAGAAGTCTTCTACTGTACTCTGATATAAGCCAATGTTATAACCTGTTTTTCTGTCAATGTAGTTTTCTTCCGGTCCTCTTCCGTACCATGTTACATTGTGGAACTCTTTTGGAAGAACAAGCATATTTCCAACCTCAGGAATCATTGGAAGGTCTGCGCTTCCCGGTTTCAGCGTGCTTGTGATTTCCACATCGCCTGTACCGTAAACTGTGTAAACCTGCTGCCAGTCGGATTCCACGCTTGTAGGAAGTTTTGCGTTTACTGTAAATACAACCTTGTTTTCACTTTCTGTATCTACATTCACTTCTGTGACTTTTCTTCCTGATCCTGCATATCTCCAGTCAGACAGTATATTTGCTGAATAATATCCAAGATCGCTGTCTGTAGGCGCTCTCCAGAAGTTTGGAGTCGGCCCGTTTTTCAGAAGTTCTACTCCCTGGTATACGAAAGAATCGATCGTGCCTTTTTTCTTGTTAAAGCTCAGTTCAAATCCATCACCTTTTACAAGAGACGTCTCTTCACTGTCTTCTACAGAAAGAGCAGGAATAGACGCTTCATCTACAGGCTCAACAGCCGGAACTTCATAGAGAAGAGCAAGCTGTTCTTTTGCTACTTCATGACCTGCTTCTGCCCAGGAAGTATTCTCTTTCAGAGTAAAGCTGATGTTCACAAAATACTCGGAACCTGCTTTTAATTCAGGCTGTATAAACGGAATATTAAGGACACCCTCTGTAAGAGGCGCAATATTCAGCTCTTCATCTGTAAATTCACCGCTCTCGATCGGTTTGCCATCTTCGATCAGCTCCCATGTTCCTTTAAATGCGTTCAGGTTTGTGAAAAGATATTTGTTTTTAATCTTCACTTTTCCATTTCGCACGTCTTCGTTTTCCATTCCGATATTCTGATACAGCTTTTTCACTTCTACAAGCTCAGGCTGTACTGTTCTGTCAGCAGATACAAGTCCGTTTGCACAGAAGTTTTTGTTGTTCGGATTTCCTTCCGGAATGTCTTCCCAGTCGCCGCCGAAGCTGTTGTACTGTTCTCTTGCGTATGTCTTATCTGTCGTTTCTTCAAAATCAAGCCATACAACTGTATTGTCATCTGCTTCTCTTTCCTCATTTTTTAATTCCTCAGCGGAAAGTGCAGTTTTGTAAATACGAACATTATCGATCAGACCTTTAAAGTTTGCCGGAACATTCGGATTCTGTGCATCATATGTGACATCTGCACCGATTCCCACGGCGTTTCCGCCGCCTGCAATACCGGTAGTATCTTCTACAGAAGCTACCTCTTCGTCGTCAATATAAAGCTTCAGAGTAGTTCCGTCATATGTACCGGCTACATGATGCCAGTTGTCTGCCCAGTTTTCCGGTGTTGGAACAGATGCGGATACTTTTTCATAAACTCCGTTTTCATCGTCCCAGTTCCGGTTGTAGATATAGCACTCAATATAATCGTCTGTCTTTTCTTCTGTCTCTTCATCGAATACAACTTTTCTCTGAAGACCGTAGGATTCTGTACACATCCACTCATCATTTCCCTTTGTGATGATCGGAGACGTCTCTTCTGCTGCTTCCGGTTTTACCCATGCTTCCAGAGTAAACGCGTTATTTCCTCTGAAATTCAGCGCCTTATCGTTATAGCACTGTGCGTATCCGTCCATTGCTTTTCCGTCCTTGCCCTCTTCAGACAATTCACCTTTCAGGCGGACTTCTATATTTTTTCCATCATTGGTAAGGATTTTGTCAGTTGGTGTGTCCATATAAACAGTCTGATCTACCCAATCCCAGATAAATCCGCCCTGGAGATTCGGATATTTCTCATAAACGTCCCAGTATTCTTTCAGGTTTCCGATACCATTGCCCATTGCATGAGCATACTCACACTGGAATGCCGGTTTTGTTCCGTAATTTCCCCACCATACAAGAGGATTGGAATATTTATCCATCTCGTCCAGTTTATTGACACGGCGGTACATTCTGGACCATACGTCAACTTCCGGAATATCTCTGTGACCTTCGTAATGAACAAGTCTTGTTGGATCCAGTTCCTTACAGAGTTTTCCAAGTTCTGCCCAGGTATCTCCATTATAAGACTCGTTTCCAAGCGACCATAAGAGAATAGAAGGATGTACCTTACTTCTCTCAATCGTACTTGTCATACGATCCTTACATGCAAGAATCCATTCCGGATCACTCTGCGGAAGGTAATCATTTACACCGTGAGATTCGATATTCGCCTCATCGATCATATAAAGACCATATTCATCGCAAAGTTCATACCATCTTGCTTCGTTTGGATAATGAGAGTTACGGACTGCGTTGATATTATTCTGTTTCATCAGTTTAATATCTTCGATCATGCTCTCTTCTGTAATATGACGTCCTGTTTCTCCTGATGTTTCATGGCGGTTTACACCCTTAAACATGATCGGCTGTCCGTTAATGGTAATCTGAGATTCTGTTGTTCCCTTGTTGATAATTTCTACTTCACGGAAACCAACATTACAGCCTGCCGTCTCCACAATATTGCCTTCTGCATCTTTTAATGCAAATACGAGCTGATACAGGTTCGGATCTTCCGCAGACCATTTCTTCGGCGCTTCCACATCCACAGAAGCCTGGGCAACAGCCTGATTGCCATCAAATTTTACCTCCATCGGCTGTGTGAACATTTCATTTCCTTCCGCATCAAAAAGCGTGGTGTCTACTGTATACCCTTCTGCATTTTCCTCATTATAACGGCGAAGAGTTGTTTCCATATTCAGAACTGCATTGTTATACTCTTCGTCCAGATCGGTCGTATAGTTAAAGTCAAAGATAGAAGCATTTTTATCTTTGCAGAATAAAAATACATCTCTGAAAATACCGCTTAAGCGGATAAAATCCTGGTCCTCCAGATAGCTTCCGTCAGACCAGCGATACACCTGTACAGAAATATTATTCTGTTCTCCGGGTGCATTCAGGTATGGGCTGATGTCAAATTCCGCCGGTGTGTAGCTATCCTCACTGTAGCCTACATACTGCCCGTTTACCCACAGGTAAAAAGCAGATTCCACACCCTGGAAGGATACGAAAATTTCTTTTCCGTCCCATTCCGCAGGAGTTGTAAAGTCTCTTCTGTAAGAGCCTACCGGGTTGTATTTTACAGGTGCAACCCCGAGCTCCGGTGTCTCCACGCCTTCCCACGGAAGTCTTGTATCCGTATACTTCGGGTGGTCATATCCCTCTGTCTGCCAGTTGGACGGAACTGTAATATCGTCCCAGCCGCTTACATCATAATCATTTTTGTAGAATTCTGTATTTCTTCCTTCCGGATTATCTGCAAGCTTAAATTTCCATTCTCCGTTTAAAAGCTGATAAGAAGGTGACTTTTCTTTGTCACGCACTCTCGCATCTTCCACATTTCCAAAAGATACGAAGCTTGTATGCGCGTCTTCACGGTTTACCTGGAATGTAGCTCTCTGGTCATACCATTCCTCTCCTGCAAACTGGCTTCCGTCTACTTCTTTTTCTTCCGGAGCTTCTCCTTCGGAAACTCCCGTTGCTCCAGAACCGTCTTTTGTAGCTTCTGTTGCAACTCCTGCTGCTCCGGAACCGTCCTTTGTGGCTTCTGCTGCATAAGCAACCACACCTGATGATGCCATCGTAACTGCCAATGCAACTCCTATACCCTTTTTATAAAACTTTTTCATTCAATCCTCCATCTCAGGCTCTGTACAATCATCTGCCTGACCCAAGCTCTTTCCTCCTTTCCCGGTCCGGCTACGCCTCTGTGGATCTGCCGGAATCACGTGAGCCTGAAAGGCGCTTCCGTACTGCAAATTTCCACAAAACTGATGAGTATTATAGCAACCTGTTTAGGCAAAGCACATACAATTTTCTTAGATGAATCTACAAAAATCTTAGATTTTCTCCAAAGTGTCCCTATGAGAAATACACTTGTTTTTGAGGAGGATTCTCTTCCTATATGCGGAACTTTTTATGAAATTCCCGGAGCGTATTCTTTCTCTGAAAAATAAACATTCCCAGAAGGATCAGGATACTGATACCGGAGCACACAACAGACAAATGCGGCACTGTTACAATATGGAATGCAGTTAAAATCAGAGGAATGCAGCCCACGGCACACGCCTGTATGAGATAAAATAAATATTCTGCCATTTCAAGTCTCTGAATTCTTGCAACTGCCGGCATGGAACATAAAACAGTCAGACACGCCACCGGAAAAAGGAAGTTCAAAGACC
>URHH01000013.1 GCA_900547615.1 uncultured Blautia sp. | reverse complement strand
CCAGCATTTTTTTGTTCCGAAGCCGTAGTGAATCTTTTGATAAAGATCAAAAAACCTTCCTCTTCCGGAAGCCAGCTTCATATATGTTTTGGGACAGAACGCAAACCAGGTATCGTCATTTATCAGCTTCAGATCCTCTTCCTCGATCCAGAGCCCGTGTCCCACAAGGACAGGAAGCTCAAATCCTCCTGCCCGCGCCATGACTCCAAAAGGGGTAAGCCCTGTCTTTTCTCTTGTTTTTTCTACCTGCGGCCCTTCCTCTGAAATGTGCATATGAAGGGGCACATTTAATTTTTTCGCCTCATCTACGATCTGTCCAAGAGTCGGATCCGGGCATGTATACACTGCATGAGGTCCCATGTGAAAAGAAATTTTATCGGAATCTTCTCTGTGATTTCTGATAAACTCCGAAACCTCTGAAAGCCGTTCCGGAAATTCTTCTGTCGCCCCGAAAAGAGTCGGCGCAAGGGCTCCCCGGATCCCGGTTTCCTTTACTGCCCTTAATACGTGTTCTTCCCCAAAATAATGATCTGCAAATACTGTCACGCCATTATTGAGCATTTCCGCAATTCCGAGAAGCGTTCCTGTATACACGTCCTCATCTGTCATTTTGCTCTCATACGGCCATATCATTTCATTAAACCAGGCATCTGCCGTTACATCTTCCGCAATGCCTTTAAAAATATTCATGGCTGTATGCGTATGAAGATTCGGAATACCGGGTGTCACATAAAAGCCGGAACAGGAAATCACTTCTTCCGCTTCCGGAAATTTTTCTTTTCCTGTTTCCGCAATTTTTTCGATACGCCCGTTTTTGATATATACGTCCTGATGAAGGGTACACTGTCCGTTTTCATCAAGAAGAGACGCATCTTTTAATAAAACTGCTTTTTCCATGTCTGTCCCCTTTCATTTTATTATTGCAAGACGTTACAAACTGTGATAGCATAAATCTGCCGCTAAATCGGCAAAATCTCTTTTGTAAGGAGTATACCAATGAAAAAAGTTCTTGTCATCGGTTCTACTGTAGTAGATGTTGTTGTAAATCTTGTGGACCATCTCCCGAAAACAGGAGAGGACGTTCACATCAGAAGCCAGCATATGTCCCTTGGAGGCTGCGCTTACAATGTATCGGATTCTATCCGTCACTTCCAGGTTCCCTACATTCTCTTTTCCCCTGTGGGAACAGGTGTGTACGGAAACTTTATAAGAGAAGAGCTTCACATACGCGGGATTTCTTCTCCCATCCCCCCCCCGGAAAGAGAAAACGGCTGCTGCTACTGTTTTGTGGAAGATACAGGAGAGCGCTCCTTTATCTCCTACCACGGAGCAGAATATCTCTTTGAAAAAGAATGGTTTTCTCTCATTCCTCTTGAGGAAATCGACTCTGTATATATCTGCGGCCTTGAAATCGAAGAAAGCACAGGAGAAAACATTGTGGAATTTCTGGAAGCCCACCCGGAGCTTACGGTTTATTTTGCTCCCGGACCAAGACTTACCGTCATCAATCCCCAACTTGTAGAACGGCTCTACCGGCTTTCCCCCATTCTTCACCTGAATGAAACAGAAGCCCTCTCTGCAAGCGGAAAATCCACGGTACAGGAGGCTGCCTCTTTTCTTTATGAAAAAACAAACAATACAGTAATTGTCACTCTGGGAGAAAAAGGCTGCTTTTTCTTTGACGGCAAAGAATCCGAAACTGTTCCCCCTGTACCTGCCGTTCAGGCAGATACCATCGGGGCAGGAGATTCCCACATCGGTTCCGTGATCGCCTGTCTGAAAAAAGGCGATCCGCTTAAAACTGCTATTCAAAAGGCAAACCGGGTTTCTTCTTCCGTTGTCTCCTCCTCAGGGGCACTTCTCTCTGACACTGCATTTGATAAGCTGGGGCTTCTTTAAAAGAAGCCCCTTTTTCTTTCTTATTTTCCGCTTAAACGCTCTTTCTTCTTTTTCTGAGAATAATAATAAACCCCAAGTCCGATTAAAGTTGTAAGATATGGAACCATAAGAATAATTTCATATGGCATCATTGCAGTCAACTGCATTACATTTGCAAGAGCCTGCGCCACACCAAAGAGCAGGGACACAAGAAGACCTCCTACAGGAGTGTTTCCTCCCATACTTGCAGCAGCAAGAGCAATAAAACCACGTCCGCCCGACATGTCTTTTGTAAACATATTCATATATCCGCCTGACAGATAGAAACCGCCAAATGCTGCCAGCGCGCCGCTGAGAACCAGAGCTATATACTGCATCTTCCGTGAATTAATTCCCACCGACTCCGCTGCATCTTTATTTTCACCTACAGAACGGATAGAAAGTCCCAGAGGTGTTTTATAAAGAAACAGATGAAGAAGGAACACAGCAAGAATTGCAAGCCATGTAAGCACATTCTGTCCGGACAGTACTTCTCCGATAAATGGAATCTTTTCGATAAACGGAATTGTTATATTCGGCGCGGATACGCTTCTGACAGAAGTAGACACGCCTCTGTCCCCTGAAAAAGCCACGAGAAAAAGAACGGTTCCTCCTGTAGCCGCCAGGTTTATGGCGATTGCCGCCAGAATTTCATCTGTCTTTAAATTCAGTACAAAAAATGCCAGAATCAGACCAATAAAACCACCGATCGCAACGGTAATCAGAAGTCCCAGCCATGCGCTGTGTGTCAGAGAGGAAAAAATAACTCCGAACAGTGCGGAAAAAAGCATGATGCCTTCCAGTGCCATATTTGTAATACCGGATTTTGCCGCAATGGCTGCTGCCAGAGTTGCAAACAAAATGGGGGTGGCAGCCCTTAATATGGCGCCAAAAAAATCCGGGGATAAAATCGCATTCCACATATTATGCCGCCTCCTCTTCTTTTAATGCTGCCTTTGCTTCTTTTGCAATCAGCTTATGTTTGTATTTACTCAAAAACTGTTCCGCTACTACAAGAAGGATAATGATACCCTGTGTGATCTGAACGATTTCCAGTGTAACATCTGTTCTTCTTGCCATGATCGACGCTCCTGTTCTTAAATAAGCCAGGAAAAGTGCAGCAAATGGAGTGTATAAAGGATTCTTCTTAGAAAGCGTACAAATAATGATCGCATCCCAGCCATATCCCAGAAGAGAAGTCCAGGTAAATCGTTTGTAGATCGGGCTTAACATTTCCACACCGCCGCCAAGACCGGCAATAAAACCGCCGAGGAGCTGAGAGATCAAAATAACCTTTACGATACTGATGCCGGAATATCTTGCAAACTCTTCATTTTCGCCCGTAAGACGGAGCTCATATCCCGTTTTTGTGCGATACAGGAAAAAGTATCCAAATACAGCCACCCCAAGAGCTATGATGATGCCAAGATGAACGCGTGTTCCATCAATCAAAACCGGAAGTTGCGAAGCTTCACTGAGTTTATAGGAAGCAGCGCTTGCTTTTGGATCCGCAATTACATTATTCAGCATATAGTTTCCAAAATACAGAGCAAGATAGTTGATCATCAGAGAAGACACAAGCTCACTTGCTGTCGTTGTAATTTTCATGATCGCCGGGATTGCTGTAAAAAGCGCACCTACAAGACCGGCACAGAGAAGCGCTGCCACAGGAGAGATCACATTCCCTGTCACATAAATTGCAATGCAGGAAGCGATCAGACCACCTACATGGAACGCGCCCTCGCCTGCAAGGTTAATCTGGTTTGCGGAAAACATAATACATACGCCTGTTCCTGTGAAAATAAGAGGAATCATGGATTCTACTACATTTCCCATATTTCTTTTGCTTGTCAGCGGACCCGTAAGAAGATATTTAATCGCTTCTACCGGCTGATCGCTTACCATGAAAATAATTCCGAAGGAAATGGCAAGGGCGATCAGAACGGAAAGAATTGTCCGCAGGACATCAAATCTCTTTGCACTACTCATACATGACTCCCTCCAATACTTCATCTTTCTTGATACCAAGCATATGCTGACCAAGCTCATCTTCAGTTACCTGCTCCACATCATTAAAGAAGCCTGCAAATTTTCCTTTATACATAACAGCAAGACGGTCGCTTAAGGAAAAGATTTCTGTTAAGTCTGCAGAAATCAGAATGATGGCACAACCTGAATCGCGAAATTCCAGAAGACGTTTTCTGATAAACGCCGCAGCTCCTACGTCAATTCCGCGCGTAGGCTGGTTTGCAATAATAATATCCGGCTCCGTAGAAAACTCTCTGGCAACAATTACCTTCTGGATATTTCCACCGGAAAGCATTCCCACATTCTGTTTTCTTGATTTGCATTTTACAAGATATTCTCTGATAAGATCATCGCTTCTTTTGTCCATTACATTTTGTTTCATAAAAAATCTGCCGGAATACCTGGAATCCCTGTACTGATTGGAAAACAGATTTTCTTTGATGCTAAGTGTCCGGGCACAGCCGGAAGTCATACGGTCTTCAGGAATATGAGCAAGCTTCATATCACGAATATCGCGGATAGATGCCTGAGCAATATCCTTACCCTTAATCTGAATGCTTCCCTTATACTTCTTATTCAAACCGGTGATCGTATCAATCAGTTCTGTCTGTCCATTGCCCTCTACACCGGCAATTCCAAGGATTTCTCCACCCTTTAAGTCAAAGGACAGATTGTCTACTTTCATAACGCCCTGAGAGTTATGGACTGTAAGATTTCTTACCTTTAAAAATATATTATCGGAAAGATGCTGTTCGTTTTTGTCAAACTGTAAGGATACTTCATGACCTACCATGAGCTTTGACATCTCCTGGGTGCTAATATCCGCCACCTCATATGTGCCCATGCTTTTTCCATTTCTCATAATGGTTGCACGGTCGCATATCTTTTTGATCTCGTCCAGCTTGTGGGAAATAAAAATGATCGTATGTCCTTTTTCTTTCAGTTTCAAAAGCTGTACGAAAAGCTCCTCTGTCTCCTGCGGTGTTAAAACGGCAGTCGGCTCGTCCAGGATTAAAATTTCCGCTCCCCTGTACAGGGCCTTTAAAATTTCCACCTTCTGTTTGATACCAACCGGGATCTCTTCTACTTTTTCCTTTACGTTAATATCAAAATTATATTCTTTTGCAATGTCCTGGGCAGCTTTTACTGCCTTGTCCATATCAATGAAAATTCCTTTTTTTGGCGCAACGCCAAGGATAATATTTTCCGCAACAGAAAGAGATGGAACAAGCATAAAGTGCTGATGCACCATACCGATTCCCTTGCTGATAGCGTCCTGTGGAGATTTTATGGACGTCTTGTTCCCATTCAGGATAATCTCTCCCTGATCCGGAGATTCAATTCCAAAAAGTACTTTCATAAGAGTACTTTTTCCCGCGCCATTCTCTCCCAGCAGCGCATGGATTTCTCCTTTTCTAAGTTCCAGAGATACGTCTTCATTTGCAACCACACCATTTCCATAAATTTTCATAATGTGGTTCATCTGTAATACCACTTGATTGTCCAAATCCTTTCACCCCGTCTCTCTTTATTAAAGGTTTAAAAAGGAAAATCCAGTTCCAGATAAATACCGGGACTGGATTCTCCATACCATTATTTATTTTACTTTTACAGAGTCTATCAATGCCTGGATTTCATCTTCGCTCATTGCCTTTTCTCCAAGAGCAGTCGGAACTTCCAGTTCACCGTTCGTAATCTGGTTTTTCAGTTCTTCCACTTTATTGCGGATTTCCTCCGGAACAGTTTCTTTATAGTGATCGTCTTCTACAAGCTCTACGCCGCCTTCTGCAAATCCAAGATACTCAAGCTGTCCGTATTCCAGCTCCCCTTCCATATCCATCTTGATGGCACGGATCAGAGAGTTACCTACATTCTTGATTGCGGAAGTAGGAATGTTTGCCGCATAATCCGGGAGGAGTGCCGCCTGGTCGGAGTCAACGCCAAACGCATATCTGTCTGAATCTACAGCCGCTTCAATCTGTCCAAGACCAGCGCTTCCCGCTACGTTAAATCCGACATCCGCTCCATTCTGATACTGAGTAAGCGCCATATCTTTACCTGCTGCTGAATCATAGAAGTTACCTACATATGCGAGAGCCACCTGAATCTCTTCATCAATATCTTTTGCACCCTGAATATAACCTACAAGGAAGTCTTTGATAACAGAGTTTTCCATACCGCCAAGGAAACCTATTACTTTATTGGACGGGTCCACTTTTTCAAGTGTTTCATCTGTTGTCATCATAGCAGCAGCAGCGCCTACAAGGTAAGAAACCTCGTTCTGTTTGTACATGACATTGTAAATGTTTTCGCCGCCCTCGTCAAAATTAAACGCCTCGTCAAAATAAATAAATTTCTGATCCGGATAGTCGGCTGAAGCATTTGTGAGTGCCTCCAACATCTGGAATGTACCACAGATGATCACATCATAAGAACCGTCGTCACAATAATCATAAAGAGTCGGCTCCCATTTTGCCTCATCTGCTGATGTTGCACCCATCTGCTCTACCTTAAATGTGAATTTGTCTTCTCCAAGTTCTTCCTGAAGCTTTGTAAGACCTTCGTTTGCAGAATCGTAAAAGGACTTGTCTCCAAGTGTACCGTTAATGAGAAGGGCAGCTTTATAAGGCTCGTCCTTTGCGTAAACCGGTACGGTCACTGCTCCTGCAGATACTACCATTGCGGCAGCAATTGCTGTGCTTAACACTCTTTTTTTCATTTTTTTTCCTCCTTTATTTTGTGAGCTTTTTTTATACTCCATAAAGTATCATCGACCAGTTCATCAAGGCTTATGGATTTGAATCGCCCTCTCATATAAGTATCGAGACGGGAAAAAGCCTGATGAAACAGTTCTTTTGGAATGATACGCATTCCCTTTTGGATTACAAGAAGGGGCATGATCATGCCTGCATTACAGTCCACATCAATACCGCACATGGTAATAATATAAAGTGTTTTCTGAAAATCTCCCTCTCCGTAATAAAGAGCAATGATTTCACAGCAGGCATTTGGATAAGCATGAATCCAGTTATACCGTTTATATTTTTCCTGACAGGCGAGAAGAGCTTCCTGCCATGTGTCATATTTTTCACAGCATTCCCACGCAAAAGAAACAACGGAATAATATTCGCTGTCCTCCGGTATCAGGGAAATGGCATTTTTCACAACTGTTTTTATATCTGATTCCACAAAAGCCATAGAAGTCATGACTGCGTTGAAAACTTCTCCCAAAATTCCGTTGGCTGCATGGGAAACCTCCCCGTCCTTCCATGCAAGCTCTGCCGCAAGGTGCGGATTTCCCGGCGCTGCCATTCCGCAGATACCGGCACGCATCTGTGCACCGATCCATTCATTGAACGGATTTCGGTATGTTCCGCTTTCCGGTGGGAAAATCCCGTTTTTAATATTTCGGATTGCAATCTCTTCTGCTGACCAGCCGCAGGGAATCAGTCCAACCCAGGAAAGAGCAATGTCTTCTGATGTTACCTCATAACCCTTTTCCGAAAAAGCATCCAGAAACGCAAGTTCAAATGTAATGTCATCATTGTATGTATTTGGCTCTCTTAAATATCCTGTCACTTCCCCAAAAGCTTTTTTGAGATTCTGGAACGTATAGCCTTCCACCATAGTTCCCATTGCTCCACCGATCAGCTGCGCTGTCCATGCTCCGCGGATCTGCTCTTTAAATTCTTCTGATTCTATATTTACAGGAGAGCTTTCCGGGAATTTTACCTTTTCTCTGTACTGTTTAAAAGAATGGTACACGGTGTAATCCCAGTAAGAAGATTCTTCGTCTTTTTCTGCCTCTGCAAGCTCCCTCCGGATAAGGGCGGAAATCTGATGAAGCTTTACGAAATCTTTTTCCTCATTTGCCTTCAGACCTTCCTGCAGAAGACGATACCCTTCCCCGCTTACGCGATACCCTCTGTTTTCCAGCGCCTGCACGGCTGCCACCATAATCTTCTCCGGTGCTCCGGAACCCGGTACATTGCTTCCCCAATCAAGAGAAAGATTGTCATCATAAAAAGCTGACACCTCTACATTGTCCGTCCAGGTTTGTTCTTCCTCACTTCGAATGACAGGCTGCGCGTTTATGAACACGTCCTGCGCCATTTCCCATGCCTTCATTGCATTCCTCCGTATTTGTTTGGTTTTTTCGGGTTTTCTTTTGTACTTATATACAATTTCTCTTTAATAGTTCTATTTTACAACAGAACCCTGAAAATTTCCATACATTTTTCAATTTTTGCAAAATATATTATTTTCTATCAGGTACTCTTGCCTTTTTTTCTTATCTATGTCAATATAGAAATGAACAATTCCTTTAGGAGGTACGTGTATGTACGCTTTTTTTACTCTCATTGCCGGAGCCTGTCAGTCTGCTATGGCAAGCCTGAACGGTATGCTCAGCGACTGCGTGGGCATGTTCGGCATGAGTCTTATGGTCCACGCCATCGGCGGTATTCTTCTTGTACTCTACATAAAGCTTTTTGTCCATGAAAAACTCAAGCTTACAGGAATGCCCTGGTACCTTTATTCTGCCGGTTTTTTCGGAATTTTCCTTGTTGCAAGCTCCAGCTACTGCATCGGCGCTCTTGGCGTTTCCGTCATGACCTGCATCTCTGTCACAGGACAGCTTGTCATTTCTGCAGTCATCGACCACTTTGGCTGGTTCGGCGTTCCCCGGATTCCTTTTAATAAAAAAAGGATTCCCTGCTTTATTATGATTCTTGCAGGACTGATTCTTGTAAATATCGCCTGAATTTTCAAACAGAAAGGAGAAGTTTCTCATGGCTTTTGTGCTGACACTTGCATTCGTAAACGGCTGTGCCACCGTCATATCCAAAATGATCAACTACCGCTGTACAAAAATCCTCGGTACTTATAACGGCTCCCTTGTAAATTATGTGGTTGCCACCATACTTTCTTTTGTACTGCTTTTGTTTTCTTCCAGATTTCATATTGATTTTTACTCTTTTTCTGACGCTTCCTGGTGGATGTATCTCGGAGGGGCATTCGGAATTATTGCGTTTCTCATTTCTATGGTTACCCTTTCCCGCCTGAAAGTAATGGAATCTACCATACTTCTCCTTGTGGGACAACTTACAGCCGGTATCCTTTTTGATGCCTTCATGTTCAAAGATTTCAGCCTGTTAAAACTTATTGGCGTTCTTCTCGTTGCAGGTGGAATTATCTGGGATAATAAAATTTCCGCTTCCGCACAGGAACCGTGATCATACTTCCGTAATTCTGGACTGGAGCAGTTCCATGTCCAGAATCCGTATTTTATTCCGGTACCTTTCTATAATGCCCTCTTCTTCCATGCTGTGGAATATTCTGTTTAAATGGCGTTCCGATATGGCACATTCCAGAGCTGTCTGGCGGCAGGAAATCGTAAAACTTGGTTCTCTTGTACGCATTGCCCAGCCATAAAGACATCTTGCCACCCGCTCTCTTGCATCATAAAGTCCCACACGGACCCGTTCTCTTCCGCTTTCTGTCAGCTCCCATGCAAGCTGGCGACAGATATATCCTAAAAAAGCCGGATCCTTCATCAGCTTTTTTTCTGCTATCTCAAGGGGAATCCTTAAAACTATGGAATCCGATGCCGCAGCTACGCTGTGAAAAAAATCAATTCCTGATGCCAGCTCCATCTCTCCAATCATTCTTCCGCTTGGAATATCAAAATCAATGGCGATTTCTTTTCCCTCGCTTGTGCTGTTTGATATTCTGCATTTTCCTTTCAGAAGAAAAAAGACAGCCTCTATTTCATCTCCCGCATGAAAAAGATATTCGCCTTTTTTATAATTTACAAAGCTTAAACCTGCCATGTCTTTTTCATCAAGACAGGCAAATACCTCCGTCATATTCAACCGCTTCAAATATTCTCTGATTTTTTCCTCTTTTTTCTGCATTTTGCCACTTCCTGTTGATGTCCATTTCCAATTTCATCAGTTGTTGTTTCCGTCATTAATATAACCAGATTCACAAAATAAAAATCGGACATATGTCTGTTTACACCATTTTTTCTACGTTTTTTATGTAATTTTGCAGAAAAAATTGTGCATTTTTCATATGTCCGATTTTTTTGTTTTATTTATTTTCTTCTCTGTCCTGTGCGATCAGACGGCGAAGCGCGCCGATTCCCACACGGACTGCCATATCGGTATCGTGTGCCTGCGGATTATCAAGACCTTTTTTTGCACGTTCCTGATTTCCCACTGCAAGAAAGGCAGAACCGCAACGTACTCTTAAGTAACTTGCCACTGTGAAAAGAGCCGCAGATTCCATCTCTGACGCAAGACAGCCGAGACGAAGCCACGCTTCCCATTTATTTAACAGCTCATATCCAACCGGTTTTGTCTCCGGCTCATGCTGGCCATAGAAAGAATCCTTACACTCCACAACGCCTGTGTGATACGTCACGCCAAGATCCTTTGCAGAACCTACGAGCGCATTTACCACGTCCAGATTGGCAACTGCCGGAAATTCAATAGGCGCGTACTCTTTACTCGTTCCCTCCATGCGCACTGCGCCTGTTGCAACAATAATATCTCCGCCTTTTACTTTTATATCCATACCTCCGCATGTTCCCACACGCACAAACGTATCCGCACCGCACTGAACCAGTTCCTCCATTGCAATTGAAGCAGAAGGTCCGCCGATTCCTGTGGAGGTTACGCTTACCTTTTCTCCGTCCAGGTATCCGGTGTACGTTATATACTCCCGGTTATCTGCGACAAGTACCGGATCTTCAAAATATTTCGCAATCGCAGCGCAACGTTTCGGATCTCCCGGCAGGATCACATATTTCCCAACTTCTCCCGGCGCTACCTGGATATGATACAATCTTCCGTCATTTGAATAAACCATAGTAAAATCCTCTCTTTCCTGTTTTAATTTTTTATACTTTAATTTTAATTTTCATCATTGATAATTGTTCTATCACATTTTCTGTCGGTCTTCTATTCCCAGGGAAGCGCATACTCCTTCCACCTCTTTCAGAGTCTTTTCCATAATCTCTTCCAGATCAAGACCGACTATATCCGTACCGTCTGCCGCCACACAGTAATATTTTCCATTTCCAAAGAAACGGGAAAGTGCTTCCATATAAGGACTTCCCATTTCCATATCAGAGCCTTCCCAGATTCCGCCCCGCGTTGTAAGAAACAGCATCCACTGGAATTTACAGATTCCGGTAAGTCCCTCTTCTGATGTGGAAAACGTAATCCCGTCTGCTGAAATATTTTCAATATAAACCTTTAGCATGGCAGGAACACTTAAATCCCAGAATGGCGCTGCGATTACAATTCCATCCGCCTCACGAAACTGATTTCCCAGACGAAACTGAGGCGCATCGTGCTGTCCGTTTAAAAGAAGACGGTCACGGACTTTCAGACTTTCTGTATTCCAGTATTTTAAATCCATGTCCATAAGGGTCAGCGTTTCAAATACCCAGTCTTCGTGCCGGCTTTTTAACGTTTCCACTGCTTTATCAAGCATCTGTTTTGTGCGGGATTCTTCTCTTCGCACACAGGAGTCAATTATCAGTATTTTCTTCATTGTTTTTTCCTTTTTCTAACGTTTCTTCTTTCTTTTCAGTATAACGGATTTGTATATTTTTCACAAGTGACAAGTTGTAATTTTTTCGATATACTTAGAGTAACTTTCAGAAAATTACAAGATTACAGGAGATGAGTCTATGAAAATACTTTTAAAAAACGCTATGGTAATTACCATGAACGAAAAACGGGAAGTATACAAAAAAGGCAATGTTCTTATCGAAGACGACAAAATTATTAATATCGGACACTTTCCCATTCCTGAAGACTGTGATGAGATTATGGACTGTGAGGGAAAAACCATTATGCCCTCCTTTGTCAACACCCACACTCATACTTCCCAACAGCTTGCAAGAGGTCTTGCCGATGATGTTCCCCTTCTTACCTGGCTTCATGACCGTATCTGGCCATATGAGAGCAATATGACAGAGGAAGATTCTTATATTTCCACTCTTCTTTTCTGTGCAGAACAGATCAAGGCAGGCTGCACCTCCATTGCAGAACCGGGCGGACAGTTTGTTTCCGGTATGGCAAAAGCCATTTCTCAGGCAGGAATCCGCGGAAAACTTGCAAAATCTGTTATGGACTGCGGAGAGGGGCTTCCAAAATCCTGGCAGCACACAACAGACGAAGAACTTGCCATTCAGGAGGAAGATTTAAAAAAATTCCACAACACAGCAGACGGTCGGGTAAAAGTATGGTTCGGTATCCGTACCATTTTCAATGCAACAGACGAGCTTCTTCTCCGTACAAAGGAACTTGCCGATAAATACGGCGTAGGCGTACATATGCACATTGCAGAGGCAAAGGCAGAAGTAGATTACGCAAAAGAAACAAGAGGCGCAACTACTGTCACACACTTAAATAATCTGGGATTCCTGGATAAGAACATTATTGCTGCCCATGCCGTCTGGCTTTCTAATGAGGAAGTGGAAATGTTCCGCGATCACGATGTAAAGGTTTCCCACAATCCGGCGTCTGCCATGCGCGTTCTCGGCTTTGCAAAAATCCCGCGTATGCTCCGGGAGGGCGTCTGCGTAGCCCTCGGAACAGACGGAACACCTACAAACAACAGAATGAACATGGTAGATGAAATGTGGGTAACTTCTCTGATCCACAAAGGCTGGCGTCTCGAGCCCGACGTTGTAAAAGCAGAGGAAATCCTTGCTATGGCAACCATCAACGGGGCAAGGGCAGTTGGAGAAGAAGACCTTTACGGAAGTCTGGAACCAGGCAAAAAGGCCGACCTTATTATTATTAATCCAAACAACAGCCCGGATATGCTCCCTGTCCACGACCCTATTGCAAACCTTGTAACCTCCATGCACAGCACAAACATTGAATGTACCATGTGCAACGGACGATGGCTTATGAAAAACCGCGTCCTTCTCTCCATTGATGAGGAAGCAATTCTCCGTGAGGGAAGAGAACACGCAGAAGCAATCTGTAAACGCGGCGGCATCCGCCTTCCGGACCGCTTCCCGATGCTTTAAAATTTTCAATGACTAAAATAAAAAGAAACAAGTCCTTCCATTTCTGAGGGGCTTGTTTCCTTTATGCGCCTGTTGAATACTGACACAGGCATTCATATTACCCATACACTGACCGTATCCCTGCAAAGCATTCTTACAGGGTATATACCATCACTCCTGTGATGATCATAAGATTTCCAATCAACTGACCTTTTGTAAATTTTTCTTTTAAAATAAAATACGACAGCACCATCACAAACACATAGCTGAATGTATCAATGACTGCTCCGTACTTCATATCCACCTTTGTGTAAGCGTAGGTATTTAAAAGAAGAACCGAAAAAGAAATTCCATACGCCGTGATCACCCTCCAGTTCAGGTATTCAAAAATCCAGCTTTTATGCTCTTTTTCCGCACTCTGCTTCAATAATACCTGGGAAATGGCAGTGAAAAAAGTCGCTCCGAACATAAGAAGGAAATATGGGTTCATACCGGCCCACCTCCCTGCTCATTCTCCTTTGGCGCGCTTAACGACACAACCACAACGCCCGCCATTACGATCATAAGACCAATTATATTTTTTCCGCTTAACTGTTCTTTGAAAATCATAACCGCCCATAACTGACTCCATAAAAGATACACGCTTCTGTTTGCATATCCGATGTTCAGATCAAATTTTTTGATAATCTTCTGCCAGCAGAACGCGTACAGAAAACACACAAAAAACATAAGAAATCCAAAGACGTAAAGCATTGGATTTTTCAGTCCTCCTGCATTTAATTCTCTTGACGCAAGCTTTGAAAATACGCTTGTAAAAGAAAACATCATCACGCTTAAATGCAGAAAAAGATAATCTTTTACTCTCTCCATAATTCCTCCAGTGAAACTCCGTCTACAAAAATGGCGCGGTACGCCTCCTGAAGAACTTCCTCAAATTCCTCTGTATTTTTTGCCTCTGCCACAAGATGCCCAAGACGGTTTGTGCCGTTTTCCATTTTTTCTACCGTATGTCCCTCAGGAAAATCAAGTGTCATTAACACGCCTTTTTCTTGCAGCATTTTTATTTTTTTCTCATCAACAGATGTAATCACTCCGTCTTTTGGGCTCATAAGAAGCCTTGCCATGCAGGGGCGTTTCTTTTTTATTTCCGGAAACTTCGGTCTGTCTCCCATTGCGCTCTCCAGGATTTTTTTATAAAAATCAAATCCATAATACATGGAGATAAGCTCAGGGATACAGGTAGCCCCTGTTCGCCCTCCAACCTCGATCACAGAAACCTGCTCTCCTTTTACGAACACGTCCGCGTTAAAAAAGCAGTTTTTAAGCCCCAGAGCCTTGACCGCAAGCTCCATCTGGCGGCAGATCTCCTTTTCTGCTGCCCCGCCGCCGCTATATGGAAAGCTGTGTCCTGCCGGAATGGTAATGTTCTCACTTTTGTATACAAACTTATCGTGGGGCGCAAGAAAAACAATGCGTCCGTCCTGAACGGCGCCGTCCACTCCGATTTCTGTGCCGGAAAGCGCCTCCTCCACAAGAAGATAATCTTTTTTTGAGCAGGAAAACGCCTTTTCTGCTGCCTCAAAGATTCCCTCCGCTTCTTTTACAAGGGTGATGCCCCGGCTCCCGGAGCTGTCCACGCATTTTATGACAACAGGAAATCCCAGCTCCTCCGCAGCCTTTTTCGCCTCTTCACAGGAAAAAACCTTTCTGAAACGGGAAGCAGACACGCCGCCTTTTTGAAACGCCTCCTTCATCTTCGCCTTGTCTGTCACAAGGTCTGCCGCTTCTTTGGAAATTCCGGAGAGTCCCATTTGTTCACATACATATCCGATAGAAGAAACTGCCACATCTGTTCCTGTGGTGCAGATACCATCTATTTTTTCCGAAACCGCCGCTTTTAAAATTGCTTCTCTGTCTGTTGTGTTAATGTAATATACCTTATCCGCAAGAGCAAACCCCGGATAATCTCCTTTGATGCTTGCCACAATCACAGTAAGCCCCATCTCCTTTGCAGCCTGGATCAAAGGAACCTGATAAATCCCAGCTCCAAGAATCATGATTTTTTTCATTTTTTCTCAACCTTTTCTTCTGCCTGTCTTCCCACAATCTCA
Organism: uncultured Blautia sp.; assembly: GCA_900547615.1. Lineage (GTDB taxonomy): Bacteria > Bacillota > Clostridia > Lachnospirales > Lachnospiraceae > Blautia_A. The sequence goes on along the minus strand of URHH01000013.1, from coordinate 21,237 downwards.
CAGACTATAGAACTCGCACTGTTTTTGTCCGCTGCATTTATAGTTTCTCTTACAATATACTGCGGCGTGTTATTTAAAATCATAATGATTTTTCCAAGGTACTCTCCCACAACGCCGAGGACCATGAGAACCACTCCGAAGAACACAACCATCACGCATAAGGTAGAAGACCAACCCACAGGCACAGAAGGGTGAAGTATTTTATTAATAATTACAATCAGAGCAATGATCACTCCTGCCATTGCGGAAAAAATCCCCATAAAAAAGGATACCCGCAGGGGAATCACCGAAAAATTCCAGTATGCCAGCCAGAGATTTAAAAGCTTTCGAAAGGTATACCCTGATGTTCCGCATTCTCTCTTATGATGTTCCACCGCTACGTTTCCTATATTATGGGTAATGCGGTAAAAAATCCCGTCTACATAGGGATTAAAGCTGTCGTACTTGACTACCTCGTCCCGGACTGCCCTTGTTACCAGCCAGAAATTACTGGACACAATATCCTTTGGCCGGTTCAGCATGATCCTTGAACTTACCTCGTTTATTTTGCTTGTCAGATTTTTCAGCGGAGAATTTTGTTTTACCGGATAGACGCCGTACACCACATCATACCCTTCCTCCATTTTATGGATAAGTTTAAAAATCTGAGAAGGGTGGGTCTGCATATCGTCGTCCATTCCCAGAACATAATCTCCCTTTGTGTACTGAAACCCCGCCATCAAAGCGTTGTGCTGTCCGAAATTCCGCATAAGATTTACGCCGCACACATTGGGATATTTTTCACCGAGACGTCGGATTTCTGCAAAAGTTCCATCCTTTGAGCCATCATTTACAAGGACAAATTCGCATTCATAACCCTCATTTTTCTCAAATTCCTCCATGACGAGCTCTACTACTTTTCCTATGGTTTTTTCTGAATAATAACATGGTATGATAACCGAAACTAACATTTACAACTTTCCTCTTCTTTTTGTAAAAAATCATAAAACAGAGGCGTTCCTCCTGTGTGAAGAAAGAGAATCCTGCTGTTTTTGATATGATTCTCTTTTATATACTCTTCCATTCCCCTGAACGCTTTTCCCGTATAAACAGGATCAAGGGGAATGCCATTCGTTCTGTATTGCCTTCTGATACACTCTTTCACCCTCTCATCGTACAGCCCATATCCTCCAATCCGGTATTCGTCCAGAAGAAAAATCTCTTTCTCGTAGTCTGTCTTTAGTCCTCTCCCGCTTTTTTTATGGTACTCCTCAATCCCCTCCTGAATAATAGAAAACATCCTCTCTTTTTCTCTGGAGGAAATCATGATCCCCATAATCTTCTTTTTATCCTCTGCCTGAAAATGCCCGCAGAGAAGACCGCTCTGCGTTGCCCCAGTTCCCGATGGAAGAAAGATATAGTCAAATTCCCAGCCTATTTTTTTCTCAAATTCCCGGATTTCTTCATATGCCTCTGCATATGCTGCCGCGGCTGTTCCTTCGTTTCCTCTTCCCGTCTTATCTCCATAAATATAATAAGGCTTCTTTCCCATCTCTCTGAGTCGGTTCATCTGAGCTTCCACTGTCTCTGCAATTTCCGTTTTTTTACAGTGTACGATTTCTGTCCCGCTCCACTCTATAAAACGTGTATTATTCGTAACCTTTTCTTCCTCGTTTTCTCCATGTGAACAGATCATCACACAAAAAATCCCCCTGCTGCAGCAAAGGTTGGAAAGAACGCGGCAGAGATTGGAATGCTTTTCTCCGTAAATCAGCATGGCATCGCAATTTTTCTCCTGCATATCCCGGAAAAAAGCCCCTGCAATGCGCACCTTATTTCCGCCCATAGAAAAGGGAAGAAGATCTTCCCTCATAATATATATTTCATTTTTCTTTTCGGATCTTAATTTTTGAATCTCCGAAGCCATTTTTGCACCTCTTTATTCCTGAACATTTTTAATCTTTCTGGATCTCTTCCAGATTTTTCTTAAGCTCGATCATCTTATCTCGAAGCTCTGCTGCCTGCTCGAAATTCAAATCTGCGGCTGCAGCACGCATCTGCTTCTCCACCTGGGCAATCAGCTTTGTAAGCTCCTTGCGGTTCATAGATTCCGGATCTTTTTTAAGCTTGTCCTCAGTTTTAGCAACTGCTTTGGACACAGCAATTAAATCACGCACAGCCTTTTTAATGGTAGTCGGCGTAATTCCATGTGCTTTGTTATATTCTTCCTGGATTGCCCTTCTTCTCTCCGTCTCGCTGATCGCTTTTCTCATAGAATCTGTCATATTATCCGCATACATGATGACATGACCTTCGCTGTTTCTTGCAGCTCGTCCAATCGTCTGAATGAGAGACGTCTCGGAACGCAGAAATCCTTCCTTGTCTGCATCGAGAATGGCAACAAGCGTAATCTCCGGAATGTCAAGACCTTCTCTTAAAAGGTTGATTCCCACAAGAACGTCAAATACATCAAGGCGCATATCACGGATAATTTCCGCCCTCTCCAGAGTATCTACATCTGAATGAAGATACCGGACGCGGATTCCAATATCCTTCATATAATCAGTAAGGTCCTCTGCCATACGTTTTGTAAGTGTAGTGATCAGAACCTTATTTTTTTTCTCAATCTCTTTATTTACTTCCCCTACAAGGTCATCTATCTGTCCTTCTACAGGACGAACCTCCACTTTGGGGTCAAGAAGACCGGTTGGACGTATAATCTGTTCCGCCCGCAAAAGCTCATGGTTAAATTCATATTCTCCCGGAGTTGCAGATACAAAAAGCACCTGATCAAGCTTTGACTCAAATTCTCCGAAATTAAGAGGACGGTTATCTTTTGCAGAAGGCAGACGGAACCCGTAATCTACAAGCGTCTGCTTTCTGCTCTGATCACCTGCAAACATTCCTCCCACCTGTGGAACGGTCTTATGAGACTCATCTATAATAAGAAGGAAGTCGTCTCCAAAATAATCCATCAGTGTATATGGCGGCTGTCCCGGTTCCAGCCCTGAAAGATACCTGGAATAATTCTCAATTCCGGAACAGAATCCGGTTTCCTTCATCATTTCTATATCAAAATTGGTGCGCTCCGCAATCCTCTGCGCCTCTAAAAGCTTATCCTCGCTTTTAAAATATTCCACCTGATCCCGAAGCTCCTCCTCAATTTCCCCGGAAGCTTTCAAAATCTGCTCCATAGGAACAACATAATGGGAGGCCGGGAAAATTCCAACATGCTTGTCCTCGCACTTGATTTCTCCGGTCAGCACATCAATATCGGTAATACGCTCAATCTCATCTCCGAAAAATTCTACGCGCACTGCGCAGTCCGTATAGTTTGCCGGGAAAATTTCCAGCACGTCTCCCCTTACACGGAACGTTCCTCTGTGAAAATCCATCTCATTTCTCGTGTACTGAATATCCACAAGCTGACGGATCACCTCGTCTCTGTCTTTTGTCATACCGGGTCTTAATGAAATCATCATATCCTGGAAATCCTTCGGAGAACCAAGTCCGTAAATACAGGACACGGAAGACACAATGATCACATCCCGTCTTTCAGAAAGAGCTGCTGTCGCAGAAAGACGAAGCTTGTCAATCTCATCGTTTGTGGAAGCGTCTTTTGCAATATACGTATCTGTGGAAGGAACATATGCTTCCGGCTGGTAGTAATCGTAGTAGCTCACAAAGTACTCAACCGCATTATTGGGAAAAAACTCCTTGAACTCACCGTAAAGCTGGGCTGCAAGTGTTTTATTGTGGGCAAGTACAAGGGTTGGTTTATTTAAAGCCTGAATCACATTTGCCATCGTAAAGGTTTTACCTGAGCCTGTGACGCCAAGCAAAGTTTCAAACTGATTACCTTCCCGAAAACCTTTTACAAGCTGTTCGATCGCCTGGGGCTGGTCACCGGTAGGGCTGTATTCTGATACTAATTCGAAATGGTCCATAAATTTTCCTCTTTTTGTTTATTATTTGAAAACAGATTACCGTTAATACAAACAAATCAGCTTTATTCCTATCACATTATAGCAAAGTACTTTTTAAAAGTACATAGATGGAACGGAGAAAACCCTATTTACATTATCAGTTCAGAATGAAAATATTGTTCCTGAAATTGCACTTTTTCCATAATCTCTTTTCTGGTAAATGTCATACTTTCAGGGAAAATCACCCATCTCCGCAATATTCAAATTTATTAAATCTGCCGATACATTCTGCAACGCCATTCCACTGATGCCAATTACTGTTGAAAAATTCTGTTCTCTCAATGAATTCATAATAAGATTTTTCTATTTTTTATTACCCCATTCTAAGACAGAAATTGCAGAACATACTTGGACATTACCAGCGTTTCATATTCTTTTCGAATTTAGCTGCATATGCCTCTTTAAGTTCATCTTGTTTCGCGTATACGCCAACTTATATTATCCGTAAAAACGCACAAAAAATCAATCGCATTTTTTTACAATGGTAAATAGCAAAATAAATGGCAGATAAACGGACAAATTACAGTACACCGTCACTCCGAATAAAGACCGGGATATGCCTTCTTGTCCATTCTTAAATAAATACTATACAAAATCATAACAAACAAACCGATTGCCGCAATGATACTCCATACCGTATGAAATGTATAATAATCAATCAGAATTCCAATTACATAATTACTTAATATTCCAATCAATCCGGCACAGCTATTTGTGATGCTTAATACTCTTCCACGATGAGTTTCCGGTATTCGCTTCGTAAGATAAGGCGTTTTCGATATGGAACCAAATATCTCACCTGTCGTAAATATAATAATCCCCACAACAGCAACCACAAAATAACGTTTTACAAAAATAAAGAAAGCAAGCCCCAGTGACTCCAGAAGCTGCCCAAAATACATAATTCTGACATCTGTTACCCCGGAAAACTTTTTCGTTACTATCGGAGTACCAATTACTACAACAACAGCATTGATACTTGCTAAAATTCCGAATTTAAAAGCTCCTGATCCTCGAAAGGCTTCCTCCATATGTAATGGCATCAAAAAATTAAACTGATTGTAAATCATTGCAGCAATGCCCGAAATAATAAATAACAAAAAGAACAATTTTCGTTCGGAAAAAACTTTAAATATGGAACCAGCTTCACCTTTTTCATATTCGTTTACTATTTTACTATCCCTGACAGTATTTTTTACATTCTTAATAAAAAGCAGCAACAGTAATGTACTGGATATGTCTGCAAGACCATTTATAAAAAATGACAGATTAAGATAATTGTTAAACAGAATACCGCCAATCATCGGTGCCATCACCAACCCTAAATTCATCGCAAGATAATTAAGTGAATACGCTCTTTCCCGATCCTTATAAGTTGTCAGATCTGCAATGAGAGCATCATACGCCGGCTGCTCCATTGACTGAAATACGGAAGCAATCGCCAGTAAATACAGCGTTGTCATAGATATTGGTAATACTGCGCAAACAAAATACAGGCTGTTTCCAATTAAGTCAAAGGTAACAATAATATGTTTCTTATTGTATTTATCAGCCAGCTTGCCGCCCAATAAGTAAAATGGTCCCATAAACATAGAGAACATCATCATATACATACCGATGGTCTGTCCATTCAGATTAAGCTTTTCACTCATGATCAACGTAAGCATCGGCCATATTAAGGCTCCCATGCTTGTCATAATTTTGCCAAAAGCCAATACATAGATTTCTTTTGGTAAATGCGTATACATGGAAAAATGATTTTTTAGAAATCTCATGTCCTTTTTCTCCTTTGTGACTTTCTCAATCTTTTATATGTATTTTCTATTATTACATCTTCACTACCGCATCAAGGCAAAGTATGAGTGCATATTCATAAGCATTTCCACCAAAATTTCGTTGATCATATTTATCAACATTTACGAGACTATCTGCGGTATAAAGTATCATTCCCCAGTTCACATCACGAAAAGCTGCGCAAGCTGCAAGTGCCGAACATTCCATTTCTACAACAGAACAGCCTTCTCTTTTACGGTAGGCTATTTTATTTTTGGTTTCACGGTAAAATCCATCTGTTGACCATGTAATAACTTCCTGATATTTCATACCATGTTCCAGGATCGTTTCCTTAATAACATTTCTTGCTCTTTCATCAACTTCTATAAAGCGTGAAGGAGGAGCATAATGGTAAGATGTTCCCTCATCTCGCAAAGCTTTGTACGGAACGAGAAATGTTCCTTCTGAAAATTCTTCAAGACAGCCACAAGATCCTGCCGAAATAATTTCTCGTACCCCATATCCAATTAGCCAATCCATAATTTGTGTTGCTGCAGCTGCGCCTACAGGAGCCTGGCAAAGTACAATCTCTTCCCCTTTATACTCCATTCTGTAAATAGGATATTCCTTTGTTGCGCTAATGAAATGGGCTACCTGCTTTAGATTATTTTGGGCAGCGTATTCTTCAATATAATCCTCCAAAAAAGCAAAAACACATTTTGATGGAAGCTTTATATCTAACATTTCATGCGCAGGATTTATAACCGCATTTCTTTCTGTATCAAACTCTAATATTGGAATTTCATTTTTCAGTATACTCATCTTTCAACCTCGCAAACTTTGGGTTTTCTGTTTCATTATAGCATAATCACTCCAAACTTCATACTCTGAATCACTTTCATGCACTCTTCGTAAATATCCCTTTAATACAGAATTTGCCCAACTGCTACCGGCAAAGTAATCGCTTTGTCTTCTGTCGCAAAAATTACAATTTCATTCTTGTTCATATTCTCCCTCCAATTCTATTCCCTGCTCTTTCAACCATTTCTGCGTTTTCACATAATACGCAATCAGCCTGAGGACGTATTCGGGCATTTGTCTTCTGCCGGCTTCCCACTCTTCCAGAGTTCTTAAAGGAATACCCATATACCGTGAAAATTCTGTTCTGTTCACCTCTAATATTTCACGGATTTCTTTCAATGTACGAATCTGTTTTTCGATGTTCTCTTTCTTATCCATGTTCTTACCCCTTTTTATACACTCATTGTGTGGCTATATATCATATTATATCCATAGATGCACCCTAAAACTAGAAACGCGAGAATTTAATTTTTTATAAAACACCTTTCTCTGCTTAAAAAACAAAAAATCTCTTCAAATTTTTTTATAAAATACCTTTTTACGCTTAAAAAACAAAAAATCTCTTCAAATTTTTTATAAAACGCCTTTTTGCGCTTAAAAAACAAAAAATCTTTCTAAAATTTTTTATAAAACGCCTTTTTACCCTCAAAAAACAAAACTCTCTCTACAAGAAGTTGACAGTTCGCTTTCGCCGTATATCGCCACTTCAAAAAGGACATATCTGTAAGCAAGCTTACTTCATGCCTCCAGCTCCGTCCAAGCCACCTCGAAAACTCCGTTTTCCTCGGTGTTTGGCTTTCGCCAAATAGAAATCAAAAATAGCAGAACAGCTTATGAGTAAACTCATGCTGTCTGCTATTTCCGCTTTCTGCTTGGACTCAATGCTCCAACATATTTTCAATAAAGATTCCATACCCGCTTGTGGAATCCTGTACAAATACATGAGTGACTGCTCCGATGATCTTGCCGTTCTGAAGAACCGGGCTGCCGCTCATGCCCTGCACGATCCCGCCTGTTTCTGCGAGAAGCTCCGGGTCTGTGACGCGTATGACAAAGCTTTTATTTGTATCGCTGTGGTTCATATCTATCTTTGTAATTTCTGCCTGATATTCTTTTACCTCATCTTCCACACAGCAGAGAATGGAGGCTTCTCCTTCTGTCACTTCCTGCTTGTATCCGACCGGCATTTTTTTAAGGGAAATCTGACTTTTCCTGTCTCCTGTAAAGTGACCGTAAATCCCGTTTTTGCTGTTCGTTTCAATGGAGCCGATGATCTTTCCCGGCTCATAGCGGATCAGTCCGGATAATTCGCCCGGACTTCCTTTGGCGCCTTTCTGGATTCCAAGAATCTGCGCCTGATAAAGAGCTCCGTCCTGAATCTCTAAAAGCCCGCCTGTATCCACATCGCTGATACCGTGTCCCAATGCGCCGTAATTTCCGTTTTCATCTACAAAGGTAAGCGTTCCGATTCCCTGGGTATCGTCTCGCACCCATATCCCAAGCTTATATTCTCCCTGCTTATCTTTTGCCGGCGTAATGGAAACCGGGACTGTCTCCCCGTTTCGCACAACATCAAGGGTCACTTCTTCTCCCCCAAGTTCTTTTAAATCTTCTATCAGGTCTTTTTTCCCGGAAATTTTTTCGTCGTTCAGGGCTACAATATAATCTCCCGGTTTTACGATGTTTTTTGCCGGTTCCTTTGTTTCTCCCCCTTCTGAAAGAATTTCCCCTGTGTCGATGATGAGGACTCCGTCTGTTTCCATATACATTCCCACTGTACTTCCGCTTACAAAAATACTTCTCTGCGCTTCCGGCGTTACCTTGATCTGTTTAAAGGGGATCACACCTAAAAGTCTGCACGGCAGCAGATAACTGCCGTTTCCAGATACCGGAACTGTCTCGTCAAAAGTGAGAAACGGTCTTTTCAGAAGCTCTTCCACATTCTGTCCGCCTTTTTCCGAAACGTAAATTTCGTCCGGTATTTTTCTGTCCAGACAGCAATATCCCATATACCCCATAACCAGAAGGTCAAGCGCCAGGCACCACAGTACAAAACGCCTGTATTTCTTCTTCCTGTTCATCGCTTCACTTCCTTTACCGCATATTTTTCCTTCCGTCAAAAAAAGAGAGAAGGCTTTTTCAAGTCTCCTCTCTTATTATGCGGTCAAATCGTTTATTTCAGTCTTGTATTTTTATGTACCTGTGCCAATTCTTTCATTTCTTTTGCATTTTCCAGAACAGCCGCTGTGATCTCCGCGCCACCTAAAAGTCTTGCAAGCTCCCTCACAGAATCTTCTTCATTAAGAGGGTGGATCTGCGTTGTTGTCTCGCTTCCTTTTACGTGTTTTTCAATTTCAAAATGCGTATCTGCCATTGCTGCGATCTGCGGAAGATGTGTAATACAGAGAACCTGATGGTGATTTCCAATGACTGCCATTTTTTCGGAAACCTTCTGTGCAGTCCGTCCGCTGATTCCGGTATCGATCTCATCAAAAATAAGCGTCTCCACCTCGTCTCTGTCTGCAAGAATCGCTTTTAGGGCAAGCATGATCCTGGAAAGCTCACCGCCTGATACGATCTGCCCCAGAGGTTTTCTCGTCTCTCCGGGATTTGTGGAAATTTCATATTCCACATCGTCAAAACCATGCGGCGTATAATTTTTTCTCCTGTCAAAGCGGATTGCAAAATCCACATCAAGAAAGTTTAAATCTTTTAAGCCTTCTATTACTTTTTGTTCAAGCTGTTCCTTATATTCTTGCCTGATTTTTGATAACTCATACGAAGCTTCTTCCAGCTTCTTTTCTGCTCTCTGTACTTTTTCTTTCGCAGCCTGGAAATATTCTTCGTATTTTCTTAATTTTTCCAGTTTTTCAATCTGTTTGTCCCTGTACGACAAAATCCCGGAAATCTCCTGTCCGTACTTTGCCTTTAAATTGTTGATCAGATCAAGACGCCGCTCCACCTGATAAAAGGTTTCTTCATCAAATACAAGGTCGTCCAGATAAGAAGAAAGCTCTCTGTGAAAATCGTTTAAAAGGCTGTCCGCCTCATTTAAGGTCTGGGAAAGAGATTCCAGTTCTTCGTCATACTGTATTACCTTTGTCATTTCCCGAAGAGCCGTTCCCGTCATATCTCCTGCACCGTTTTCATATCCGGTTATGGTATGGACGGTCTGGAGTATCTCCATAATTTTTCTGGCATTGGAAAGCTTTTTATACTGGCGTTCCAGCTCTTCGTCTTCCCCGGGCGTCAGCGCCGCATTTTCGATCTCTGTGATCTCAAACTCAAGGAACGCCATCTCCCTGTTCTTCTGTTCTTCATCTATATCAAGAGAATTTAACTCCTCCAGATTTTTCCTGTACTGCCTGTACGCTTCCTCCACAAGGACTTTCTGGGGGAAAACCCGCTCCCTTCCATAAGAATCCAGAATTTCAAGCTGCTTGTCCCGATATAAAAGGGACTGATGCTCATGCTGTCCGTGAATGTCAAGAAGGCAGGCAGCTGCAGCCTTCATCTGTCCTACCGTACACGTCTCCCCGTTTATTTTACTGATGCTTCTTCCGTCCATAATCTTTCTGGAGAGAAGGATCTGCCCTTCCTCCGGAGTGATCTCAAGAGCTTCCAGTTTTTTTAAAACTTTGGGATTTTCCACCTGGAACAAAAGCTCCACAAGGGCATAATCTGCATTTTCCCGGATCATATTCCGGGAAGTTTTTCCTCCCAGAATCAACTGCATGGAACCAAGAAGAATGGACTTTCCTGCTCCCGTCTCTCCTGTTAAAATATTAAGTCCGGGTCCAAATTCTACCTCTGCTTCCTCTATCAGTGCAAGATTTTTTACATGAAGATGAACTAACATTCTTTCCTCCGTCTATTAATTCTGTCCGTCTACTATGCTGCGGATTTTTTCTGACACTGCCTCTGCCTGCTCCGATGTTTTTGCCACACACATGATGGCGTCATCACCGGCAATGCAGCCAAGAATTTCCTCCCATTTCAGGGCGTCCAGAGCAGTTGCCACTCCCATTGCCATTCCCGGAACAGTTTTTACCACAATAATGTTCTGACCTACATCCACAGAAAGGAGCGCGTCCTGCAGCACGCGCGTATATTTATCCCCCAGCTCCTGAGAATTATCCTGGAGAACAGCATAGCGGACTTTTCCGTCTTTTCCTGCCACCTTTGTCATTTTCAGGGCTCTTATATCTCTGGAAACTGTTGCCTGCGTCACCTTAAATCCGGCGTCATTCAGTCTTGCCGCAAGCTCTTCCTGAGTGTCTATATCATATTTCTGGATCAGCTCTATAATTTTTTCGTGTCTTGCTACTTTCACCTTTACCTCCTAGCTGTTCTGCATTTTCTGCCTCAGCACCTCTACAAAACTCAAGTGATTCAGCTTCAGGATTTTTGTTTTCACGGAAGCTTTCTGTATCACAATTTTATCTCCTGTTATCATGGGAACGACTGCATCTCCGTCAAAAGAAGCCACTCCCCTCTCACTGTCCTGATGGCGTCCCCTTCCAATCTCCACAGTGATCACATCTTCAGCCGGAAAAATAATACTTCTCGTATTCATGGTATGAGGGGCAATAGGAGTCATGATCATCATGGACGCGCCCGGCGATACAACCGGTCCTCCCGCCGAAAGGCTGTAACCTGTAGAACCTGTCGGAGTGGAGATGATAATTCCGTCTGCATTATAGGAATTTAAGTATTCTCCGTTTACGTAGTTTTTAAAACTGACTACGCGAAGATGCCCTTCTCTTCCGATTACAATGTCATTAAGAGCTATGTCTTCTCCCAGGATTTCCTCTCCTCTGTACACAGTCCCTTTCAGCATCATTCGCTCTTCCACCTCATAATCATCTTCCATCAGCTTGTGAAGCGCAGGATAAACCGACTGCCTGTCCACTTCCGCAAGAAACCCGAGCGTCCCCAGATTGATTCCGAAAAGAGGAATATTTTTATGCACCACATCTCTTGCTCCCTGAAGCATAGTCCCGTCTCCTCCAAGAACAATAATGCACTCCGTATCCTCAGGTATCAGTTCAGGATTTGTATAATGGTAAGAATCCCCCGCTTTTTTCTGCTCCTGCTGCAAATGACAGACACATCCGTTTTTTCTTAAATATTCCGCAATCTGCTCTGTTACCGCAAGCTCCTTATCTTTCTCACTGTTTGTGATAATATAAAACTTGTTCATAACACGTTCCTTCAGTCCAGTTCTCCGTGAGCCTCTGCCACTACCTTATCCACCAGCTCTTCCAGCTTCTCTGAAATATCTGTTCCCTCCGGACGTTTTTTTAAATGGAGAAGATACTCGATATTTCCTTCCGGTCCTTTGATCGGTGAAAAAGAAAGGTGACACGGTTCCAGGAAAATACTTATGGCATAATCCCTGACTTTTTCAATGACCTCTTTGTGCACCGCAGGGTCGCGGACCACTCCTTTTTTTCCTACCTTTTCCCTTCCCGCCTCAAACTGCGGTTTGATAAGGCACACAATTTCTCCGTCCTCTGTCAGAAGATTTCTCACAGGAAGAAGCACCTTGGTAAGGGAGATAAAAGAAACGTCGATTGATGAAAATGCAGCCGGTTCCTGTATATCCTCCGGAAGTACATAACGGATATTTGTTTTTTCCATACAGACTACCCTGGGATCGTTTCGAAGCTTCCAGTCAAGCTGTCCATATCCTACATCAATGGAATAAACCTTCACTGCCCCGTTTTGGAGCATACAGTCTGTAAAACCTCCTGTGGAAGCTCCCACGTCCATACATACTTTCTCTGAAAGGCTCACATCAAAATTTTTCATTGCTTTTTCCAGTTTCAAACCGCCTCTGCTCACATAGGGGAGAGTATTTCCCCTTACCTCTACCTTTGCAGTTTCCGCAAACATGGAACCTGCTTTATCTTCCTTCTGTCCGTCAACGTAAACGTCTCCGGACATAATATAAGCTTTTGCCTTTTCTCTTGAAGGAGCAAGTCCCTGCTCCACCAGCATTATATCAAGTCGTTTTTTCATGATATTCCTCTTTATTTATTCTTATCTTCCAGCGCAGCCGTAATGGTTTCTGCGATTTCTACGGAAGACAGTCCGATTTTTGCCCGAAGGCTGTCAATTTTACCCTGCTCCACAAAACGATCCCAGATTGCAAGATTCATCACGCTTACCTCCGGCTGACAAGCCTCCATATAAGCAGATACATGCTCTCCAAAACCGCCGTTTTTCACATTTTCCTCAACCGTTACAAAAAGGCTGTGCGTTTTTGCCAGAGTGTCGAGAAGCTCTGTATCAAGCGGCTTTACAAATCTGACATTTACAAACGTCGGCTCGATTCCTCTGCTCTTCAGCATATCGTACACTTCCCTGCATGTGGAAACCATGCTGCCCACTGCCAGGATCGCCACATCTCTGCCCTCATAGAGCACTTCGCTTTTTCCCACTGTCACAGGCTGTCTGAATTCAGAAAGCCCTGTATATGCCGTTCCCTTAGGATAACGTATGGCGCACGGTCCCTCACATTCCAGTACTGCTGTACGCAGCATTTCCTGAAGCTCCCAGTCGTTTTTCGGCGCCATGACCGTAAGATTCGGGATCATGCTCAAATAGGAAAAATCAAAACAGCCCTGATGCGTCTCGCCGTCCGCTCCTACAAGTCCCGCCCTGTCAATGGCAAATACCACATGAAGCTTCTGCATACACACATCATGAAGGATCTGATCTACTGCTCTTTGAAGAAAGGACGAATAAATGGCAACAACAGGGATCAGACCTCCAAGAGCCAGTCCCGCTGCAAAGGTCACAGCGTGTTCCTCCGCAATTCCCACATCAAAAAACCGTTCCGGAAAGCTTCTTCCAAATGCCTTTAATCCGGTTCCCTCCGGCATTGCCGCCGTAATCGCCGCAACGCGTCTGTTTTCTTTTCCAAGACTGCACATCGTCTTTGAAAAAACATCTGTGTAATTCAGATTTTCCTTTGTTTCCAGAAACCTGCCTGTTTCCACATCAAAAGGACCTGTTCCGTGAAAACGTGCCGGGTGACTGCACGCCGGAATATATCCGTGCCCTTTTTCTGTGAGAACGTGGACAAGAACAGGACCTTCCACACGCTTCGCCTCATTAAAAAGCTTCATCATCTGGCGCATATTGTGACCGTCCACCGGTCCCAGATACGTAAGTCCCATATTTTCAAATAACATGCCCGGAATAATAAGCTGCTTGATGCTGCTTTTTGTCTTTCTCATAGTATCCACAACAGCCGTTCCAATCCGAGGGATTTTTTTCAGAGCCTTTGTCGCATTGATCTTCATTCCCGTATAAACCTCTGCTGTCCGAAGCGCGCTTAAATAAGAAGACATTCCTCCTACATTTTTGGAAATGGACATATTATTGTCATTTAAAACAATAATAAAATTTGTTTTAAGCTCTGCCGCGTTATTCATTGCCTCGTATGCCATTCCTCCGGTGAGCGCCCCGTCTCCGATCACGGAGACAACGTGGTGCTTCTGTCCCAGAATATCTCTTGCGCGCACATAGCCAAGACCTGCGGAAATGGATGTGGAACTGTGTCCTGTATCAAAGGAATCGCAGTCGCTTTCCGACCGTTTTGGAAACCCGCTTAAACCGCCCTCTTTTCGAAGTGTCTTAAATTCTTCTTTTCTGCCCGTCAGGATTTTGTGGGTATACGCCTGATGGCCTACGTCCCATATCAGCTTATCCTTCGGAAAGTCAAGAACATTGTGAAGCGCAAGGGTAAGCTCCACCACGCCCAGATTTGAAGCGAGATGTCCTCCTGTTACACTTACAGATTCCAATAGAAAATTTCGGATTTCCTCTGCAAGCTGAGGAAAATCTGCCAATGCGATTTTGTGAATATCATTTGGCTTTTTTATTTTATCCAGAATCATTGGTATCCTTCTTTCACTTCCTGCGGCTTACAAGCTCCTGAATCAGCGTACACAGGAATTCATTTTTTTGATAAAGCCCGCGGATAAGAGAAACTGCCTCCTCCGAAAGCCTCTTTACCTGTTCGGACGCTTCCTGAATCCCAAACAGGCTTACATACGTTACTTTATTGTTTTTTTCATCGCTGTGGACCGGTTTTCCCAGTTCCTCCTCCGTGCTTGTGACATCGAGAATGTCGTCCTGGATCTGAAATGCAAGACCGATTTTTCCGGCTGCCTCACCGATGATCTCCACTTCTTTTTCTTCTGCCCCTGCAAGAACCGCGCCTGTCATCATGGCTGCCTCAATAAGAGCAGAGGTTTTGTTTCTGTAAATATAATCCAGCATTTCTTTTGTAAGAGGCTTTCCGTCATTTTCCACATCTACGCTCTGACCGCCCAGCATTCCATAAATACCTGTCTTATTCGCCATCAGAGTCAGCGCCTTTATGACGCGCTCTTTCTCCTCTGTGAGAGCAAACGCCTGAAGCATGACCTCATAGGCGTAATTTAAAAGAGCTGCGCCGCTTAAAACGCCCATAGCCTCTCCGTATACTTTATGCGTGGTAAGACGGCCTCTCCTGTAATCGTCATTATCAATGGCAGGAAGGTCGTCGTGGATCAGGGAATGGGTGTGTATCATTTCCATGCCCGCCATAAAAGGCTCAATCACCTTTTCTTCTCCGCCAAACAGCCGATACGTTTCTTCCATAAGCAGGGGACGCAGGCGTTTTCCCCCTGCAAGCATACTGTAATTCATTGCCTGCGCCATATTTTTCGCAAAGCCTTCTTCTTTCGGAAGATACTTCTTTATCACTTCCTCAGCTCTGCCTGTCTTTTCTTTTAATTTATCTTGAAAATTCACAGAATGTCCCATCCTCATTTATCTGCAGCATCTTTTTCTCCACCGTATCCAGCTTTTCGCTGCAGTATTTCAAAAGCTCCATGCCTTCCTGATAAAGACGGAAAGAATCCTCCAGGGAAGTTTCCCGATCCTCCAGACGTTCCACTAAAACGTCCAGCTCCTCAAACACTTCCTTTATGGTTTTTTCGTTGTTATCTGCCATATTGTTCTGTTTCCTTCCTGATACTGCTAACCTCAGTCTCTATTGTTCCGTCTGTCACAGAGATAAAAAGTCTGTCTTTTTCCTTTATTCCATCTACACTTGTAACCGTTTTTCCCCTCTCATCTGCCACATAGGAATATCCCTGATTCAGCTTTTTCAAAGGGGAAAGCCCGGAAAACCGTTCCAGATAAACAGAAAGTCTCTGTTTTTCTTCTTTTATCTTTAAATTCATTGCCGTTTCCACAGCTTCTTCCAGGGAAAGAAGCCTCTGCCTGTCCTCTCTTAACCGGTTCTGCGGACTGACATAAGAAAGCTTCGTCTGATAACCGGAAAGCCGTTCCCGGAAAAGCTCTGTTTTTCCCCACATGGCACGATGCAGCCGCTCCCTTAAGGAACCGGCTGCCTCTAACACACTTCTGTAATCATATACAGCCAGCTCTGCTGCCGCGGACGGCGTGGGAGCGCGCAGATCTGCCACAAAATCTGCAATGGTAAAATCCGTCTCATGACCAACTGCGGAAATCACAGGCGTTCTGCATTCAAAAATCGCGCGCGCTACAACTTCTTCATTAAACGCCCACAAATCTTCAATGGAACCGCCGCCTCTTCCTGCGATGATCACATCTACCCCGGCCTCATCAAGCATTCGGATTCCCTTCGCCACGCTTTCTGCCGCTCCTTCTCCCTGGACAAGGGCAGGATAGAGAATGATCTGCAGATAAGGATTTCTCCGAAGAGACACATTTCGTATATCCTGAACAGCAGCTCCTGTCGGCGCCGTGACAACGCCCAGTTTCCGCACAAACGGAGGAATCGGCTGTTTGTACTCCTGCGCAAACATTCCCATCTCTTCCAGTTCCTGTTTCAGAGCAAGAAATCTTTCATAAAGATCTCCCGCCCCCTCCAGAGTGATCTCCTTTGCGTAAAGCTGGTATCGCCCGTCTCTCTCGTACACATCTACGGTTCCGCCAACAACAACTTTATCGCCGTCTTTCATGGAAAAGCCAAGACCGCGCCTCTGTCCTGCGAACATGACGCAGCTTATGGTCCCTGTCTCATCTTTCAGTGAAAAATAAATATGCCCGCTTGTATGGTACTTGCAGTTGGACACTTCCCCTTTTACATACACTTTCTGTAAAAAGAAATCCTGGGTAAACATATTTTTTACATACCTGTTTACCTGACCTACAGAATATACATTTTTCATGCTTCTGATTCCACATTCTCCGTCTGTCTGTCTTCTTCTGTCTTCTGTTCCTCCGCAGATGCGATCTTTCCGAGGATTCCGTTTACAAAAGAACCGGAAGTATCGCCTCCGAAACGTTTTGCAAGCTCTACTGCCTCATTGATGGCAACTCCCACCGGAATCTTTTCGTCGTACTTCATCTCATACACGGCAAGACGAAGCGCAGTAAGATCCACGCGGCTCATCCTCTTTGTCTTCCAGCCCCTGCTTGTCTCATTTAAAAGCGTATCGATCTCTTCTGTATGAAAAAGAACCTGACGGTACTTTTCCTGGATCTTCTCCTGTGCTTCTCCGGAAACCTCCTCGATTCCTTCCAGATACATGGAAAGCTGCTCCGGCATCTCCTCCTGTGTATTAAATTCTGTCATAAACAGCAGTTTAAAAACGTGCTCTCTTAAATCTCTCTGTCGCATTGTATCCTCCTGCTTCTCTTATAGTAAAAAAAGGAAAGAATTACTTTCCTTTTTCTTTCTCCATATCAACACTGGCAATGTGGATATTTACATCTGCCACTTCCAGTCCCGTCATGTTTTCGATTGATGTCTTCACCCGTTCCTGAACGGTTCTGCTTGTCTCAAGAACGTTTTTGCCATACTCGATGTTAAGGGAAAGGTCTACGGTTACCACGCCTTCCAGCACAGTTACCTTCACGCCCCTTGACAGGCTCTTCATGCCGAGCTTGCTTACCAGCTCGTTTGTAATGTTTCCCGCCATAGAAGCAACGCCTTCCACCTCTGTTGCGGCAAGTCCTGCAATGATGGCAACTACCTCATCTGCAATGTGAACCTCTCCTACCTTGCCTAAATCCTGTATTTTATATGTTGTCCTTTTTTCCGCCATAATAAGCCCTCCTGAGAATTATATTCTCCGCCTGTTCTGTGCGAAGCAGTCTCTTCTGAATAATTATTTATATTATACCAAATTATCCAACAAAATAAAAGGGTTATTTACTGAATTCCGTCAGGATTAAATCCGGATTCCTGTCCTCTGTCATGCCAACGCTCCATGCATTCACAAAAAGAAGCAGCGGATTTCCCTTAAGGTCTGTGACCTTCTTCATATCAGAAGTTCCCACGATCTTGTCTACCTTAACCTCGTCCTTATTCGCGATCCAGCGGATATGCTCATACGGAAGATTTTCCAGACGAATCTCCACATTATATTCATTTTCCAGACGGTATTTTAAAACATCGAACTGCAGAACGCCAACCACGCCCACAATGATCTCTTCCATACCTGTATTAAATTCCTGGAAAATCTGAATTGCACCCTCCTGGGCGATCTGATTGATTCCTTTTACAAACTGCTTTCTCTTCATAGTGTCAATCTGGCGCACTCTCGCAAAATGTTCCGGTGCAAATGTAGGGATTCCCTCAAATGCGAATTTCTTTCCGGGAGCACAGATGGTATCTCCGATTGAGAAAATACCCGGGTCAAACACACCGATAATATCGCCTGCGTAAGCTTCCTCCACAACGTGGCGTGACTCCGCCATCATCTGCTGAGGCTGCAGAAGACGCATCTTCTTTTCTCCCTGTACGTGGTACACTTCCTCTGAAGCGTCAAATTTTCCGGAACAGATACGCATAAAGGCGATTCTGTCTCTGTGCGCCTTGTTCATATTTGCCTGGATTTTAAATACAAACGCGGAAAAATCATCGTCCATCGGGTCAACCGGACCGCAGTCTGCGTTTCTCGGAAGCGGAGAGCTTGTCATTGCAAGGAAATGCTCCAGAAATGTCTCCACACCAAAGTTTGTAAGAGCGGAGCCGAAAAATACAGGCGTCAGTTCTCCCTTATCTACAAGTTCCTGGTCAAAATCTGCGCTTGCTCCGTCAAGAAGCTCGATTTCCTCAAGAAACTGTTCCTTCTGTTCCGGATCCATAACTTCGTCCGCTCTTGTGTCGTCCAGATCGATTTCTTCTATAATACCTTCTTTTGTTCCCTTCTGTGTATCTGTAAAAGTAAGAATTTTCTTTGTATTTCTGTCGTACACACCGCGGAACTTCTTTCCTGAGCCGATCGGCCAGTTTACAGGACAGGTGGCAATCCCAAGCTCTTTTTCAATCTCGTCCAGAAGATCAAAGGTATCGTTTGCGTCTCTGTCCAGCTTATTGATAAAAGTAAAAATAGGGATATGGCGCATAACACAGACTTTAAAAAGCTTTCTTGTCTGCGCCTCAACACCTTTCGATGCGTCAATTACCATCACGGCAGAGTCCGCTGCCATAAGGGTACGGTAGGTATCTTCGGAGAAATCCTGGTGTCCCGGTGTATCCAGGATATTGATACAGTATCCGTCATAATGGAACTGGAGAACAGAAGAGGTAACTGAAATACCTCTCTCTTTTTCGATCTCCATCCAGTCTGAAACTGCATGGCGGGCAGTTGCCTTGCCTTTTACGCTTCCGGCAAGATTAATTGCCCCGCCATACAGCAGGAATTTTTCTGTCAGGGTTGTTTTGCCGGCATCCGGGTGGGAGATAATGGCAAAGGTTCTTCTTTTTTCTATTTCTTTCGTATACTTCGACACGTCTGGCCTCCTATACTCTCTTTTTCGTTCACTTGTCAATATTTTTACAGCATTCCTATTCTAGTATATGGAAGGCTTTACTGTCAAGGGATTTCTGTCTCACTTATCTCTTCTGAAGAGGCTTCCTCCCCCTCTTCGTAAGACTCTTCCTCATATGATTCCTCTGCAGCCGGTTCTTCCACAACCGTCTCATCGCTCTGACTTAAAGGCGTGATCACAATATTCTCCTCTGCAATTCCTGTTTTTCTCTTTACAATGTCCTCAATCTGCGCCAGCTTCGCCTCTTCCAGCGCGCTGTCAGGAACTACGATGTCCGCCGTCTCTCCTGTGAGATTTACAATTACATCGGAAAAACCTTTTGCCTCAAGAAGAAGCTCTGCCGCCGCTTCCTTTTCCGTAAGCTCCGTCATTGCCACCATTGTGTTGACTGCCGTCTGCTTCTGCTCGTCTCCTATTTCTTCGCTGCTTATAATTTCCTGCAGATCCGCCTTATTCTGGGATCGAACCTGCTCTCTGCTTAATTTTGCCTGTGCCGCAAAACTGGAAGCGCCTGTAAGTACCGCCTCGCCCGGAGTACCGGTGTCCTGCGCCAGGGGCTCGCCAGTTCCCTCTCCGTTTTCCTCAAGAAGTGCCGTCTCTTCTGAAATGTCATAATCCACATCTTCCAAAATACTGCTGCTGTCCGTACTTGCCTCTTTATCTTTTGAATTTAAGTTTACATCTGCAAAATTCAGATAACCGGCTACTGCAATCAAAATTGCAAGGGAGGTGATAATCACCTGATTTTTTTTCATGATCTTTTTCACTTTTTCTCTCCTCATTTTCTTTTCATTATTTTAATTTTATGGGCTTCTATCTGAAATAATGCCTGGACAGCATCCTGAATCTTCTGTACGGTAGACGGATTCTCTCCGCCTTCTGCCGATATGATCGCTCCTGTCACCTTTACCCTCTCCTCACTTCCAAAGCTTCCTCCCTCCGTTGTCATAAGAACTACCTCTGTCTCCCCCACTCCCTCCACATTAGAAAGAAAATGTTCCAGCTTCCTTTCAAGCTCTGTTTTTTCTATGGTTCCTTCCTCCGCTTCTGTCTCTTTCTCCCGCCCCTCATGAGATACCGGAAGAGCTGCCACCGCCAGCAGAAGTCCCAGAAGAAGCAGAACCACCCACTGCTGCCGGCTCATGTTCAAAAGTCCTGATTTCAAACGTTCCTTTCTTAAACCCGCAGACTTCCATTCCACTTTCTATCCTTCCTTTCTCTGCCTCCCCCGGCAGCTCCTCCATATAAAGAACTGCCCTTGCCTCTTCCCCTTCTATATCTACTTCCACTTCCCCCGGATATATGCCTTTTTCTTTTAAAGAATCCCTTATTTTTTCTTCTATTTCCCACTGCCACCCTTTTTTTAAGTAAATTTCCTGAAGATTGGAAAGCTCTTTTTCCTTCATAACAGCCGTCTCCTCCTCATAATAAAGCTGAAAATCCGCAAGAAGCTTTTCTCCTTTTCCAAGAAGGGCAAACACAGGAGTGATCAGCATAAAAATCAGGAGAAGCCCCATGAACAGCCTGACGTATCTCTCGTATTTCTTATCCGGCACAAGATGAACTACTGTCGTAAGAAGAATATAAAAAACAGCAAGATTTTTAATCCAGGAATAAATCTCTGCCTTCATAAAGGTTTAAGGTCCTCCTCCAAAACTTACCATGAGAATAATAAAGGTCAGCATACAGAGCACGTCCACAGTAAGAAGAAGCCGGAGCAAAAGCCCGCAGCTCTCCCCCATTGTACTTAAACAGCCCACGATCCTTTTATCGGATACAGGCTGCGCCACTGCCGCCAGAAACCGGT
>URHH01000012.1 GCA_900547615.1 uncultured Blautia sp. | reverse complement strand
CTTTACCAGCCGGAATCTGTAATTTGATATATCCTGTTACTTTCTTTGCCATTTTCGGCACCTCCTATGTGGTATTGGCGGGGGTATGTCCCTCCCACGATATTGTGTTACCCTGTTGTTATAATGCTTTTACTTCTGCGAAACTTATTTCTACTGGCGTCTCGCGGCCAAACAGTTCAACGTTGATAGTCACAACCTGCTTCTGCGGATTAATAGAAGTAACAACACCCGTTGTATCCTTCCATGCGCCTCCGGTAACTACTACCATGTCACCCTCTGCGAAGTCAACCTGGACATCTTCTTTCTGAATGCCCAGAGGCAGCATTTCCTCTTCTGTCAATGGTACGGGCTTGGATCCCGGTCCTACGAAGCCTGTAACGCCACGTGTATTTCGCACCACGTACCAGGTATCGTCGTTCATCACCATATTAAGAAGCACATAACCCGGAAACATTTTTTTCTGAACCTGCTTGGCAGTTCCGTTCTTCATTTCCACTACGTCCTGCAGCGGAACACGAACCTCCAGAATCTGGTCTTCCAGATGTCTGTTTTCGATTGTCTTTTCAATGTTGGCTTTTACCTTGTTCTCATACCCGGAATAAGTATGGACAACGTACCATTTTGCTTCTGACATACAATCACCCTTGTCCTTATTTCATTAACAGATTAATTCCTTCGAGAATAGCTGCATCCATGACGCTGATGATCACGCCAAGGAGAATGGTAACAATTACTACAACTACTGTCTGCTTGATCAAAGTATTACGGTCTGTCCAAATGATTTTTCTGAACTCGGATTTAAGTCCCTGAAACCAACTTTTCTTCTGGCTCTTGCCAGCAGACTTTTCTTTTTCCTGCATAGCTTAACCTCACAATTCTTGTGACTATTTTGTTTCCTTGTGCATTGTGTGTGTACGGCAGAACTTACAATATTTCTTAGTTTCCATTCTTTCCGGATGGTTCTTTTTCTCTTTCGTCATATTGTAGTTACGCTGCTTGCACTCAGTACATGCTAATGTAATTTTAACGCGCACAACTTCCACCTCCAGTGTTTTCATTTGCATGGTCCTGTCTTTATGTCAATGATGTATCCGCCATCATTTTCGGGCATAAAAAAAAGACCTAACTTCCATGTCGCCCGTAAAGTGTACCACAGGTCAAGGGCAAAAGTCAAGTCTTTTTCTATATTTTAAAGGATTCACGTTATGATTTTACAGGGTTACTCCACTGCTTTTACAGCAATGCTCCATATGTTTTTATATTCGCAGCCCGGCATAAGAGAAATCAGATTTTCCTGTTCTTCCAGAGCTTCCACAACTCCTTTTCTGGACGGAAGGGAAGTCCAGGGCTCGACACACACGTAATCCACGTCTGTTTTCGGCCAGTGCCAGATTCCGAGATATTTCATATCCGGAAATTCCACAGTCACAGAAGCCTGTCCTTTTGCGCTTTTTAAGACAACTCTTTCCGGAATCTCTCTTAAAATAATGGCGTCATCGTCAAAAAGATGATGATGAAGTTTTAACACGCCGGATTCCCCAAGAGGAAATGCCGTATCTTCTCCTGTCACAAAGCAGTCCTCCGACATTCCCACACGGACAGGCGCCGCCTCTTTTCCAAAATCCAGCTCATAATCTTCAAAGCAGAGCCCCTCCTCAAGAGGAAGAGAAAATCCCGGGTGTCCGCCGATGCCGAAGTACATTTCTTTCTCCCCCTGATTTTTAACCTGATATGTAATTTCAACTTTTTCTCCTTTTAACTCCCACTGGATTTCCAGAGAAAAATCAAAAGGATACTGTTTTTTTGTCTCCGAAGAACTGTGAAGCCCGAGAACAAGTTTTGTATCCTCATGGCTTACAAGCTCCATCTCTGAATACATAAGGAAACCGTGAATATCCATATGGTATTCTTTTCCTTCATATGTATAAGTTCCGTCAGTCAGTCTCGCAATATAAGGAAAAAGATTCGGACCTCTGTCTGTCCAGGTAGCTTCGTCCCCCTGCCACAGATATTCCCTTCCTGCACTGTCTTTTACAGAGCGGAACTCTCCTCCTTTTGAGGAAATCACAACTGCCAGTTTTTCATTTTTAATTTCGTATTCCATAATATAATCCTGCCTTTCGTAGATACTTCTCTTATATTGCCTTCTTACAGTATTCTCTTAATACTCTCATTTCAGAAGTTCCAGAAAATCTTTCACTGCTTTCCTGTTATATCCTTCAAAATCAATATTCATCACAGGAACCTCTCCCCTGTCGAACGCCTTCATGCCTTCATAAACGCCGTCCTCCGAATAAGGAACGAGATACCCTCCGAAACGCCTCATAAAATTGCCCGAACCTGTCACATCTGTGGAAATCACAGGAAGCCCCAGTGTGTCCGCCTCCATGAGAACGAGAGGCTGTCCCTCATACTGGGAGGTGAGAAGAAACAGGTCGCAGGCCTTCATAATGGGCATGGGATTTGCAATGGAACGAAGAAGGACTACATTTTCCGTAAGCCCCATGTTTTCCACATGCTCCCATGTTTTTTCATAGAGATTTCCACCGCCGCCCACAATAAGAAGCATCGTATCCTGATTTTCCTTATGATAGCGGGCAAAGGCATCAAGAAGCATATCGTGGCGCTTCTCCGCGGAAAATCTTCCCACGGAAATAAATTTCCTGCATGGTTTTCTCAGGATTTTCTCCAGTTCTTCCTTCGTGCAGGTGCAGGTGGTGGTATCGTCAAAAGCAAACTCCTCCTCTGCCCGTTCAAGCACCTTCTTATAAGCATGGCAGTTATCCACCACGCAAAGCTTTGGATTTTCCCCGCAGATGGGAAGGGTACTCTGGTAAATATCCTCTGATACTGCTGCCGTAAAGTCATATTCCCGATACGCCTGCTTTAAAGTGAGAAGGTGCTGATTGTGGCTTGTCTGAATCTGCATCAGCATATCGCTGTGTACAAAAATCCCTCTTTTCACAGGCGCCGCCTGAAAAAGCCCGATCATCTTTCTCTCATATCCGCTGTAGTGAATGCACCACTCCATGTCTGCAAAGCCAAAATTCCGCCTGTACTCTCTCTCGTAAAAGCGATGGAGATATTTTCTCGTAAATCCGCTTTCTATATTGCACTTATAAAAAAGCGCGCTTGCCAATGCCTCCCGGAACGTGAGAAACCAGCCTTTTGACATAGGCATGATCTGCACAAAGTCCGGAATGATCTCCACTCTTTCCGGGTTGTTTTCCACATAGCTTTCCTGAAACGCCGCATAGTAATTGTACGCGTCCCTGTCTATGTTTTCCATGAGATTCAGATAAGCAGTTGTAAAGCCTTTTCTCTGAAGACCTCCGGGATAAAAAAGAATATTTTTCCTGCCGTTCGGCTCTTCTTTTTCTATGGAAATTTCTTTTGGGATTTCCCCATGAAACACAAGACTGCAGATGTTTTTCGCGGCGTTTTTTCCATCATAAAAGCAGTATTCCCTTAAAAAGTCCGCGTCCTCATATTTTTTCGGACTGCGAAGCTCTTCCAGAAGTCCCTCTGTCGTCTCTGTCACAGGAAAGGGCAGATCGGAAATCTCGCCGTATATATCACGCTCGCACTCGTATTTTTCCCTGTCGTACAAAAAGAGGACGATTTTTCCCTGTTTCTTATTTGCATAATCGTAAAACACGCTGGAATAGTCTGTCACAAGGCAGTCTGCAGCTGCAAGAATCTCATAGGGATCCATCTCCTGTGGCATATACCGGATATGTTTAAATTCCTCACAGGAAATCAGCGGTCCCACAAAAGGGTGAAGGCGGATCATCATAAGTTCGCTGTCATTCATTGCCATATCCAGCTTTTGTAAATACTCCTTCAAAACGTCCGCCTGGAGCTGCCGTTCCTCTTTTGTCTGGCTGACGCTCGTCCCCCTCCAGGTTGGCATGTAGCAGTAAAGGCGCTTC
This sequence comes from uncultured Blautia sp., assembly GCA_900547615.1. Lineage (GTDB taxonomy): Bacteria > Bacillota > Clostridia > Lachnospirales > Lachnospiraceae > Blautia_A. The sequence goes on along the minus strand of URHH01000012.1, from coordinate 35,057 downwards.
TCTTCTGCTCCCAGAAGCTTTTTCGCCTCATTCTGCCTTTCTTCCTCAAAAAATGCCTGGTTTCTCGGATAACCGGCAAAAACATATTTTCCGGAAAAGAGATTTTCCAGGTTATATGCTTTTCGGAAAATTTCTTTTGTATAAGGATTGGGAAGGCAAAGATAGTCGCACATGAGAAAATTTCTCTGGATATTTCCGATCACATGAGCGCCGCCCGGCACATCTTTTCCCATTTTTTTAAGCGGCGTTCCATGCCACGTATTTACATAAGTCTGTCCTTCACGCTTAATAAAACGTCTGGGAAAAGTACTGTCTGTAAAAAGATACCCTGCCGTTGCCAGAAGCTTATAATATTGAAAGCTGTTGCACACAACTGTTTTTACATTCTTAAGTCCGTATGTTTTTAAAAGCCCTTCCGCCCTCGGCAATACGCCCTGATTGCAGGAAAGCCGGATCTCATATTTTTCATATTCCGGTTTTGAAAGCTCCTCCATAATGCGGAGCATATTATTGCCTATGTCTGCTCCGTTTGTGGATTCCAGCAGAATTGTATTTTTACGTACCGGCATCTGGCAGCATCGGACGTACCAGGAATTTTTAAAGAGACTTTTAAAGCCCATTTGGTGTCCTCCTTTCGAAATCTGCTTTTGCTTACTATATTATCATTCTGCCGTAAAAATAACAAGGCGGTTCACCTTCTGTTCCCGTGAATCCGCCTTGTTGTAAAATACTTATTTATCTTTTACAGATGATATATACGCTTCATTTCTTCCAGAAATCCCGGTTCCTCTCCAAGACGCGAAAGCTCTGAAGCCCTGCCGTCCTTTGTCATTGCGGCAATCAAAGCAGCGAAAACATTTTCTCCTTTTATCTGCCCCTCCATAATTCCTTCTGCACGGCCTTCCTCATGCCCGATATTCCTGTATTTTTCCCGCATCTCATCAAACGCTTTACACATAACACTTCCCTCCTTTTCCTCTTCCTCCTGGGAATTTTCTATTTCTTTTCTTATTTTCCGGTACAGTTCAGGCTCATGGAGCATACTCATGAGAAGTTCTTCTGAGTCCTTCTCCATTTCCCTGTATTCTCGGAAATGACTCTTTACATATTTCTCCATTTTCTCGCCATTATCCGAACATTTTAAAGTTTCAAATATGGTCTTCCAGTCGCCGCGGAAATTTTCCGATTCTACCAGCTCCGGCTGTACAAGCAGAATCCGGTATTCCGGCAAAAACTGCTCAAAAGGCTTTAATTCCGGCGGAATCTCGAACATTTCCCGAAGCGTAAGAGGACCGTCCCATCTATTTTCTCCATAATAAAGCACGACTGTAAACACCGGCGTGAGTTTATCGTCCTCCCGCATTCCGGAAAGAAACTCCGCAGATGTTGTATATGCCTTGTTATGTTTATTATCTTTTGTAAACATGCGCACCTGGGATATGTAATCTGTCACATCGTATGCCAGATTTTTCACAGGCATTCCATAATGGGTACTTGTCTGTGCTTCCACTGCAAAAACGCTGTAAATCCCGTTAAAATCCTGCTTCATAACGGCGTCTCTCGTACCGTCTAAAAGAAGCGGTTTCCCTTTAAGCGAAACGCTTTCTTCCACTTTTCTCTGCGGAACGGGGATTATGGTTTTTGCGTCCAGCATCTGTCTGCCCTGAAACAATGTTCCATTTATAAAATCGGCAAAGTGTTCCGGGTCTGACAGATAGCGCGTCATAAGTTTGTCCTGGTTTCCCATGCTTTCTCCTCTCATACACAGGACAGATTCAAAAGAACATTTCGTTCCTGTTTTTAATATAACATACCTGCAAATAGATGTAAATCCTGCCCTGTGCCGTTTAAAAATAAATATTGGAATGATACTGTGAATACAGTATATAAGAAAGAAAACTGCAGGTATGTGTCCCTGCAGTTTCAGTATAAAAGACTTTTTATGGAATTGCAATAAAATCTTTTCGACAAAACATTTGAAGAGGAGTACTGCTCACTTCTTCTCAATGCCTGGCTGCGTTACATTATTTCATCTCTTAAAGTCTCCTCTGTATTCTCTTACAATTTCAATCATGTTCAGATAGCCTTCTGTCGGCACATATGCAGGTATGGAATTTCCTGTTCCAAAAGCAAAACCGCCGTGTCCCTGTGATTTTTTAATCACATCTACAATGTACTCCCTGAGCTCCTGTTTTGAACAGTGGCACACCATATCCACGTCCGCTCCGCCAAAGTTTCCGATTTTATCTCCATACTGCTCCACCCAGTACGGGAACGGCGCGATCTGATCTTCGTTGGAATGCTTTGCATCGATCCCTACTTTATAAATCAGGTCGTCCATTACATCAAAAATCTTTCCGCAGGAATGAAGAAGAAACGGCTTATTATAGCTGTGAACAAGGTCTACAATCGGTTTATATTTTGGAAGGATCAGCTCCTTAACATCTGTCGGGGAAAGCATGGTGCTGCTCTTATAGCCCAGGTCATCTCCAAAGCGGAGAACGCAGTAAATATCACCAAATTCCTTCATAAACCGTTCCCAGATTTTTAAGTTTGTCTCTCCCACTTTCTTAAAAAGATTTTCGTAAAGCTCCTCGTCATCTGCCTTAATATAGCACAGTCCCTGAAAACTGGTCAAATCCTGTACATACTCAAAAATTCCGTTTCCAACGCCTCCGATTGCCTTCATGCCCTCCGGCATTTCATCGCGGAGCGCCCGAAAGTATTTCGAGTATTTTTCAAAATAATAATCCGGGATTTCGTCCCAGGGGTAGTTATTAAAATCCTCTTCTTCCTGGATCACAGGCGTAACGCGACTGTCTCCGAGCGCGCCGCTTCCCGGCATGATTTCCCCGATACAGCACTCAAATGTTACCACATCGTAGCCGTAATCCTTAAAGAACTTACTGTACACACGGAAAAATTCATGAATATCCTTTTCATCTCCCTTATAAAGAGACGGAAGGTCCACTCCCATAATTTCTCCGATTTTCCCAAAATCCACGTTGTGCTCATAAAGCGGAAGTCTTTCCGCCTCTATATTTCTGGCGCTGTTTACGATATTCTTATAATTTGGTTCAAACATCTTTATCCCTCCTGATTCCATGCCTCTAACACTGCTTTGATATTTTCCAGGGGTACATCTCTGTTTACTTCGCTTTCCCCAATCAGTCCTCCGTTTTTACAGAGAAGCGCCTTCATTTTATCCGCACATTCCCGAATCTCTTCCGGTGTGCCGTTTGGCAGCGTTGTCTGACGGCTTATCTCGCCCCAGAATGTAATTTTCCCCGCATATTTCTCCGCTACCTTTTCCACACCCATGCACCAGAGCTGCGAGTTGATCGCGTCCACTCCCATTTCGATAAATTCCGGATATAAATCCATGATATATCCGTCACTGTGGAAGAATACTTTTTTACCGGCTGCTTTTATCATATCGATGAGCTCTTTATAAAGGGGCTTGAAAATTTTTTTCCACTGTTCCGGCGAGATCAGAAGACTCCTCTGCGATCCCCAGTCATCTCCAAAGGCAATCGCGTCAATATCCATTTCCAGCCATTTTTTTAAATATTCTCTCTGGAATCCCATTACAATGTCTATAAGCTTGAACATATCCTCTTCTTCCACTGCAATATCGCAGTAGAGATTCTCTGTTCCTCTTAAATACTGGAGGCGCTCAAACAGACTGATCCAGCCGCCGATCACAAATTTGCCGTCTTTTCTTATTTCCTTAATCTGTTCTTCAATATTCCCCTTATAATCCTCCCACTGTTTTAAAAACTCTTCTGTAGGAGCCCTATAAGCATCAATTCCCTCATATTCTTCTTCATTAAATACAGGGTCTTTTACTTCCCCTATAATTCCCGGCTGAATATTTGTCCACACGCTTCCCCAGGGATCTTGAAACGTGCCGTATTCATAATATTCTTTTGTAAAACCGTGATCGAACGGTCCCACGAGAGACACAATATCTCTCTCATGTGTATCGAGAAGCGCTTCCAGTTTTTCTCCATATTCCATACGCGCTGCAGGAAGCACCCATAAGTCTACCGGAATCCTGTCCGGATTATTAAATTCCAATGTACGAAGTATTCTCTCTTTTCCAGTCATATAAATTCCTCTTTCTTAAATTATGAAAATCCTCAGGCTGCTTTTCCCTGCTTATTTAACTGTATTGTATTAATAAGTACAGCGAGCAGGATCAGACCGCCTCTTACTACATACTGTACATACTCGCTTACATTCATAAGAGTCATGCCGTTTAATAAAACGCCCAGGAAAATAATACCTACGAATGTACCGCGTACCTTTCCGATACCGCCGTTCATACTCGTCCCGCCGATAATTACAGAAGCGATCACGTCCATTTCCCAGCCTTTTCCAAAGTTATGTGCCGCTGACATAACCTGGGAAGAACACATAATTCCGCCGAGAGCTGCCGTAAGCTGAACAATCACCATGACAAGGATTTTCACCTTGCGTACATTTACGCCGGAAAGTCTCGCTGCTTCCGGATTTCCGCCTGCCGCGTACACAGAACGTCCAAATGTCGTATATGTCATAACAATATGAACAATAATAAACACGATGATCAGAACAATCGCAGGAACCGGAATAAAACCTGCCACTGTACCCGCGCCAAATATATTATACCAGGAAGGAACGGTTGTCACAGGAAATCCTTTTGAGATGATCGCTGCGAGACCGTAGTTCACGTTCATCATGGCAAGGGTGATAATAAATGTGGGAATATTAAATTTCACACGGATAAACCCGTTTACAAAACCGATGAGTCCCGCAAACAAAAACGCCATAAGCATACCGGCCCAGATGCCGCCGTCAAGCCCCATAATGCCGGCTCCGTCAAGCTTTCCGGCTACTGTAGCCGCAATAATGCCGGCAAGCGCTACCGTGGAAGAAATAGAAAGATCAATTTCCCCACAGATAATTACCATTGTCATACCAAATGCAATAACGCCTTTTAACGCGGAGCTTCTCAAAATCCCCAGAAGATTGGATACTGTAAAAAATCCCTCTGCCGTGAATGCCACTACAATACAGATCACAAGCAGAATCAATTCCATCATATATGTATTTACAAACTTTTTTAAATCAAAACTTTTACTGTTCATAATACCCTCCTGTTCACTCTCCCATAGAAGCTGCATACAATTCTTCTACTGTTGTATTTTCCGGCAAAACCTCGCCCACGATTTTTCCTTCGCGCATGATGAGAATGCGGTGACAAACCTCCAGAAGCTCCTCCAGCTCTGAGGAAACCATAATACTGGAAATTCCTTTTTTGGACTGCTCCCAGATGATCTGGAAAATCTGCTGCTTTGCATTGACATCAATGCCTCTTGAAGGTTCGTCAAAAAACATAATCTTCGGCTCCGTATTCAGCCAGTTTCCCACTACTACCTTCTGCTGATTTCCTCCGGATAAAGACATAACCGGAAGCATGGGATCCGGAACTTTTATCTGCAGATCCTCAATCTGTCTTTTTACATAATCCTTCTCTTTTTTCCGCTGGATAAATTTATGTTTTCCCAGATAATCAATGCTGGCAACACAGAGGTTTCCGAATACAGACATAATCTGTACAAGTCCTTCATTTTTTCTGTCCTCCGGCGTGAGCGCAAATCCCTCATTTCTCATCTTCACAGGATTGGGGTTTTTAATTTCTTTTCCGTAAAAGCGAATGGTTCCGCTGTCAAGGGGATCCGCGCCGAAGATAGATTTTAACAGCTCCGTACGTCCTGCTCCAAGCATACCTGCGATTCCCACGATCTCATTTTCGTGAATCTGAAAGGAAATGTCTTCAAAAACCCCTTTTCTTGTAAGTCCCTCCACTTCCAGTACCACGCCTTTTCCAACTTTTAAATCCTTCGGTCTTGTTTTAATTTCCACATCGCCGAACATCATTTTTACAAGCTCTTCCCTTGCCAGTCCCTGCATATTAACCTTTCCGATAAGCACCCCATCACGGAGAACTGTACATGTGTCCGCTATCTGCCAGAGCTCCTGGAGTTTATGGGAAATATAAATAATAATAACTCCCTTCTTTTTCAGATTCCGTATCATCTGAAACAGAAGCTCTATTTCATGGTTTGCAAGAGAGGACGTCGGCTCGTCAAGCATAAGAACCTTCGGCTCATAGCTCATTGCCTTTGCAATTTCTATCATCTGGCACTGCCAGAGACTTAAATTTGCAACTCTCTCTTTCGGAGAAACATCTATCTGAAGTTCTTTAAGAAGCTTCGCAGCCTCCTCATATCCTTTTTTCCAGTCAATAAATTTCCCTCTCATGGGCATTCGTCCCATAAAAATATTTTCTGCTACTGTAAGCCCCGGAATCAGACTCAGTTCCTGATAAACTGTTGCGATCCCCTTTTTCAGAGCCTCCTGCGGAGAATTTATATTCATCTTTTCTTCATCGAGATAAAAAGCGCCTTCTGTCGCTTCTACGGCTCCTGCAAAAATTTTTACAAGGGTTGATTTGCCGGAACCGTTTTTTCCGATAAAGGCATGAACCTTCCCGCTTTCAAACTCAACCGAAACCTTATTAAGGGCTGTTGTACCCGGATAAATTTTTGTTATATTTTCCGCTCTTAATATACTCATTTTAATCTCTCACCTCTTCTGCCTGCCTAAGCCTTCTCCTGAGACAAAAAGGGCTGCTGCTCAACGCAGCAGCCCGGCTGTTTTGATTATTCTGCCATCTTTTCTGCAAGATCCGCTTCAAATGCCGTAACGCCTTCCTGGTCGTCTCTTGTAAGTACAACGCCCGGAACGATTACTTCTTTTCCGTACTCGCCTTCTTCGCCCATAATTGTTTTAATTAAAGCTTCCATTGTATTATATCCGATCGTATATGGATCCTGTCCTGTCACGCACTGAAGAATATTGTCGTCTGCTTTTAAGAAAGCCGCCTGCTGTTCTGCCGCATCTGTACCAAACACAAATGTTTCTCCTGCTTTGCCTGCATTTTTAACAGCCATTGTAGCGCCGATTGTTCCGCCGTCGTTCGCTGCCCAGATAATATCTACTCCGCCCTTTGACTCGTTCGCTGTTAAAATATCGCTTACAACCTGCACTGCAGAGTCCTGAAGCCATGCGTCCTGGTCTGCTACAATCTCCACACCTTCCAGATCCTTGATCTGATCTACAAATCCATTCATTCTGCCTGTTGACTGTTCCGGAAGCTGAGATTTGAACTGTACAATGGCTACTCGTGCTTTTCCGTCCAGCTCTTCCTCAATAAATTTACGCGCTTCTTTTCCGGTAAGCTCTCCAAGGTTATAGTTGTCAGAGGTGTATCCGCCGCATACAAACGGAGCATCTTTCAGCTTTGTATTTGCAACTGCAACTTCAAGTCCTGCTTCATTTGCTGTCTTTAACATCTGCATGGAAGAGGTCTCATTTAACGGAGCAATCGCAATTCCGTCGATTTTCTGATTAATATACGTATTAATAAGATCAGCTTCTTTTGCCTGGTCATTATTTGTATTACTTGACATCAGCTCTACGCCGTATTCTTCCGCTGCTGCCTCATACCCCTTCTGCATCAGCTTCATAAACTGGTCTTCCTGAAATACAACACCTGCCACCTTAATATCCTCCGGTGCTTTTCCTTCTTTTTCTTCTGCAAACACAGTCACGCCCATAGAAAGTGTCATTGCTGCTGCCATTAAAAGAGAAATCATTTTTTTCTTCATAATTTTTTTCCTCCCAAATTCATTATTTCGTACAAATAATTACTTATAAATTCCTTCTTCCCACCAGATTCGCTGCATCAGCTCATAGCGTTTCAGCCCCAGTCCTGTATATGCGCAGTTTGAAGTTGAAAAAATATAACCATATCCCGGCATTCCCTCACGCAGCGCGCGGCGTGTATCTTCCACAAGTTCTTCTTCCGTTCCTGTCTGCATTTTTCCGCAATTCACATTGCCGATCAGACATACCTTATCCCCATAAAGTTTCTTCACTTCTTTTAAGTCCACGCCTCCCTGCGGATCAAGAGAATGTACTGCATCAGGACCGCAGTCTACGATCATATCAAGGATCGGCATTACATTTCCGTCTGTATGTTTGATGGAATAATAGCCCTCGCTTCTGTAATAATCGAGAATTCCTTTCAGATACGGCGTCACAAACTCCTCAAACATTTCTCTGCTGTAAAAAGGATTTGTATTAAAGCAATAATCCGAGCACAATGCAAATCCGTCCAGAAGACCGCTTCCTTTAAATTCATCAGCCTGCTTCTGAGCAATTTCCATGCGCCGCTTCGTCATATCATGGATTTTTTCCGGTTCTTCATACATCATCACTGCAATTTCCGTCATATTATCGCCGTTTGGAATCGCCATTGTCGGATCCCCATGAACCATCAGAAAGTATTTATCTCCGGAAAGCTCTCTGATTTTCTCAAGAATCCTTCTTGTAGACGGAATATCATTTGCCAAGTCTCCTACTACTCCGGGGTTCGGGTGAACAAATATCGCACTGTGATAATATTTCTCGGCAATTTCAATATAAGCAAGAGCCATATCTGTCAAATGAAGTTCCTGTTCCTCTTTGCTCATCTGATACCACTGAGAATAGTCTCTGTGAATCGGGTGTATCCTTCCGATGGATTCCATCGTGAGAAACATAACCAGCTCAAAATGAGGTACATGACCTGTAACAGGTTCCCTTTTTAATGCCTTGATAAATTTTTCTCTGGGTGTCATTCTGCACAAAAAGCTCCTTTCTTTCAATGGGCATTATGCTCACTTTTTTCTGATTAGTCACGGCCGTTTTATTGACTTTTCATAGTTTGTATTATACAATCATTAAAAAAATATTGCTATCAATTACATACAACGTACAAATTTAAAGGCATCACAGTAAATTGTAACTAACTGTACCGGGAGGAGATTTTCATGTTTTCTGCTATTAACTGGCATGACCAGTATACTCTCACAAAAGAACGTATTATTTACACTCAGGAACAGCACCACGTTCCCGGAGTTCACGCGCTTGCCCGCCATACTATGAAAGACTCTATTCCTTCCTTAAAATGGCATTATCATGAAAACTCCTTCGAGTTTACCATTTCCACAAAAGGAACGTTTTCTTTCAGCACCCGAACCTCTTCTTATCGTTTTTCCGGCGGAGATGTCTTCATCGCCTTCCCTAACGAAATACACGGTACAAATGACATTCCCGTCTCTGTTGGGGAAATTTACTGGTTTCAGCTTGACATCAGCAATCCGAAAGAATTTTTATTTATGAATGAAAATACTGCGAAACATATGATTGAAAGATTAAGAGCGCTGCCCCATCATGTGGTGCAGGCAGATGCGGAAGAAATGCGCCCGCTGATCCAGCAGGCGTTTTATCTGGCGCAGAGAAATGATGAGCCGGAATTTATTGCCTCCTATCTTCAGCTCTTCCTTCATCTGCTCATTCATTCTGCCAATAACGAAAAATTCGCCCTGTCTCCTGACATAGGGCGAACTTTAAACTATATTCTTGATAATATTACGGAGGAACTTCCTCTGGAAGAGCTGGCAGCTCTCGCCAGCCTTTCCTGCTCCCAGTATAAACAAAAATTTAAAAAACAGCTTGGAATCTCTCCCAGACATTTTATCAACCAGCAGAAAATTGAATATGCCAAGCTTCTTCTCCTTGAAGGCATGTCTGTGACCGACATCGCCATGCTCCTCGGTTTTACTACGAGCAGTTATTTTTCTACTGTTTTCAAAAAATATACGCTGTATACACCTACGGAGTATCTGGAGAAAGAGAACTTATGATCTGTTTGATACGTTCACTGCTGTCATGCTGGTAATCATTTAAAAACCGCTCAAAATCCGAAGCAAGACGAAGTTCCAGTTTCTTCGCTTTAATCAGTTCAAAAAAGGACTGACCTTCCGCGATTTTTTCATAATCCTCAAGCGTAAATGTAAGAATTACCAAATCCCTTTTGTTTCGGTATTTTTCTATAATACGCAGAACCTTAACAAGACCATATGCATCGCGAAACTCATCTTCCTGTCCCGTTAATCCCTTCTGCGTAAAAATAATCCCAAAAGAGATGTCTGTACTCATCAACAGACTGTAAAACTTCCCGACATAAGTAACACCCAAAGTTGAATTGTAGTTTTTACGCTCTCCCAAAGCAATATCCGTATTAATCTCAAGAATATCTCTGGAAATATGAAATGTATGAAGCGCCTGTCTCCCTGTCTCCGATAAAATAATCACTTCATCAATTTCATTTGTTCCTGTATGTACATTCTGATACACCTCAAAGAAATAAGATTTTCGTATAAGAAAAGAAACCAGTTTCTCCAGACGGTCTCCCTTTTCCTTTGTTGTTTCAGAATCCTTATCAAAAGGGCGTTTCAGATTATCCAACAGTACAGAAAATTCCTGTTTGTCTGTTTCGGACCAGGAAGTCAGCTCCCGGAATATCTTCAACGGTTCCTTAACGATTTCCTGAAGATACTGTTTTATATTGTAATTTTCATTTTTCATCTCTGTCATATATGGATCACCTTATATAACACGATTATATCTTCCAAGACAGATAAAGAGTTATTACAAAAATCACAGGCATAGTCTTCATTAAAATCTGTAAGAGTATCCAAAAAAATCCCTTTGCTTTTATGGCACTGTTTACAGTAGACCTCATAAATATTTGTTACAAATCCCTCTTTTTTCAGATCTTCCATAAATAGGTAAGCTGTTTTTATATCAAGCAGTAATTTCGATTTTAAATGACCCGGATAAATAAAGTCCCCCGGTTGCATAACCGCAAAAAATTCATCGCATTTTTTACTCTGATACGCTGTCAGATTGTATGAGTTCTTCAAGCTCTCCACTGCACTCAATAAGGTAATTCCTGACATAATTCATCACCTCCTCGCCGCCCAGAAGTTCCCCATAAAACATAAAAAAACTGTACTCCATTCCTTTATAATTATGTGTGATACCAAATTTTATATCCCTGTCCTCCAGCCTCACTTTTACTCTGGGCATATCTGATTTTATCTCAATTTCTTTAATAAAAGTTCTAAGCTTATCCCGTATCAATCCTGTGTTAATATCTGTATCAAACAATTCTCTGTTTTCTTCTATGAAAGCAGACAACTCTCCAAGAATCGGCATAACGCCGTCGCCATCATCATACGCTTCCAAATATGCAGTTGTACCATTTCGCTGCATCTGCTGAGCATATATGGAAATATTTTCCTTTTCTGACTTAACATAATCAATAACTGCCTTAAAGTCAATATTTTCTATTCTCATTTTCATTTCAGATTCCAGATAAGCAAGAATCTCATTTATTTTATCACGATAAAAATTATATGAATTTTTGTATGCAATCCCGACCCGGTCAAACCGAAGTTCAATTATATTATGTTCCTTATCTAACACGCAGATCACAACAAAATTAATCCGGTTTCCAGTACCGTCATTAAGGCAACTGGAAAATTTTAAGTAAATCTGATTTCCCACAATATGCAGAGAAGGCTTACTATAGCTATCGATCAAATCTGAGCTTTTCTTATCAAACACATTAACTTTTCCATTTTCAACAAGCTCTTCTATTTTTTCAAATGCAATATCTGAACATTTAAAATAACAAAAATGCCGATACTGCCGCCTGTATTCAAACTCTTCTATAAACTTCAGAACACTGTCAGTTTGCATCATCGTATCAATTTTTTCCTCAACGGAATCGCATTCAGATACATCAAGTATACCCGTAAAATTCAAGGAAAGCTGTGCAGTTTTCTTTTTATTATTAATTATCACGCTCTCATTTACAGCCTGATTCAGCAATTCCTTCTGTAAATAAACCGGAAAAATTTCTGAAACTGTTTTCTGTAAATTTGTTTTATATGATTTATCCATACGTTTATCCTCCATCACTGCTCAAGCATAATCTGACTGCAAACATCTGTGTACCCTTCTGTAATTCCAGTATAAAATCCCTTTACAAAAATTGCAACTGAATCTTTTCGACAAAAAAGCCGGTCCACTGTCCATTTCCCTGCAGTTTCCCGGCTTTTTCCTCATTCACTTCTTTATAATCTCCCTCACCATCTCCCCGCCGCACACTTCTCTGTGCGGATTGAAAATCTCATTAAAGCGGCGGTACGTATCGTCCACAACAAACCCTTCCAGAAGCTTGTCCACATCTTCTGAAATATCCCGCTCCTCTTTTATCACCGGTCCGGGAAGCAGCTCGATCCCAAAGTAAAAATCCTTCATCTCTTCCCTGTACGCCTCATAATCGTACATATAAAAAAGAATGGGACGTTCCAGATTTGCGTAATCAAAAAATACGCTGGAGTAATCTGTGATCAGCAGATCGGAAACGAGATACAGATCGTTAATCTCGTCATAGGAGGATACATCCTTTATAAAACCTCCATACTTTGAAAAATCAAAGGAATTGCTGATAAAATAATGGGTTCGAAAAAGAATGACCGCCTTATCTCCAAGGCGCGCCTTCATCTTGTCAAAATCAATCCCGAGCTTATACGTAAAGCCCTCGCCTGCCGTATGCTGGCTCTGTCTCCAGGTCGGTGCATAGAGAATGACTTTTTTATCTGCCGGAATCCCCAGCTCTTTTTTTATATTTTCACACTTCTCCTGCGTATACCGGAACAGGTCATCGTTTCTCGGATAGCCAAGCTCCAACACCTTCGCCTGCTCTCCGAGACAGAAGGCGCTTTTTACCTTTTCTGTATAAAAAGGCGAGGGCGACGGCATAAAATCAATCATCTGGCCTTCCCTCTGATATTCCCGGCAGGTTCTTTCCCGTTCTTTTTTGGAAAGCTCAAGACGGGGCACATCGCATCCGATTTTTTTCAGAGGCGTTCCATGCCATGTCTGTACATAAATCTGCCCCGGACGTTTTTCAATTCCATAATCCAGAAGATAATTTGTAATCCACATACCGGCGCTGGCATAATACCTGTAATAATCTTCAGAGCGGTATTTTACAAGAATCGTGTTGGGATATTTTTCCAGATACCTGTGCTTTTCCGGGTCTGTAAATGCCCACACCTTCTTATAATCTCTGTACCGGCTGTCCTCGCACATTGCCTCAAACATAGAGCGTGGACTGCAGGAATATTTCCTTCCCATATAAGACTCAAACATGACAGTATGGGCGTCCACCGGATATTTTTTCGCATATTTCCTGTAGCGGAGCTGACTGTACTTATGATAAACACGGACAGACGCCTCCTTAATCCCAGGAGTAAGATTTACAAGCTTTTTTACTGTTTTTTTTATTTTTCCCATATCACTGTTTCTTTCTTAAAAAAATCCGGTAAAATTCCTTCCTGAGACTTCCCGGAATTATTCCAACTATTGTACGCACTGTGCAGTTCTTCAAAAACGTACCCGTTCCGATCACGCCTTCCTTCTTTAAATACTTCTGGAAACGAAGTACGGATCTTATATAGGAAGCGCCGCCTCTCCTGTCATACATTCCCTCGCCGGAACGCATATCAAGAAGAATCTTCTGGAGATTATACGCTTTTGCGCCTTTTTGAAGCATTCTTATCCACAGGCAGTAATCCTCAAACCCGGGAAAATCCACATAATTTCCCGCTTTCAGCACAGCGCTTTTCCTGTACATTACGCAGGGGTGATTAAACGGATTTCGTTTCCCTGCATAAACGCGGATTTCCTCCTGATGCTCCGGGGAAAGCCGGACGTGTCCCGTATCTCCGGGTGTTTCCCTAAATTCCTCAAGAGCGCAGCCCACAATATCGTAGCCGCCCCTTTCCATCGCTTCCATCTGAAGACGGCAGCGCTCCGGTCTGCTCAGATCGTCGCTGTCCATGCGCGCCACAATATCATGTCTGCAGTGCGTGATTCCTTCTGCAAGCGCCTTTCCAAGTCCCCTGTTTTCCGGAAGGCGGATACACTGAAAACGCTCTCCGAGACAGCTTTCTGCCCACTGAACAATTTCCTCAAGTTCTTTTCCAAGAGGTCCGTCACATACCAGCACAAAATCAGAGAAAGGAAGACTCTGCTTTCTCATACTCTCTATGCTGTCCCGGAAAAAAACAGGTTTTTCCTTTTCATAAACAGACATCAGAACAGAATATTCTTCCATCAGCTCTCCCCTTCTTTTATTCTTGTATTGTGGTGGTTCATCTCCTCCTTTGAGGGAGGATTTCTGTAGTCTCCGTACATCTGGGTAAGCACGGCTTCATAATCTGCCGGTCCCCGTAAAACCACATCTTCAAACGGATAATCCGCGCCTTCGCCGTAATACTTTTTATGGAACATCTCTTTTAATTTATGAATGCCCATGAAATTTATAAGATATTCCGAAGTATCATAAGGATATTTCTGCATCAGCCTGTCAAGGCGGCGAAACTCCTTTTCCATCCGGAAAATCTTTTCCACGGGAAGGATTTTACCCGCAGCGATCATCACCCGCTCCACAAACGGACGATTTTTTTTCTTTAAATCTATATTTGTGGAAAACATGGAATAATTCACCCTCGCCCTGGCGATCAGAAGGCGAAAGCAGTGAAGCTTTCTCTTCCATTTATTTCCCGGCATTCCGTCAAGCGGAAAAATATCGATCCACGCTTCTTTTTCCTGCTCCATTGCCGCAGAGCTGTCGATCACCTTTACACGGCTGTCCGTGAGACGCGGCACGTAATACCTGTATCCCGGCGTTTCCTGATAAGTGCAGAATCGGATATATTGGGGAAATTCTTTTTTTGCAATTTCGCCAAATCTTATAAAATCAGGCCGCGGCATTCCAATATCCACATCGTCGTCCCAGGGGATAAAACCCTTATGGCGAACAGCCCCCAGAAGCGTTCCTCCGAGGGCATAATACCGAAGATCATATTTCTCGCAGATCCTCAGAAATTCCTTTAATATATCAAGCTCTACAAGCTGTAAATCTCTTAACTCTGTTCCCATTTTCAACTCCGTTTTTCTTCCGGCGCATTTTCTCCGGAATCCTTCAGCGCATTTATCTGCGTATCCTCCACACCTTCTGAAACCTCTTTCTGGAAGAAAATCTTTACTGTCATAAACAGCAGCTTAATATCAAGAAGAAGCGAGTAGTTCTCAATATAGAAAAGATCAAGCTTTAACTTATCGTAAGGCGTGGTGTTATATTTTCCGTAAACCTGGGCATAACCTGTAAGACCTGCTTTTACTTTCAGACGGTAATGAAATTCCGGAATCTCCTTTTCATATTCGTCCATGATCACACGCCGTTCCGGACGCGGTCCCACAAGAGACATATCTCCCTTAAACACATTAAAAAGCTGGGGAAGCTCATCAAGGTGAAGATTTCGAAGCACTCTTCCAACAGGAGTGATGCGGGAATCATGTTTTGACGCAAGGCGCGCTCCCTGTTTTTCAGAATCTACGCACATACTGCGGAATTTGCAGATTTTAAACTCTTTTCCCTTATACGTAAGCCTGTCCTGAAGATAAAACACAGGACCTCTGTCATATGCCTTTACACAGATGGCAATGAGAAGCATCAGCGGGGAAGTCAGAACAATTCCGATACCCGACACAATAATATCAAGAATCCTCTTTCCCGCCCGCTCTTCCACAGAAAATCCGTGATTTCTGGACATAAGAAGAGGCGTATCAAAAAGATGAATCCTCGTTGTGCCGATTAAAATAATATCTGAAATTTTCGGACTCATATAGCATCTGATGGAATGGTCGAAACAGTATTTCAGATACCTGTTTCGTATAGCAGACGGCAAATCCCATATAATGACGCCTTCATATTCATTCATCAGCTTATGGATTCTTTCTTCTCCGACACTTATATGAACCTTTCCGCTGATGTTGTACTTGTCGCTTCTGGAATTCATCTTATGGATCAGATCTCCCGGATCTCTGTCACCGTAAATGACAAGCAGCTTTCTTGCTCTGTACAGTCTGGAATAAATAAACCGGGAACCGAAAATCCACAGAATGATCATCAGGATCTGCACAAAAGTCATTTCGATCATAGGTCCTACATTTAAAAACCAGCGGTTGATCAGTGTAATCTGAAAGTACGCCACAACATTCGTACAGATCGTCGCCAGAGTCAGGGAATAAAAAACGTCTATTTTCTTTAAATACCCTACTTTCAGACCGCCGTACAGCTTGGAAAACAGGGTGTTGATCAGAGCGTAAATGGCAATCAGCGCCCAGTTTCCCTTTCTCCAGAACGGCTCGTCGATCAGTCCTCTGTAATAATCATACCACACATAAGCAAATGCGGCTGCCTGGGCAATAATTACAAGACTTGCCAGACAAAATACAATAAATCTTTTATAATCTTCTCTTCTGCTCACAGCTCTACCTCTTATTTTTATTATCATGATAGTTACTGGATTTCCCTTTAACCTGTTTATTATACCGTATTCTATAGGAGTCCGTCCAGTTTTTCCCGCATTTTTATGAAATTACACATTTTTTCCACATCTTTTTTCCTTACTGTGTTCTTTTTCCACTGATACTATGATATTATAATGCCAGAATTGTAGGAGCACGAAGTGCGAAACAATTCGTCAGGCATTTTTTAACCTAAGTATCATACCATTATCAGAAAAGAGGAATCTTTATGGAAAACTGTAAACTCAGCCTTATCCTTCCCGTATATAACGTAGAAACCTATTTAACACCATGTCTGGAAAGTCTTGTGTGCCAGAGTTTTCATGATATGGAAATTATTGCCGTAAATGACGGAAGCACAGATAAAAGCCCGGAAATTTTAAAAGACTTTCAGTCGCGCTTTCCGGAAAAAATAAAAATCTTTACAACAGAAAACAAAGGCGTCAGTCACGCCAGAAATTACGGCTTTTCCAAAGCCTCCGGAGAATATGTGTGGTTCATCGACAGCGATGACTTTATCGAGCCGGACGCCTGCTCCATACTCATGGAAAAAGCAGATCAGGATAAAAATGACCTGATCCTTTTTTCTCATTATGAAGAAAACCAGAAAACAGGAGAAACATCTGTAAGCCCCTGCCCATGTAAAAAGCAGAACTTTTCTGTGAAAGAATCCCCGGAACAGCTTGCCCTTTTTTCTCCTTACCCCTGGGATAAACTGATCAAACGAAGCCTTTTTGAAGGTCTTTCCTTCCCGGAAGGGATCCGTTTTGAAGATCTTCCCGCTGCCTTCCTTCTTATGACAAAAGCAGCTTCCATTGGATACGTGGAAAAACCGCTCTACACCTACAGAAAACGTATCGGCTTTTTAAGCGGGCTTACAGAGGGAACTGCGGACATTTTTAAAGCTCTGGAATTTCTCAGAAAGTCTCTGGAACAGCGGGGGCTTCTTACTCTGTACGAAAAAGAGCTGGAGTACATTACCGTAAAACATTTTCTGTTCCGTTTCCGCCAGATTATTACAAACTACGACAAGGGAAAAAAAGAATTAAAATGCAGGCTCATCAACAGCTCCTTTGATTATCTGGAACGATATTATCCTAATTGGAAAGAAAATCCATATCTTTCCACCCTCTTAAACGATTATATTTACAGAATGCTGTTTCTGTACAGCTCCCGCAAAAAAATGCTCCAGCTTGTAAATGTCTGCGACGGAAAGTCGAAATATTTCCAGAAGCTTTATGTCGTGACACAGAAAAAACTCCACCCAAAAGGCGGAGTTCACGTAAAATAACTTATTTTATAAATTTTTTCAGAGCATATTTTACCTTGCGTCCTGCCTTTTTATAAAACGGCTCTTTCCCGGAAACCATAAGGTAAGCAGGATACCAGCGAAGCTTCGATACCCTGCTTCCAAAAGGCGCAAGATCAAGCTTTGCAGCAAATTCCTCTGTCTCTCTTTCTATCTCTTCCTGAATCTCCGGTATCTGACGGTATCTTCTGTACCAGAGAAATACATCTGCAAGCTCACGGTCCAGAACGATCCTCTTCGATTCCGCCGAAAGCTTATATTTTTCACACTGCTCCTTCACCATCTCATAGGAAGCAAACTGGCAGGAGAAATTCCTTGCTCTCCGTCCCATAAGCGAAGCGCCGTTATTAATGCGGTATCTCACAATGGGCTGATTTGTGATCAGAATTGTATCTGCCGCAACTGTCACCTCATTAAAGAAAGAACGGTCATTCACACAGACAAGATGATTAAATCGGATATTTTTGTCCATCAGAAGGCTTCTTCTGTAAATTCCGTTCCAGGGAACGACACTGACATGAGAGAGAAGCTCCGGATTTTCCCGGAAAGAGAACGGCTTCTCAATATCCTCCACTGCCACTTCACGAAGGCTCAAAAGAGGAGGCGTATCACAAAGCTCTCCTGTCCCATTATCAAAGCAAATCCCCCGCCCTTTTATTATATCCGGATCAAACAGACGAACGAGTTCCCAGTATCTCTCATAGGCGGATTTTTCCACCTTATCGTCCGCGTCCAGAAAATGGATATATTCTCCTTTTGCAGCTTCGATCCCTATATTGCGGCAGCTTCCCGCATAAAGATTTTTTTCATTTTTAATCAGCCGCACACGGCTGTCTTTTTTACAGTAATCCTCAATCACCGCTGCAGAAGCGTCTGTGGAAGCATCGTCTACACAGATAACCTCAAGGTCATGTACACTCTGCCCCAGAACGCTGTCCAGACATTCTCCCAGATACTCCTCCGCATTGTGAACAGGAATAATCACACTTAATCTCATATTTTTCAGCTCATAAACTTATCGTAAGCCGGAAGGACTTCCTCCGGTTTTCCGATCATCTTCATTTCTCCCTCATGAAGCCAGAGAACGCTTGTACAAAGCTCCTGCAGTGTTTCCGAACTATGAGAAACAATGAGAACTGTTCTGTCTTCATTGGAAATCAGCTCTTTCATTTTATTGTAACTTTTCTTCTTGAATTTGGCATCTCCTACGCTCAGCACCTCGTCTATCAGCATAATATCTGCCTCAAGAATGGCAGTAATGGAAAATGCCAGCTTGGAGTGCATACCGCTGGAATACGTTTTTACCGGCATATCAATAAAGTCTCCAAGGTTTGCAAACTCTATAATTTCGTCCATTTTTTCGCGAACCTGATCCTCAGAGAAGCCAAGAAGCATACCGGAAAGAACAATATTTTCTCTTCCTGTAAGTTTAGGCTGAAAACCTACGCCGATAGACAGAAGGGAAACCGAATTTCCTTTCAAATCTATTGTTCCGCTATCAGGAGAGAAAATTCCTGCGATAGCACGGAGCATAGTAGATTTTCCGCTTCCGTTCTTTCCTACGATTCCAAGAATTTCTCCCTTCGGCACGGCGAAGCTTACTCCTCTCACTGCCTCATATACTTTTGCGTCTGCTTTTTTCAGATGAAGCAGACTTTTTTTAATGGAAAAAGACTTCAGACATTTATAGCTGATATGAAGATCCTTTACCTCTAATGCAATTTCCCGTTCCATAATTACATCACCTTTACATAACTGTTTTCATATTTATAAATTGTCCGTACACCAATGATGCACAGAAGCACTGAAATTACACCCCAGAAAACAATCAGCTTTCTGTATGGTGTGGCGGAGTACAAAACACACATTCTTGCAGACTCAATCAGCATGGAAACAGGATTGCAGTACAGAAGAACGCTCCTTAAAGTACCCTCCAGTCTGTCTCCGATAGAATAAAAAATACCGGACATATAAAACATCAAGCGAAGGATCACGATAGTCACATTGTAAAGATCGTCTACAAAAACGCCAAAATGAAGTACAATACAGCTTAACCCAAAGGTAAACAGCCCGAGAACTATCATAATCGGAATCAGATAGAACACCTTAAATGTAACGGGAACCCGAAAAATAATCATCATGACTACAATCAGAGAAAAAGAAACAAGCATCTTAAATCCGTTTACCATCATTCTCTGAAGAATCAAAATAAATTTTGGGATATAAACCTTAGATACAATAGCACTGTTATTTCTTACCATTTTTACACTGCCCTGTACCGTTTTATTAAAGAAATCCCAAAGTGTCAGACCTACAAATACAAAAATAGGAAAATACTGTACATTACTTCTAAATACAATCTGGGCAATAAATGTGTAGACCAGCATAAACAGCATAGGGTCTAACACCCACCACAGCCAGTTCAGATAAGAACTGGCAACTTCAGACTTTAAATCTGACCTTGCTGAAAATTTTGCATAGGCAAAATACTTTTTAAAATCACTCTTGAAACGCTTCATGATTCATGCTCTGCTCCTGTTTTTCTGTTTAAATCACTTTTTATCTGTGTTGTTGAAATTTCCGGAGTTCTGGGCAGATACACTACATCACAGCCCTCTTCCTCCAGAAAATCAAACTTCCCCTTCCAGTCATCCCCCATAACAAAGGTATCTACATGATACTCCTTCACATCTGTACGCTTCTGCTCCCAGCCTTCCTCCGGAATCACAAGATCCACATAACGGATTGCCTCAAGAAGCTGTTTTCTCTCCTCATAGGAAAAATAACATTTTTTCTGTTTTTCTCGCCAGTTAAACTCATCTGTAGAGAGCGCCACTATGAGGTAATCGCCAAGCTGCTTTGCACGGCGCAGAAGATTAATATGCCCGTAATGAAGCAAATCAAATGTGCCATAAGTAATCACTCTTTTCATTTTCTCACACTTATCCTTTATCTTGTTAAGCTTTCAGCCTGCTCTTTATCCAGCGGAACGGTTTTGTAAGCACTCTTCCAAGCCGGTAGGAAAAGGATGCCCTGATAGAAGCAACCGTTTTCTCGAGTCCTGCCTTTTCTTTTTCCAGAGTCTTTTTCTGCTTCTCAAGCGTTTTTATTTCCTGAGCCTGGCGGCGAATCTCCACACCCCGCTCCTGTTTTTCCCGGCGGAGAGTTCTGATTTCTATACCCCGCTCCTGCTTTTCCCGGCGGAGAGTATGAATTTCTTCGCCTCTCTCTGTTTTGTCACGGCAGACCTGCTTGTATTTTACCATCAGCTCCTGTTCTTTTTGACGGATCTGATCATAATCTTTTACCAGCATTGTAAAATATATCTTTTTTTCCGGCTCCATCGCTTCATAACAAAACTTGTATTCCGGTTCCAGATTATGGTAAAGCTTTCTTGCCACACGAAGTCTCTGTTCCATAAGAACAGATATGTCTTCTCTTCCGGAAGGAAATTCCCGAAATGCCTCTTCCACAAAAAGATACCCCTCGAACATTCCGTATATCTGCTCAAATTTTCCAGCAGACGTCATAATAGAATTTTCACGAACTCTTCTGTGAAAAAAAGCCTCCTTTGTATGGTATACCCGGTTGGCAGGCATAATACACTGGAATGTAAAAATATTATCTTCGCCTGTAATCCCCTCTGCAAACGTAAGGTTTTCTTTTTTATAGTGAGCTGCACTGATAAACTGAATACAAAGAGACGAACGGTATTCGTCCATAAGAAGCATCTCATGGAACATCTGCGCTCCTGTCATCACACGAGAATAGTCCCCTGTTCTCGTATAATATGTAATATAATTTTTCTTTTCTTCTCTCAGCTCTTCTGTCTCAAAAAAGCTTTCTCCATCAAAGTAAACCACATCAAGAGCCTTCTCTGATGCAAGCGAATACAGCTTGAAAAGAGCCTCTTTTTCCAGAATATCGTCTCCGTCCATGAAGTAAAAATATTCGCCGGAGGCTCTCTCTGCCCCGTGATTTCTCGCGCTTGAAATTCCCCTGTTCTCCTGGGAAAGGATCGTGATCCTTTTGTCCCGTGCCCCGTATTCTTTCAGGATTTCCAGAGAACTGTCTGTAGAACCATCGTTTACACAGATAATCTCGATGTCTTTAAGAGTCTGCCCCACAATGGAATCAAGACATTCTCTTATATATTTCTCCACATTATAAACAGGAATAATAACCGAAACTTTGGGATTTTCCACCTCTGAGCTCTGAACTGTCTCGACCTCTGTAGGAAGAAGGTTTTTCCGGTGATGCTTCTCCCAGTCTGCCGCATTTAAAAGTCCTTTTACAAAAATAAAATCTTCCGGTTTGCGGAAATATTCGGCATTTCGCTCCGTAAGTCCTGTTTTCGCAAACTGCGGCTCACTCATGCGCTGGCAGATGTATCTTCTTATATCCCATTCTGTCACTGTGCGGAGATTATGGGCACATCCTGAAAGAAGCACATTTAAAAATCCTTCTTCCACTTCTCCATAAATCCCTCTCCGGTTCAGCTCCTCATACACAGCGCAGTACGCTTCCAGAAAACACGCCGGAGAAAATTTCTTACTTCCCTGAAGGCTTTCCGCTGTTCCTACTCTGTAAAATACAAGATCTTCTTCCACACATGTGATTTTTTCCGCCGCTGCCAGGGCTGTCAAAGTAAAATATACATCATTGCTGTTCTGAAGTCCCTGAAAGAAAATTCCTTCAGAATCTATAAATTCCTTCCTGAAAAGCTTTGTCCAGGGTGCCGGTGTCGTAATAGCAAAAATATCGGTATCCTGTGTTTTTCTGGAAAAAGGATTTTCCTCCGGAACAGCATCTTTTTTTAAATACCAGGGCGCAGGCGAAACGCAGCCCGTTTTCCCATTATACTGCTTTGCTCCAAACAGTACAATATCTGCTTCCATCTTTTTTCCCTGACTGTAGATTTTTTCCAGAAGCGTCTCCTCGAAAAAATCATCTGCGTCAAGAAACAGGAGATATTCGCCCTGCGCAATTTTCATTCCGTTATTTCTGGCAGTTCCCGCATACTGATTCTCCTGAGTCAGTACATGAATCCTTCTGTCTTTTTCCTGAAAACGCTTTAATATTTCCAATGAAGCGTCTGTGGAACCGTCGTCCACACAAATTACTTCCATGTCTGTAAATGTTTGCTTTAAAAGACTGTCCAGACATTTTTCCAGATATTTTTCTGCATTATATACAGGTATGATTACCGATACCTTTATCATAGCCGCCTCCCGCCGCTGAAATCATATTTTTAATTTTTCAATTTCTTTTTCAGAGCCTTTAATTTCTTCTTTATTTTTCTCGGAATGCTTGTAATGGCAAATCCAAGCTTATAGGAATTAGAATTTTTGATTTTTTCAATTTCTGCCGCTGCCGCTGCGCCCCCCGGAACTGTACAGAGACGGTAATATCCCTCCGGATCTCTCATAAGAAACTGTACGCCTGACCACTGTGTGACAGGAAACGCGTCCTGACGCAGCTCGCCAAGCTGCTCCGCTCTTTTAAATTCTTTTGAAATACAGTCTACATACTCTCTCTTATATTCGTTTCCGATACGGTTCAGCGTGAATACGTAATTGGAATATTTCTTTCTCCAGTAAACATACTTAAAACGCTCCCATACCTGCGGGTGTTCTGTTAAGATTTCACGGATATAATCATACTCCACATTTACGCAGTAAACCTTGTCTCTGCTGTGAACGGAGGAATTGGGATTGTCTCTTCTGTTCATATAGTACGGTTTATTGACGATCATGGCTCTCTTTGCAAAAGCAAATGTCTGGAAGAAAAAGCCGTTGTCCTGGAAAGATGCACCGGGAGTTTCATTATGGCGAATGCCGTATTCTTCCAGAAATTCCCTCTTATAAATACCGCTCCAGGTATTCATAATATAATTAATTGCAGATGGTGTCTGCGATGGATTAAATACTTTATTATAGTCTTCAATATTATCGGAAAGGTGATTATACGTAAGCTCCATATCTCCGTTTTCATCATTTCGTTTAAAACGATAAAAATCCGCTTTTACAAAATCCAGATTATTTTCCTTTGCAACCTGATATAGATCCTCATACATATTAACGGGAACATAATCGTCCGGTTCCACAATCCCGATATACTCTCCTGTCGCTTTTTCAAGCCCGATATTCATCGCAATTCCATATCCGCCGTTTTTCTTATCTACAATAATAATACGGTCGTCTTTCTCTGCATAGCTCTTTAAAATTTCAAGAGAGCTGTCCGTAGAACCGTCGTTGATACAGATAATTTCAATATCTTTAAGTGTCTGGCGCACAACGCTTTCCATACACTCTACTAAATACATTTCTACATTATAGGTTGGTATAATGATTGATACTTTCGCCATTTATTTCTCCTTAACCGGGTCTCTCCCCGAAACTAATTTTAAACCCCTGCCAGATCACGGAATTTCAGCCAGCGGCTCTTTGTTCCGTATTTTTCAAAATAAGAAATGTCGCATTCCCCAAGAAAAGCCTTCATTTCCTGTTTCAATCGCTCTGTCTCCACGCCCTGTTCCAGAAATTTTCTGTACCATACAAAAATATCGTACATTTCGTGCTCCAGAATCTCAAAACGCACCTTATCATTTACATGGTTGTCATTACATATCTGCCTCATAATGCGATAAGATTCAAACTGGCAGTCAAAATGCTGCGCCCGCTTCATTACAAGAGAACCGCTTACATTCATTCTGTGACGTACGATTTTTTCCTTTGCAATCATCATACGCTCTCCCTTTACACAGGTATCCACAAAGAAAGAACGATCGTTTACACAGAAAAGACTGTTGAAACGGATATTTTTTTCCAGAAGAAAATGTCTTTTATAAATTCCGTTCCACGGAACAACCGCCATATGATCCATGAACTTCTTCGGAAAATCCTTAAAATTAAGGAGCGTTCCAAAATATCCCTCATACATTTTTTCCATAGAATATCTTGGATTTTCTATAGTTTCTCCTGTCTCATCATCAAATCCCTCTGATGTTGTTTTCACCCAATCCAGGTCATTCTCCTTTGCAAGAGTGTACAGCTTTTCATACGCATTGTCCACAACATAATCGTCGGAATCAAGAAAATGTACGTACTGACCCTTCGCAGCCATAAGTCCTTTATTTCTGCAGGTTCCCGCATACAGGTTCGTCTCGTTTCGGATTACCTGCACATTTTCATATTTTTCCTCATATTCCTTTAAAATCGCAGGGGTTCCGTCTGTGGAACAGTCATCCACGCAGATAACCTCCAGAGAAATCTTCTGCTTTGTAAGAATACTGTCAAGACACTGGCGGATATATTTTTCCGCATTGTAAACAGGAATGACTACGGAAATCTTTGTATTGTACTCTTTAAAGTCATATCTTAAAATATCCGCAAGCTGTTTATACTCCGTTTTATTATAGAAGTAATCCTCATCATGTCCTGTAACCTCAAGTTCTTCAAACCATTCCTCATGAAGCTTCGTGTAAAGCTTCTCATAGCACTCCCCTGTGATGGTATTTAAGTTCCACAGGCTGAAGTGAACGGCATAATTTATAAAATCCTTTTTCAGTTCCTCATAAAGACCTTTTTCCTTCAGCACGTCGCGAAGGGCTTTCAGCGCATTATAAAAACAGAACCAGGACTTTTCTCTTGTATTGGAAAGAGATTCCCCGTTATTTCTTCTCTGATGGGCAAGCACCTCATCAAGACAGGTGATACGCTTTGCAAGAACGAGGGCGCTGAATACAAACAGCATATCGTTGCTTGTCCTCTGCTCCTGGAACCTAAGGTTATGCTTCATCACGAACTCTCTGTCATATACCTTGTCCCATGCCCAGCCAACAAACGCCTTAAACACGTTGTCTGTGATCTGACGGAAATTAAAAGGCGTATAAGGGGGAAGCGTCTGTTTTTTCAGCGTATACGCCGCTTTCTTAAAGGTATTCGTATCATTCAGATAATGATCGCAGCGGAAAACTACAAAATCGGCTCTGTCTGCCGCAATCTTTGCCACTGCCTTTTCCAGCATATCCGTCTCAAAAAAATCATCGGAATCCAGGAAAGAAAGATACTTTCCGGAAGCCTTTGAAAGCCCGTTGTTCCGCGCAGCCCCTGCTCCTGCGTTCTCCTGCTGCAGCACCATCACACGCTCATCTTTCGCCGCATACTCTTTCAGGATCTCAACAGAGCGGTCACTGGAGCCATCGTCCACACAAATAATTTCTATCTCTTTTAAAGTTTGGTTTACTACACTGTCAAGACACTGTCTGAGGTACGTCTCCCCATTATAAACAGGCATAATGACAGATACGATTGGCTGTTTCAATGATTTTCCTCCTAAAATAAGATTTTTACTCATAGGTAGTTTTATATTACCATCTTTACGGAAAATCTGCAACTACTCATATTTTGCCACATCCCCCCGCTCGTCCACAAGCCGAAGCCCGATGCTCTCCACCTGTTTTCTTAAATGTTCCCGGCTCTCTGCGGCTTCATCACCTGTACATATTTTATTATCATAAAGCTCATACTGCTTCCTGTTCCTCAAAGGCGAAAGATTGGGCATCACCACGTTCGCCCCGCAGAGAAGCCCCTTCTCCCTTCCATTTTCGTCCATCGTTCCAAGAGCTGTTGTGGCAGGAAGAAGTACGTTTGGAAGAAGAATCCTCACAACCGATAAAAGATACAGGGTCATTTCCACACTTCCTGCCGTCTCGTCCTTAAAAACCGTATCATGATGAGGAATAAACGGACCGATTCCAACCATCTCCGGCTTCAGCTCTTTTAAAAACACAAGGTCTTCCGCAAGACAGGATAATGTCTGTCCCGGAGAACCCACCATAAAGCCTGCCCCCGTCTGATACCCCAGCTCCTTCAACATAAAAAGGCATATCTTTTATGGGGAAGTTTTCCGGAGGGACCCCCGTCCGCGGTCTCATGACGCAGCAGATACCGGTCTGCGCCCGCCTCCCGGAATCTCTTATAGCTTTCATAAGATTTCTCGCCAATAGAAAGCGTCAGGGCGCAGTCCGGATAGTTTCTCTTTATCTCCCGGATAATTTCTACCATACGCGCATCTGTAAACCAGGGATCCTCTCCCCCCTGCAAAACAAAGGTGCGGAAACCGAGAGCATACCCCTCTTCGCAGCATTCCAGGATTTCCTCCTTTGTAAGCCGGTAACGGACTACATTTTTATTGCCGCCCCGGATTCCACAATAATAACAGTTATTTTTGCAGTAATTTGTAAATTCGATCAGTCCTCTTGTAAAAACCTTATCCCCATAATATTTCCCACGAAGAAAAGCTGCTTTCTCGCGAAAAGCAGCTCTCTCCTCTTTATTTTCGAATCCCTTTAAAAGTTCTTCAAACTCTTCCTTTGTAAAATCCTGGTCTTCCAGAAACCGTTTTGCAATCTCTCTCATTTTTCACTCTCCGCTCACTGTTTCTTCTCCTTCTTCTCCGCGGAAAGGCTTTGCAAATATAAAAATACCGAAGAAAAGCACATTTACAAGAAGCGCCGGAACAAGGCTTCCCCAGGTGATCTGCTGATTCTGAAGCGCTTCGGAACCGCCTCCTGACAGTATGGCAGCCATGTTGTTATTCAAAAAATGCGCGATCACAGGAACCCAGATATTCCTTGTCTTCATATAAATATAGGCAAAAAAGATTCCAAGGGTAATACAGGTGATCTGCTGTGCCACAGCCGCCTGAAGTCCCATCTCCGGCGATGTGTAATAAAAGAAATCAACCGGAAGATGCCAGAGTCCCCACACAACGCCAAGAATCAAAACACCGCCTTTCAGCCCGAATTTTTTCTGGAGAAGCGGCTGCAGATAATATCGCCAGCCATATTCCTCGCCAAAAAATGCCGGAACTGCGAAAAAGAAATTGAGAAGTATTAATCCCATCATAACCCATGTGGAAGGAGTTGTCAAAACAAGAGTGAAAATCCCCATCTGGCCGGCAAGCGCACAGGACAGAGCCGTTCTTCCCAAAAACAGAGCCACAAAAAGAAGGATCATGAGAACGGATTTCTTCCACATATTTCCATTCAGCCCGAAAGCCTTCCTTCTCTCCTTCCCTGCTGCCAGAAGAAGGATCCAGAATACAATGCTTCCTAACACAAGAATATAATTAATGGCAAGATTCCACACAGAAATTCCCGCTCCGCCAATTACCACGATCTCATCCGGCATAATGACAGAAAGAATCGAAACTGCTGCCATCACTCCTGTAATCACAATAAAAAATATATAAAATCCTTTGGGAACCGTCTTATCTCCCTTTCTTGTAAGAAGAAAACCAAGGGCAACGCCTGCCGCCGGATACATCATCTGCGCGTTTGGAAAAGCGCTCACGTCCATTCCCTTCGAATTTCCATACCACATAAGAAGTCCCATCACATATGTCACACCGTATGCGATCAAAATATAAATCAAAAGTCTTTTTTTCTCTGTTTTTTCCATTTCTGTAGTCCTCCCTCAAAGTCTTGTCTTCCGTATGTTATTTAATAAGAAACTGAATCAGCTCCATATCTTCATCAAAGCTTACCGTAAACTGGATTTTTCCATCCTCATACTCGCCTACCATCACAGCTGTCGCATAGTCAATATCTGAATTTTTATCGTACCCTCCTGCAAAAACCGTCTTTGTAATTTCCTTAAACTCACCGCACTTATCAAGATACGGGTCGCAGGCTGTCGCAAACTGCTCCTCCGTAATACCGGCTTTCAGTTCCTCAGAGCCCATCTGTCTGATTCCCTCATAATCCCTTTCATTAAAAAGCGCAATTGATTTTTCCGCCTCTGCCTTTACCTCTTCCTCCGAAAATCCTTCCGGAAGCTTCGCCTGTCCGCATCCGGCTGTAAAAACTGCTGCTAAAACTGCCATTGCTGTAAAAATCCCTGCTTTTTTCATCATGATCCTTCCTCCTGTTCTCTGCCCTGCCCCGGAAATACCAGCGTGACAGAAAAAATATTTTCTTTGCATTCTATTTTCAGTTCCCCGTGATAACGACTCACTGCATGACGCACATTGGAAAGCCCCAGACCCTCATGCCCGGTTTTCCCTGACTGTCCCGGCTCATACTGCGCCAGGGTAGGATTCCATATCTTGATCACTGTGAAATCCTGAATCTGCTCCCCCCGTATCTTCACCCAGAAACCAAGATTTCTCTCCCTCTCCTCCACAGCATTGTCGAGAAGGTTTGCAAAAATCGTTGTAATATCCATATCCGATACAAAATCAAGGCTTACGCCTCCAAGATTACACTCCACCTGTTCCGGAGAAAGTTTTTTCAGCTTATCATTTAAAATAATATTCAGCATTTTATTCCCTGAATAAAACTTTAATCCAAGAGAATTTAACATTCCATGTACGTCTTCAAAATACTGATTATCCTCTATCTTTGCCGACTGTTCCAGCGCATGAAGATGATTTCTTATATCATGGATAATTTTTCTGGAGCGGTTATAATTTTTCTCCAGATCCTCATAATACTGGTGAGTCAGTTCACTCTGCTGTTCCATCAGATCAAGTTTATGCTTTAACTCCCTGTTCGCAGCCACATCATACCACACATAAATACACCAGGCATTTATAATAAGAAGGAGAACGCAATACACAATAATCCACTCATATCCGTATCTTAGAAAAAAGATCTCTCCTGCTGCGAGATACAGATAGATCAGAGCAAAACTGATAAGAGGAACAAGCATCATACCTTTTACCTTCAGATTTTTTCTGTCAGAAACGCCCCGTTTCTGTACGAGAATCCGAAGTCCTGCTGTGACAGCTATAATCAGAAGCGCTTTCATAATCAAAAACGCATAACTGAGCACAATCTGATCCATTGCAATCCACTGGGTCATTCTCATCACAAGAAAAATCGCTATAATCTGTGCCGCATACGTTGCCATATAAAAGAACACCTGATACAACATCCAATTTCTGCTTCTGTGATAAAAGAACCAGCCGACAGCCAGATAATAACCGCCCACCACGATTATGGTAATCGTATCATTCAGCCACATATTCGGAACAAACCAGTTTAAAAAGCCATATGCCACCCAGATAAGAACCCTCACCCATCTGGGACCTTTTGCTTCAAAATCTCCTGCCCATAGAAACCACACAGCACAGAAGGTATAAAAGAACAGAGAAAGAAGCATCAGAAAAATGGTTACTGCTGTCATTTCATTCCCCCTCTTCCTTCCATCCGCCGGGATAAATATCCCATCAGCTCCTGCTTCCATATTTTCTGTTTTTTCTGAGAAAGGGGAATCTCCATTCCATTATCAAGAAAAATCTGCTGATTTTTTACATTCTTTACATGGAACATATTGACCACAAAGCTCTGGTGCGGCATGGAAAATCCAAACTCTGCCATCCGCTTTGCCACGTTTCCGATTTTATCCGCCATGTAATACTGCTCCTTATCTGTCACGATCCGGATTTTTCTGTTTTCATATTCAAAAAAATATATGGACTCCACAGGAAGACAGAGCGCTCCGTCCACTGTGTGAAAATCCAGGATTATTTTTTTCTCCGCAGATCTCATATACCGGAAAATCTCCTCCAGCACATTCCATATGGCTTTTTTATTTACGGGTTTCAGCAGATATTGAAAGGCATGAACCCCAAAAGCCCCGGAAACATAATCTCTGTACGCAGTCAGATATACAATCTTTGTATCCTTATCCAGCCTTCGGATCGCCTTTCCCGTCTCAATGCCATTCATTCCCGCCATATCAATATCAAGAAACACCGCCTCGTAAGACTGATAATTTTCAAGAAGCGCCTCGCCTGATGAAAAACAGACCACATCCACAGCAGGATTCCATTCTGCAATCAGATTTTTCACCTGCTCTGAAACAGCCTCCTCATCGTCACACACTGCAATTTTGTACATCTCTTACAACCTTTCCTTTCTCTGATTTACAATATACTCATTATACTTTAAATTGTAAATACAGGATACATAAAAGATGGAATTTGTGTATTAAGGGACGGAAAAATATTCTTTCTTAATTTACTTTCCCTTTCCGTTCTGCTACAATCTTTTTATAAGGAGGTCCACCTGTAGTTGCTCCACGGAACAATTACAAAATCTTATGGGAAATACGAAACACGAAGATGCGTTTATGAAAATGGGCTTTGATTATTTTCGCGACACTATTTTAAAAACCCTGGGAATCAACTACGAATTTCTGGAATCCTCTCCAACAGAGCTGGTAGATTTAAAAATCTATTCTCTGTATATGGATTTTACCTTTCTTACTACGGAAGGATTTTATGTACATTTTGAATTCCAGACTACAGATGACAAAGTCATTGCAGATCTTCGAAGATTCCGGGCTTACGAGGCGCTTTATTCCCACAATACCGGCAAAAATGTAATTACTTATGTAATTTACTCCGGAGGTATCAAAAATGTTCAGACCCGACTGAACTGCGGCGCAAATATTTATCAGGTTATTCCAATCTATCTGGCAGATAAAGATGCGGATAAAGTTTTTAAACGTCTGCAGGAAAAGCAGGAAAGAAAACAGCCTTTCACAGAAGAAGACTTTGCGGAACTTTCCCTAACACCGCTTATGTCGGGAAGCCTCAGTAAAAAAGATACTATTAAAAAAGGAATTCTGATGGCAAAACAGTGCAAAACTGCTACATCAGGAAAAGTAACTGCCATGCTTTATACCCTGGCAGACAAATTTTTAACCGGCACAGAACTGGAGGAAATTAAGGAGGCGATCAGAGTGACCAGACTTGGCGAAATGCTCATGGAAGACGGACGTAAGGAAGGACGCAAAGAAGGCGTAGAAAATAGCCGCAGGAAAATCGTCCTGAATATGCTTTCCAAAAAGCAGTTTTCCTACGAAGAGATTGCAGATTTAGTCGATATTTCCGTAGAAGAAGTAAAACAAATCGAAAAGGAACAACTTACGAAGAATTAATCAGAAGAGCCGGCTGGATTTCTCCAGTCGGCTCTCCCATTTTCTGTATCTCATAATATAACTTTGTCTCTACTTACTTCTCCCCCATACCGCACTTCACAGTCTTTTCTGTAAAAAGCAATTCCATAGCACGCAATCTTCCTGTAGCCTTCTCCACGCAGTTCTTCCATATATTCTCTGTCATATACCTGTTTTACTGCTCTTTCTGCGTCAGGTCCCAGGTCGTCGATACCGTCCGATACTTTTATCCCAATTATAAAAGCTCTTCCTCGAAGAGACGGCGTCTTTAAAACTAAATCTGATCTTCCGTTTCCCGTCTCCCTGTTTGACTTTACCAGATACTTACTGCTCTGGCTTAACACCCCGGCAAGAAAGCCATGATAAAAATTTTCTGCACTGTCATAAAAACTTATTGTTGATATAAGCTGTTCGCTTAAAATTTCCTGAACTTTTTCTTCGTTTCCTGATTCTACTGCCTCATACAACTCATGAAAATTTTTCTTTTTTACATTTTCCCGGAACCAGTTCAAAACAGTTGTTTTATATATCATTTTTATTTCCTGATTGGGAATACAAAGTCTTAGAAAAATCGTATTTTCTCTCATGTACTCCTCTTCCTTTGTGAGATAACCTGTGAAATACAGAAAATTCCAAAGATTTTCTTCATTATCATAAACATCACCATACGTAATTTCTTCGTGGACAGGAATCTCTATCGTTCCTCCGTCCAAAAGCGCCTCTATCTGCTCTTTTGTTTCTCTCTCTGACCGCATAACAAGACTTTTCACAATATCATTTGAACTGGTATTTGCCCAGTAAGGCTTCATAAATGCCTTTTTATCTGCTGCAAGGTCATACAAAAACTTAACGACACTCCACGGATTGTAAACTTCTATATCTCCAAATCGATACCCGTCATACCAGCTCTTCATGTCTGGAAAACGCTCTTCCACTCCATAAAATTTCATAGCATCTTTTACTTCTTTTTCTGTAAATCCAAAATGCTCACTGTACTGCCTGTCCAATATCGTAATGCTGTTCAGGTGATTCAGACCTGTAAAAATACTCTCTTTCGACACGCGAAGGCAGCCTGTAATAACTGCAAACTGAAGATAATCATTTGTTTTTAAAGCAGATTCCAAAAGCGAACGAATAAAACCTGCCATTTCATCATAAAATCCTGCAAAATAAGAAGTTTCAAGCGGCACATCATATTCGTCTATTAAAATAATAACCCCCTTTCCATAAATCTCATAAAGTATCCTGCTTAAAAGCTTTAATGCTCCTGAATAATCATCATATCCTGCCCTGCCGGATACAATGTTTCTATACGCTTCTCTATCCTCTTCCGAAAGCCAAGATTTCAAAATCTGCTTTTCATGGCGTTTAAACTCCTCTGCAATTTCCTCTTTCAGCTTATAATAAGCAGACTCAAATGTACTTTGCTTCGCAGACTTTAAGGTAAGTGCAATTACAGGATACTGTCCCATCTGTTCTGTATATTTCTCCCCTGCAGACATGATTTTGAGTCCATGAAACAATTCTCTGTTTTCCGCATTTCTCTCTTCACAGCCTGTATCCTCAAAAAAATATCTCAGCATACTTAAATTCAGCGTTTTCCCAAATCTCCTGGGACGCGTGAAAAGATTCGCTGTTCCCTTTAAATCCAGAATTTCTTTTATAAATAATGTTTTATCTACATAATAATAATCTTCTGTAATAATTCTCTCAAAATTATCAACACCTACCGGCAATGGCTTTTTCATCCTTCCACCTCCATTTACACCCTGCTCAGTATCACATTCCTCAGCTTCCTCGTAAGCCCAAAGGTTCCCCCATTTCTCTTCTGGGTTCCCATGAGAATCGTCATCTTCTCTGCCGGGAAATTA
Source organism: uncultured Blautia sp. (assembly GCA_900547615.1). Classification (GTDB taxonomy): domain Bacteria; phylum Bacillota; class Clostridia; order Lachnospirales; family Lachnospiraceae; genus Blautia_A. The sequence continues at coordinate 1,515 of URHH01000012.1, read as the reverse complement.
GCAAAATACGCTCCAAGCCAGCCGTCCCAGCCATACTCTCCCTTTCGCGTCATCATGCCTGACTGAGATGGATTTTTACATACTCTCATAAGATTCCCATAGCTGTACCCTTCCAGTCCAACCCAGTTCCGGAAAGAATCCTGCTGTGCAGGAAGAAGCTCGCCGTTCTTGAAAAACTCTACTGTTTTCGGCTGCAAAATCTGAACTCCCTCCAGCGAGCCGCCATTTAAAAGCATAGCGGCAAATCTGCTGTAATCGTCAAGTGTAGACGCAAGCCCGGCGCCGCCTGCCTCATACGCCGGGGAAACTGCCATATCATTTCGCACCGCCAGGTTATCGCCTGTATATAAAACCAGTTCTTTCCCGCCGTTTTCTTTTTCCACTGTCTCATAAGACTTTGCGAGACGCCCCTGTTTCTCCTTCGAAACCCAGAACGCTGTATCTTTCATTCCAAGCGGATCAAAAATTTCCTCTTTCATAAATTCCGACAGCCTTTTCCCGGAAACCACTTCTATCACAGCTCCCAGAACATCGGCGGAGGCGCCGTAAGTCCAGGAACTCCCCGGTTCAAAAGCAAGCGGGCAGGCAGCAAGCTTATCTGCCAGTTCTCTCGTTGTCATTGGGCTTTCACCGTGAAGCCGACTGCATGCCTCTCCAAATACCTTATCTGCTGCCCGTCCTGCTGCTGTCTCTTCGTCCGGGTATACAAGACCGGAAGTCATATTCAAAAGATCGTTTACAAGAATCTGTCTCTTACAGGGAATCCTCTCACCGGTTTTCGCCACACACATCTGCGCAAACGAAGGGAGAAACTCTGATACAGGCGCGTAAAAATCAAGAAGTCCCCTCTCCATTAAAATCATGGCAGCCGCGGAGGTCACCGGCTTTGTCTGAGAATACAGCCGGAAAATCGTATCTCTCTCTATTTTTCTTCCAGTTTCTCTGTCAGCCATACCAGCCTGAACATACACCATCTCTTCTCCGTCTTTTAACACAAGAAAATTTGCCCCCGCAACTTCAGAATTTTCTACAGAAGTCCTTAAGATTTCTTTTAAAATACTTTCCAGTTCCATATAGTTTACCCCTTTTCTGTTTCATCTTTCTAATTATAGAATCTAATATCAGATTAACACAATTCCGGAAAAAAACAAGAAAGAAAAACGCGCAAAATGTTGATAATTATGCACGCCTTGTCGGCTGTTCTTTAGACTCCCTCTTTGGAGATCTGGAACCGGAATATTCCGAAACAGCACTTGACAGAAAGCTTTATCAGACTATTCTAAAATTAGATACAAAAACAAAAGAAAAATTACTGCAAACGCTTGAAATTTGGAGCAAATAAATAAAAAATCCATTGACAGTATGCATTGCTCTTGCTACAATGAAATTACATATCTGGGAGAACTATTCTTGGCCGTTCGGCTCTAAATCCCCATATGAATAATCAATTGAATATGGCGGAGAGAAGAACCGTCGGCAGAAAAGTTTCTTTGAGATGCCCGCGTTTCCTTTCCG
>URHH01000011.1 GCA_900547615.1 uncultured Blautia sp. | reverse complement strand
TCTTACATTGCTGTGAAAAAAACAATGGAGGATACCGGCTGGACTTTTTTAAATCTTGTTCCTTTAAAAGAGGTGACGGCAGAGCTTACAGATGTGAATTTCATTATCATGGCTGCAGTTGGGATTTCCCTTTTTGTAACGCTTCTGGCATTGAATAAGATTCTGACCGATATTATCAATCCTTTGAAGCGTCTTCAGAGACACATGGCAAGGGTCAGTATTGAAAATATGAATCAGCAGGTAAAGGTGGAAAGCGACGATGAGCTTGGAAAGCTTGCAAGAAATTTTAATGAGATGCTGGAACGTATTGAAAATCTGAAAGGACAGGTTCTTGCAGAGCAGGAGGACAAGAGAAAATACGAGCTTCAGGCTCTGCAGGCTCAGATTAATCCGCATTTTCTTTATAATACTCTGGATTCTATTATCTGGATGGCGGAGACGAATGATCCCAATATTGTTCCTATGACAGAGGCTTTGGCAAGACTTTTCCGTATTTCTCTTAATAAGGGAAATGAAGAAATCCTTCTGAAAAAAGAGCTGGAGCATGTAAAAAATTATCTGATTATCCAGAGTATGCGCTATGCGGACAAATTTACTTATGAGATTTCTGCACAGCCGGAGGTGGAAGGCTGTGGAATCATCAAGCTGATCTTACAGCCTATTGTGGAAAACTGCATTTATCACGGAATCAAGAAGAGGCGGGGAACCGGTCATATTTCCATCGAGGCATTTCGGCAGGGGGAATACCTGAAAATTCTTGTAAAGGACGACGGCTGCGGAATGAGTGAGGAAATGTGTGATAAAATCCTGTCTGATGAGATAGAGCCGGAGAATGTCAGCGGTTCCGGAATCGGAGTGAGAAATGTAAACGAGAGAATCCGCCTGCGCTTTGGACAGGAATATGGACTGAAATACAGCAGCAAAATGGGAGAGGGTACGACGGTGGAATATACCCTGCCCTTTATTAAGGGGGAAAAACCATGAGAAAAACAGGACGAAAGATGGTATTTGCAGCCCTGGCAGCGGCAGTGTTCCTTATGCATGGAGGACTTCCTCTGTGCGTACAGGGAGAAGGACGGGAAGAAGAAAAGGTGACAATCGGCATTTCTATGGCTTCGGAGCTTGCTTCTTATCAGAAAGGGCTTGCCGGAAAAATGCAGGAGATCGCAGAACAGTCGGATTCTTATGAAGTGGAGTTTTATTATGCAGACTGGGACGCAGATAAGCAGGAGGAACAGCTTCGGGACATGATTGATAAGCAGGTGGATTCCATTATCCTCTGCCCTGTAGATGCAAAATCTTTTCTCAATGTTCTACGTGAAGCAAAAGACGCCGGGATTCCCGTGGTCAACCTGAATATGAAGCTTGATCCGTTTTCCTGCGAATATATCACTACTTATGTTGGAGGAAGCATGTCGGAGGAGGCGGTTCTCGCGGCGGAGCTTGCAGCAGATTACTTTGGCGAGGAAGAAGGGAAAATCGGGATTATCGAAGGTTTTCCCGGAAGTGATCCACAGATTTACAGAACGCAGGCATTTCTGGAGGAAATGAACTCTCAGCCGAATATTGAGATCGTGGGAATTGTAGACGGGAAATGGAGCAGAAGCCGGGCGGAGCTTGCAGCTCTTGACCTTTTAAGAAAAGAGCCTGAGATCGATATGATTTACTGTCACGACTGCAATATGGCAATGGGAGCTTACGACACTCTTGAAAAAGAGGGAAAAGAGGACGAGGTAAAGATAATCGGCATCGGAGACGCCGCTGAGTATAAGGATGCGGTAAAAGAGGGAAAGATTTACGGAATTGTCAGCCAGTCTGCGGATTATGAGGCGGCGTATGCGCTGATATGTGCGGAAAAGGCGGCGAGGGGACAGGAATTAAGACCCTGGTATAAAAATCCCTGCGAAGCGCTGACAGCGGAGAATATAGACAAATACCGCTCGCCGATGGAGTAAGAATATTTATACTAGAATAAAACTTAATACATGAAAAAATGGACCAAACCGATGAAAATATTGAATTTATATTTTCGTCGGTTTTTTCTATAATAAGCTCATCAAACAACGGAAAACAAATTTTCAGGAGGTAATAAAAAATGAAAAGAAAAATGGTGAGCGTTATTTTATGTGCGGCAATGCTTGGTTCTCTTGCAATGGGAGTAACAACAGTTTGTGCGGAAGACAAGATCACAATCGGTTCTGTTATTATGAACAATTCAGGCGAGTGGTTTGCCGAGGTTATGAAAGGACAGGAAGATGCAGCGAAAGATCTTGGAGTTGAGTTTTCTATCGTATCTTCCGATAACGAAATTTCTAAAGAATCTGACAATGTTGCAACATTTATGGCGCAGCAGGTAGACGCACTTGTTATTTCTCCGCTTGCTGTAGACGCTTCTGTAGCTGCTGTAGAAACAGCAACAAAAGATGCAGGAATCCCGGTAGTAACATGGAACACAACAGTAAATACAGATGTAACAAGTCATGTAGGTGTTGTTCCGGCAGAGCTTGGAGGAAATACAGGTAAATACGCAGTTGATTATATTAAAGAGAATTTCCCGGATGGATGTAAACTTGCGATTATCGGAGACAGCAACTACGAAATTGGTATTGCAAGATGTGACGGTTTTAAAGAGGCGTTAAAAGAGCTGATTGATGACGGAACAGTAGAAATTGTAAACGAGCAGGACGCGGAGCTTCAGGAAGAAGGACTTGATATTACAGAGCAGATTCTTACCGCAAATCCGGACGTACAGATGATTTGGTGCTGGAATCAGACATCCCTTCTTGGATGTGCAGCGGCTCTTCAGAATGCAGGAAAATCCGATGTAGTTCTCATGGGAACCGATATGTCTGTAGAGCTTGCAAAAGATATGCAGTCCGAGGACATTACCTTACAGGCGATCACAACACAGATGCCGTATGACATGGGCTATCAGGCAGTAGAAAATGCGGTAAAAGCAGTAAAGGGTGAAGAAGTGGAAAAAGAAGTCATGATTCCTACTTACACTTATACAAAAGAAAATATGGACGAAATCCAGACTTACATTGACGAACATCAGGATCTTGTAGAGTAAGAAAATAAGGGGGAAATTTTCACGGGGTGTTCCGAAGGGAACGCCCTGTATTAAAAAACAGGGAGGGAAGTCACGTGCAGAAGATTGTGTTACAGGCAAAGGGCGTCACAAAGAGGTTCGGCGGTATTACAGCTTTGGAAAATGCGGAGCTGGAAGTACGGGAAGGCGAGGTTCACGCTCTTGTAGGCGCGAACGGAGCAGGAAAAAGCACGTTAATTAAAATAATTACAGGGGCTTACACAAACGATGAGGGTCATATTTATCTGGACGGAAAAGAGGTAAGCATTAAATCTACATTTGATGCAAGAGCCCTTGGAATCAGCGCAGTATATCAGGAGTTTTCCCTGATCAACACCGTTTCCGTAGCGGAAAACATTTACATGGGAAAACTTTTATACAATAACCTGGGGCCGGTTCCCAGAGTAGACTGGAAAAAAATGAACGAGGAGACGCAGAAGCTTCTCGACAGCCTGGGCGTGAAGAACATTAAACCGGAAACAATCGTGGGAAGATTAAGCGTTGCCCAGAAACAGATGGTGGAAATTGCAAAAGCCTTATCGAATAAGCTGAAGGTGCTGATCATGGACGAGCCTACAGCATCTTTATCAGACAACGAAATTGAAAATATGTTTCAGATTATCCGTGATTTAAAGTCAAAGGGAATCAGTATTATTTACGTTTCCCACAGACTGGAAGAGCTGCCGGTCATCTGCGACAGAATTTCTGTTTACAGAGACGGACATTATATCAAAACTTTGAATATTGAAGATGCGCCGAAACAGGTCATCATTGAAAATATGGTCGGAAAGAATATGACTGTGACAGAACAGGTAAAATGTTACACAGACGAGGTTCTTCTGGAGGTGAAAAATTTCTCTTCCGGAAAAAAATTCCAGAATGTCAATTTAAAGCTTCATAAAGGAGAGATTCTCGGAATTACAGGTCTTGCAGGAGCGGGAAGAACAGAATTTGTCCGCGCTCTTTTCGGAGCAGACCCAAAGGATTCCGGAGAAGTTTATATTGAAGGAAAAGAAGTGAAAATAAAATCTCCGCGAGATGCAAAAAAAGCGGGAATCGGCTTTATCACAGAAGACCGAAAAGAGGAAGGTCTTATTTTAAATATGGACTTACATACAAATGTAGGTATGACGATTCTTGAGCAGCTGAAAAAAGGACTTGGACTTGACCTGAAAAAAGAAGTGGTTCTTATGGATGAGTACATTAAATCTTTAAGCATTAAATGTCGTGACGGCAATCAGGCTGCAAAAGCATTAAGCGGAGGAAACCAGCAGAAGGTTGTCATTGCAAAATGGCTTGCTACAAATCCGAAGATTTTAATTATGGACGAGCCGACACGAGGAATCGACATAGGCTCCAAAAACCAGATTTATGCGCTGATCAATGACCTGGCAAAACAGGGAATCGGCATTATTATGATTTCTTCCGAGCTTCCGGAGGTTTTACAGGTTGCAAACAACATTGTGGTATTCGCAGCTGGAAGAGTGACGGGAATGCTGGAAAATAAAGAACTGACACAGGATATTCTGCTGGATTATGCTACCAGCCAGAAAGCTGTATAAAGGGAGGACAAAGTCATGGAGAAAAAATCCTTTGATTTAAAAAATTTTTTGATGAAATACATTATGTATTTATTTTTGGTGCTGATGTGCGTTGTTCTTGCAATTGCAAGTGATAAATTCCTCACACCTACAAACCTTATGACAATTGTAAAACAGATTTCTATTCAGTCTATCGTTGCGATCGGTATGACTATGATTATCATTACAGGAAACATTGATTTAAGTGTTGGTTCTGTTGTTGCTTTCTGTTCTGTAATCGGCGCAATGATGATGAATAAGGGAATGCCTATGATTCTCGCAATTGTGATTGCCATTGCAGCAGGCGCTCTTATTGGGTTTATTACAGGCGGTGTTACAGCGAAATTAAACCTTCATTCATTCCTTGTAACTCTTGCTCTTATGACAGCAATCAGAGGTCTTGCACAGACATTGACAAACGGACGTCCTGTTGCAGGTCTTCCGGACGCATTTGGAAAAATCGCATCTGCAAGCATCGGACCGGTTCCCCTTCTTGTGGTTTACATGATCGTACTTTACGCAATTTTCATTTATGTGATGAAATACACAGCCTTCGGACGCTCTATTTACGCAGTAGGCGGAAATCAGGAATCCGCAAGACTTTCCGGTATCAACGTAGATAGAGTAAAAACAATGGTATTTGTGATTTCCGGCGCTCTCTGCGGTATTGCCGGCGTACTTCTTACCTCAAAAGTCCGCTCCGGCGACCCAACCTGTGCAAATGCATGGGAGATGGACACCATCGCAGGCGCTATCATCGGCGGTACAAATATGATGGGCGGCGAAGGAAAGCTCGGCGGAACGATCATAGGTCTTCTCTTTGTGGGAATCCTTGCAAACGGCATGGTTCTCCTTGGAGTAAGCGCATATATGCAGAGCGTTATCAAAGGACTTGTTATTTTCCTTGCAGTTATTATCAACAGTGTACAGAAGAGAAGCCAGGCATAAGCCGGCGGCAGAAATTTGTTTCTTGAAAGGAGATTATTATGAACAGTTTGGAACGTTTTTATGCCACTGTAAACAGAGAGCCGGTAGACAGACCGGCAGCATGGCTTGGAATGCCGGATATTTTTGCACAGCCTGCCTTATTTAAACATTACGGAGTGGAAAACTTCCACGAATTAAAGCTTGCAGTAGGAGACGATTTTTACGCAGTTGAGGTTCCTTATGAATCTCCCAATGCTTCCGCTATTTATGCAGCCTTTGACTGGTACATGGACGGAAAGGTGGACGCAGAGGAGAGAACACTTACAACTCCCGGCTGTTTTGCAGAGGCAGAAGAACTGGAAGACCTGGAATTTTTCCAGTGGCCGGATCCGGCAAAATATATTGATGTGGAAGAGTGTAAGAGAAGAGTGGCGCTTGCGCCTGATGATAAAGTATGCCTTGGTATGATGTGGTCCGCGCATTTTCAGGATACCTGCGCAGCCTTTGGCATGGAAAATGCTCTTATGAACATGATTGCAAATCCGGAAATTTACGAGGCAGTGGATGAAAAAATCATGGAGTTTTATTTAAAGGCAAATGAAATTTTCTATGAGGCAACAAAAGGAAGACTCAATGCAGTTTTAATTGGAAACGATATGGGAAGCCAGAGAGGTCTTATGCTTTCTCCTGATATGGTGCGCCGCTTTATTATTCCGGGATGTAAAAAACTGGTAGAACAGGCACACAGCTATGGCCTTAAAGTAATTTATCATTCCTGCGGTTCCATCGTGGATATTATCCCTGATTTAATCGAGGCGGGAGTTGATATTATCCACCCGATCCAGGCTCTTGCAGCAGGTATGGAGCCTCAGGGCTTAAAAGAAAAATTCGGAGATAAAGTATCGTTTTGCGGCGGCGTAGATACACAGGACCTTCTTGTAAACGGAACGCCGGAAGATGTGAAAAACAAGGTAAAAGAGCTTCGCACTATCTTCCCTACAGGCCTTATTATCTCTCCAAGCCACGAGGCGATCCTTCCGGATATTCCTCCGGCAAATATCCAGGCGCTGTTTGACGAAGCACAGAAGGTTTATTAGGAGGAAAACGTTATGATGAGAATTGGACAGATGATCAAAGTGAAACCGGAAGGACTTCAGGCATATAAGGATTACCATGCAAACCCTCTTCCGGGAGTCAATGAAATGATCAAGGAATGCAACATTCAGAACTATTCTATTTATCACAGAGGAGATTACCTATTTTCTTATTTTGAATACGTTGGAAATGACTATGAGGCAGATATGGAAAAGATGGCAGCAGATCCAACAACGCAGAAGTGGTGGGATCTTGTGAAACCGCTGATGGAACCGCTTCCCGATAAACTGGAAGGCGAGTTCTGGTCAGATATGGAAGAGGTTTACCATCTGGATTAAAATGCTGTTTTATTTACTGCCATATTCTCTATAAAAAGAACAGGTTTCGCACAGAATCCATGCAATTTGCAGGAGAGTGGGAGGTCTGTTCTTTTTTGCGGAAAATACAATACGGAGCCTGGTGATATAGTGACAATTATAATTTCACATATGACAAATGTCATTGGAAATTAATTACAATATACAATTGTGAGGAAGGGGGAGATTTTGTAGAATTTGATTATCTTAATTGACAGGAGGAAATGAATATGAAACGGAAAATGATAAGTGCTGTGCTTTGTACGGCAATGGTTGTCACTACGATGGCAGGAGCGGCAGTAACAGTTTCGGCAGAGGAGAAGGAGCCGCGTAAATTCGCCTATACCTGCATGGACGGAACAAACCCGTTCTTCGTAACAATCGAAGATGCAATTCGTAAAGCAGTAGAGGCAAATGGAGACGAGCTGATTTCCACGGACCCGGCAAATGACGCATCTCTTCAGATTACCCAGATTGAGGATATGATCGCGCAGGGAATTGATGGAATCTTCCTGAATCCTGTAGAAGCAGAGGGCATTTTACCTGCATTGGACGCGCTGAAAGAAGCAGATGTTCCTATTGTAAACTTCGATACAGAAGTTGCAGATCTTACTTATGTTGCTTCTTACACAGGATCAGATAACTACAATGCAGGTAAAGTATGTGGAGAAGATCTTGTCAAGAAATGTCCGGACGGCGGTCCGATCATCATTCTTGATTGTCCGACTATGAATTCTATCACGGATCGTACAAAAGGATTCCTTGATGCAATTGAAGGACATAATTTTGAAATTGTAGCACAGCAGGACGCAAAAGGAAATCTTGAAACTTCTATGGGCATTGCAGAAGACCTGCTTCAGGCACACAGTGACGTAGTCGCTATTTTCGGCGGAAATGACCCGACAGCTCTTGGCGCTCTTGCAGCAGCGAATGCGGCAGGCCTTGAAAAAGGAAAATGCTTAATTTACGGTGTTGACGGTTCTCCTGATATTAAGGCGGAAATTGCTTCCGGTGAATCTCTGATCGAAGGTTCCGGCGCGCAGTCTCCGATTGCGATCGCAGAAAAATCAGTAGAAATTATGTATGACATTATGGACGGAAAAGAAGTGGACGACCGTTATCCTGTAGATACATTCTTAATTACAGCTGATAATGTAGAAGAGTATGGTACAGATGGCTGGCAGTAAGTGAATAAACATATAACGGATTATCCTGGCGGAGTGATTCCGCCGGGATAATTACCCTTAAAACAGAGAACGGAATGAAAAGAGGGTGAGGATTTGAGTGAGCAGATTTTGTTAAAAATGAAGAATATTCATAAAAGATTTCCGGGCGTATATGCCCTGAAAAATGTTGATTTTGAGCTGCATTCAGGAGAAGTACACGCGCTTTTAGGGGAAAACGGCGCCGGAAAGTCTACATTGATCAAGGTTTTGGGCGGTATTTATATCGCAGATGAAGGCGAAATTTATATAGAAGGAAAAAAAATTGAATTAAAAGGGGTTAAGGACGCTCAGAAAAACGGGATTTCTATTATCCATCAGGAGCTTGTCCTTGTTCCGCATATGACAGTTGCAGAAAATATTTTTCTGGGAAGAGAAGCCGGTTCAGGAATCCTGGCCGACAGGACAAAAATGACAAAAGATGCACAGGCTTTGCTTGACGCATATGATATGAAAATAGATGCAAGAACTCTTATAAAAGATCTGACAATCGCGCAGCAGCAGATGGTTGAGATTGTGAAGGCGATTTCCTATGATTCTAAGATTCTGGTAATGGACGAACCGACTTCTTCCATATCGGACAAGGAAGTGGCAGGGCTTTTTGACATTATGAGAACACTGACTGCAAAAGGCGTGGGAATCGTATATATTTCCCATAAAATGAGCGAGCTGGAAGAAATCTGTGACCGTGTGACCGTTATGCGTGACGGAGAATATGTGGGAACGAGAGTAGTGAAGGAAACCACAAAAGACGATTTGATTGCCATGATGGTAGGAAGAGAACTCACCAATTATTACACAAGAGACTATGGAAAACCAGGGCAGGAGCTTTTAAGGTGCGAACACATCAGTGACGGAGAAATGGTAAAAGATGTGAGCTTTACAATACACAGTGGTGAAATTGTAGGATTCGCAGGTCTGGTGGGGGCCGGGCGAAGTGAGGCAATGAAAGCGATTTTCGGATTGACACCCGGAAGTACCGGTGAAATATACATTAAAGGCAGAAAAACAGAGATACACTCGCCGGTAGAAGCGATGAAGCAGGGAATTGCTTTAGTTCCCGAAGACAGAAAAAAAGAAGGGCTTTATAAGGTACAAAGCGTAAGATTTAATTCCACGATTGAAGTTTTAGGACAGTTTATCAAAGGTATTTTTGTAGATGACAAAAAAGAAAGAGAGATCACGCAAAAATATATTGATATGATGGCTACCAAAACGCCAGCGCAGGAGCAGATGATCGGAAATCTGTCGGGAGGAAATCAGCAGAAAGTTATCATTGGAAGATGGCTGGCTACGGCTCCGGATATACTGATTCTGGACGAACCTACCCGAGGAGTAGATGTAGGCGCGAAATCTGAAATTTATGCAATTATGAATGAACTGGTCAAGACAGGAATTGCAATTATAATGATTTCTTCAGAACTTCCTGAAATTATTAATATGAGCGACAGAATTTATGTAATGGCAGAGGGAAAAGTGGCAGGCTGTATCAGCCATGAAGAGGTGACACAGGAATCAATTATGTCGCTGGCTGCCCACTGATTGCATAGTGCAGGACGAAGGAGGAGAAAAAATGTCTGGAAAAAAGAGTAAAGCAGCAGTGAATAATAGATTTGTAGGATTTATAAAGGAAAACCTTGGTATTATAGCAGCTCTGGCTGTTATGTGCATATTTTTGGCAGTATTTCCGGCTACCAGCAGTTCTTTTTTAACGCCGAAAAACCTGTTTAATATTCTGAGACAGATTTCCACAAATATGCTTCTTGCATGTGGCATGACAATGGTAATTATTCTTGGAGGCATTGATTTATCAGTAGGTTCCATCATTGCATTGTCAGGCGTTATTTCAGCGGGGTGTGTTGCACGTTATGGTCTTCCGATCCCGGCCGCTCTTTTGGTTGGTGTTTTGATCGGTCTTGTGATCGGTTCCGTTAATGGCGGTATTATAGCGTTTACTACCATTCCGCCGTTTATTGTAACTCTGGCGACCATGAATGTGGCAAGAGGACTTGCAAAGGTTTATACGGGAGGCTCTCCTGTGAGGGTTGTCACAAAGGAATGGCAGTTTTTAGGAGCCGGTTATATTGGACCTGTGCCTGTGCCGGTTATTATCATGATCGTAGTTGTAATTATTACTGCGTTTATTATGAACAGAACAAAAATGGGACGTCATATTTACGCAGTAGGCGGCAATGCGCAGGCAGCAGTCTTTTCCGGTATTAAAGTGTCAAAAGTAAAATTCTTTGTACATGCGTTTTCCGGTGTGATGGCTGGTCTTGCAGGTATTATCCTGGCTTCCCGTATGTATTCCGGACAGCCGACAGCAGGAGAGGGAGCAGAAATGGACGCCATCGCGGCTGTAGTAGTCGGCGGTACTTCAATGGCAGGAGGTTCTGGAAAGATTGGCGGTACAGTAATCGGTGCGCTGATCATCGGTATCTTAAACAACGGCTTGAATTTATTAAATGTAAACTCATTCTGGCAAGATGTTGTAAAGGGTATTGTAATACTTCTTGCTGTATTGATTGACTATTTCCGTACAAAGAAAAAATAAGCAGATAAAAGATGATTTTTGATAAAAGATGGATTATAATGTTAGGGGCATGTGAGCATGCCCCTGATTCTATAAAAAGGAATTAAATATATATGAAACAGAAAATCAGACGGCTGATCGGGCTTTTTGCAGGCGGCGCGGTATTGGCAGCAATGGTATTTTTTCCTGTGATCCAGATAAAAAAACAGATGAAACAGGAACCGAAAAAATTTGGCGCAACTTATATGACAATGAATAATCCTTACTTTATTGCTTTAAATGAAAGCATTCGTGAGGGAATAGAAGCAAACGGAGACGTACTTATCACGAGAGATCCGGCGCAGAACCAGGACAGACAAAACGCGCAGATTAAAGAGATGATCGACGAAGGAGTGACTGCGATTTTTTTAAACCCTGTGGACTGGACGGAGGTTTCAGAAGCACTTGAGTTATGTAAAGAAGCAGGAGTTGCAGTTTTTAATGTAGATACAAATGTGTACAAAAAAGATATGGTGGAATCCATTATCTGGTCAGACAATTATCAGGCGGGAGTTCAGTGCGCGGAAGATATGATGAAAAAGAAGGAGAAAGCGGACATTTTAATTATGAAGCATTACAATGTCCAATCGACTAATGAGAGAGTCCAGGGCTTTCTGGATACGATTGAAGGTCATGATGAATATAAAATTGTAGATGAAATAACAACTACATCAGAATTTGAAGTTGCGATGGAGGAGATGGACAGAATCCTTGATAAAGATTTAAAATTTGATGTGGTGCTGGGAGGAAACGATCCTACGGCTTTGGGAGCTCTGGCAGGTCTGCAGTCGAACCATGTGACAGAGAAGATATTGATTTACGGCATAGATGGTTCGCCAGATGCCAAGGAGATGATAAAAAAAGGGTATTTGGAAGGAACAAGTTCCCAGCAGCCGGTAAAAATGGGAAAGAAAGCGGTGGAGACGGCTTATAAATATTTAAGAGGAGAACCGGTAGAAAAAGATATTATGATAGATGTAATTATGATAACAAATGAAAACTTGAATGATTTTGATATTGACGGGTGGTTATAGTGGAGAAGAAGAGAGGAAAGACCAGCAGTATTTCGTATCTGATGTTTGCTGTCACTGCAGTTTCAGCATTTCTGGTCAGCTTTTTTATTTTGAAAACGACAGATATTATATGTGCAAACTATGAAGCGGGAAGCTTTCTTAAAAATGTATCGGATATTCCGGAAACACCTGTATTTCTGGTGCAAAAGGTGCTTTTTTGTCTTGCTGTTCTGGCGGTGTCGTTTATAACGCGCGAATATCTTTTGCCGGACAGTATGAAGGTCATGTACATAACAATCTGTATTGATATAGCGGCAGGCATGCTGATCGTTATTTTTCTTGATTTTAATTATAACGGGATTCTTTTGTGGGCTTTCGCAAATGTGATCGGCCATATGAAACGCGGAAGCGGACAATACGCGTTCATATTTTTGGGGATTGTGTGCTATGCGCTTACGGATTATGGACTTTTATCTGCCAGCAGTCCTCTTTTTTCCGTTCGGGACTATATCCAGATATATGATTCGTCCAGTCAGCCCATACTTTTAGCAGCATATAACTGTATGATTTCGCTTACGATTATTATTTTCATTTTATACTGCGTTTTTACAATTCAGGAAGAGAGGGGAACAATAGCGGAGGTAAACGAATTGTACCACAGGCTGTCAAAGGCAAATGAAAATTTAAAAGAAGCGAATCTGGAACTGGAAAAATACGCGGTAATGAAAGAAAAGATGGGCGAGACAAAAGAAAGAAACCGGCTTGCCCGGGAAATCCATGATACATTAGGGCATACGCTCACAGGAATTTCCACAGGTCTGGAGGCGTGTATTGCAACGATAGACAGCAATCCTGACATATCGAGAAAACAGCTTCAGATTCTGGCAAAGGTTACAAGAGACGGGTTAGATGAAGTGCGGCGTTCTGTGAATGAACTCAGACCAGATGCTCTTCAGCGTTTTTCTTTGGAAAATGCCATCAGAAAATTAGTAGATGATACAAATTCTTTATCGGGAGTTAAAGTGGATTTTTTGTGTTCCGCGCCTCTTTTAAAGTTTGACGAAGATGAGGAGAATGCGATTTACAGGGTGGTGCAGGAAGGGATTACGAATGCTATCCGTCACGGACATGCATCTTATATTCAGATTTCCATAAAAAAAGAAGAGAGCAATATCCACCTGAGTATACAGGATAATGGCTGTGGCTGCGAGGAAATCCACGCAGGATTCGGAACACATCATATTACAGAAAGAATACAGATGCTTAATGGAGCCGTATGCTTTGATGGCAGCGATGGTTTTCGCATTGATGCCATGATACCAATAAGATGGGGGGAGACATATGATTAAGGTTTTAATTGCAGACGATCAGGAACTGATTCGCCAAAGCTTACAGATTGTGCTGGAAAGTAAAAGTCATATTTGTGTAACGGATGCAGTGTCAAACGGTCAGGAAGTGATCCAAAGTATCCGAAAAGAAAAGCCGGACGTAATTCTTATGGACATTCGTATGCCGAAAATGGACGGTGTGCAGTGTACAAAGATTATCAAAGAAAATTATCCTCAGATTAAAATTATTATTCTTACAACATTTGATGACGATGAGTTTGTATACAGCGCGCTGAAGTACGGAGCAAGCGGATATTTACTGAAAGGTGTTTCTATGGACGAACTGGTAAGGGCAATAGAAGTGGTGCACAGCGGCAGGGCCATGATCAATCCGGATATAGCAACAAAGGTTTTAAGGCTGTTTTCCCAGCTTGCACGTTCAGATTATTCTATTTCTATTCAGGAATCTCAGGTAGATGAACTTACAAAGACAGAGTGGAAAATTATTGAGGAAGTAGGAAGAGGTGCGTCCAATAAGGAAATTTCGGAAACCTTATCCCTGTCGGAAGGGACTGTGAGAAATTATTTAAGTACAATTTTAAATAAACTGAATTTGCGGGACAGAACGCAGCTTGCTATCTGGGTTGTGCAGAGAAGAATGGGAAATTAAGGATATGAAAATAAGTAAAAAGCAGATTGCGGGAATGATGGCGGCCGCTCTTTGTATCACCGGCATAATAATTTACGGAGAAAATAAAAAAAGCCCTCAGGTTCTGGAATTTGGAATGTTTGGGGACAGTTACTGGGAAGTAGCAAATGCAGATGGATATGTAATTATTGATAAGGCGATTCAAAAATTTGAAAAAAAGTATCCTGAAGTTAAGATCCATTATTATAGCGGAATTACAAAAGACGATTATGGAGAATGGCTGTCCAGAAAAATTTTAAAAGGCGATACGCCGGACGTTTTTATGATTCTGTCTGAAGATTTCAGCCACCTGGTTTCTCTGGGCCTTCTGGAAAATCTGGATCAAAGGATTCAGGAAGATACGTCTGTGGAAATCCGGGACTATTATGAGACATCTCTGGAGGCGGGAAAGATTGATGACAGTCAGTATGCGCTTCCTTATGAAACGGTTCCTACGCTGATGTTTGTGAATAAAACACTTCTGGATAAAGAGGGAATCCCTGTTCCAGATGCAGACTGGAGCTGGGAGGATATGTACCGTATATGCAGAAAAGTAACAAAAGACTTAGATGGAGACGGACGTCTGGATCAGTTTGGAACATATAATTACGGGTGGCTGGAAGCTTTATATTCGAACGATGGGAAGGTTTTTGATCAGCAGGGAAAAAAATGTTATCTGGCATCGGAACAGACGGAAGACGCAGTACGTTTTATCCTGAAATTAAATGAGCTCTATCAGGGGGGAAAGGTTACGCAGGAAACATTCGATGCGGGAAATGTGGCTTTTATGCCCCTGTCCTTTGCGGAATACAGAACGTATAAAACGTATCCGTATAAGATTAAAAAATACAGCAATTTCCAATGGGACTGTATTACACTGCCTTCAGGACCGAAGGGAGACAATATTTCCCGTGTTGACAGCCTGCTGATCGGAATAAGCAGCAAAAGCCGTCAGAAGGATCTGGCATGGGAGTTTTTAAAAATGCTCACAAATGACAGAGAAATCCAGATGGAACTTTTCCGGTATTCCCAGGGAGCTTCTGTGCTGAAAGAAGTTACAAATTCCACGGAGGCGGAGGAAATCCTGAAAAAAGATACAGAGGAATCCGATAAGATCATTGACCATAATCTTTTGAATCAGGTTATTATGAATGGCAGGGTTGTAAAAGAATTTCCTAAATATAAGGAGGCGATGGCGCTAGCGGAAGGTGAAGTATTGAAATTATATGATTCTTCTACAAATGTGGAAAGTTCTCTGAAAATCACACAAAGAATGGTGACAAATCTTTTGGAAAAATAGATAATTTACCATCTGAAAACCATAATCTTTCCCCCTTTTTTGTATAAAATATCTCATATATAATAAGACCATAGAAGAAAACAAAGAAAGTGGGGATAAACATATGGGTGAAGTCATTGTCTCCATGCAGCACATTACAAAAGAATTTCCCGGTGTAAAAGCGCTTGACGATGTGAAGTTTGAGCTTCGTTCAGGAGAAGTTATGGCGCTTCTGGGAGAGAATGGTGCAGGAAAATCCACACTGATGAAAATTTTAAGCGGTGTGTATTCTCTTGAAGAAGGAAGTATGGAGATTTTTGGAAAAAAATATACTTCTCTTACACCAAACACGGCAAGAGAGGCGGAGTAGCCATTATCCATCAGGAGCTGAATATGTGCAAGGATCTGTCTGTGGCGCAGAATATGTACCTGGGACGTGAGATGAGAAAAGGACTTGCATTAAACAACAGTCAGATGGAAAAAGAGGCAAAGAAGTATCTCGATGAGCTGGGCGTGGATATTGATCCAAATGAGATTGTAGGAGATCTTCCTGTTTCAAGGCAGCAGATGATAGAAATCGCAAAAGCTCTTTCAATCCATGCAAAAATCCTGATCATGGACGAGCCGACCTCAGCGCTTACCTCAAGAGAAATAGAGGAGCTGTTTCAGATTATCCATAATCTGAAGAAACAGGGGTGCGGAATTGTTTATATTTCACACAGACTGGAAGAGCTCTCTCATATTGCGGACAGAGTGACGATCATGCGGGACGGTCATTACATAACAGACGGAAAATTCTCGGATTTTACTATGGACGAAATTATTGCCAATATGGTGGGACGTGAGATTAAAGAAAAATTCCCGCGCGTGAAATGCAAAAAAGGCAGGAAAGTTTTTGAGGTAAAAAACTTAAATGCAGGACGTCTTGTGCGTGACATTAATTTCTCTCTTTACGAAGGAGAAATCGTAGGCTTTGCAGGTCTTATGGGCGCAGGTCGAACAGAGACAACAAGAGCGATTTTCGGAGTAGACCCGAAGGAATCCGGAGAAATTTATCTGGACGGGAAAGAAATTAAAATTAAAAATCCTATGGACGCGATACAGGCGGGCGTTGTGCTTGCTCCGGAGGACAGAAAAAAAGACGGGCTCTGTACAAAACTCAGTATCCGGCAGAATATCGCCCTTCCAAATCTTGATATTATATGCGGAAAAGGCGGGGTGATCCACAAAAAGACAGAAGATGAACTCTGTGAGCGGGCTGTGGAAAATCTTACCATAAAAACACCGAATCTGGAGGTGGACGCAGCTACATTATCAGGCGGAAACCAGCAGAAGGTAGTTGTAGGAAAGTGGCTGGCAAGAAATTCAAGAGTTGTGATTTTTGATGAACCGACAAGAGGAATTGACGTAGGTGCAAAAGTTGAAATTTATCAGCTTATGAATCAGTTAAAGCAGCAGGGGATTGCGGTTATGTTTGTATCTTCTGAAATGCCGGAGGTTATGGGAATTGCAGACAGGATTATCGTAATGTGTGACGGCAGGATCACCGGAGAAGTAATGTCGGAAGAGACGACGCAGAACGATATATTAAAGTATGCAACAGCTTTTGAAAATAAAATGGGTGGAAAGAGCCAGAACAGCAAGGAGGAATAAGTATGGACCGTAAGAAAAGCGGCTTTTCAAAAATGATGGGGGCAAAAGGAGCCGGTTCTGTTGTCACAGCTTTTGTAGGACTGGTTGTGATCTACATCGCCTTTGGTCTTTTGAATCCAAAGGTGTTTACTCCCCTTAATATTCAGAACCTGCTTCGTTCTATGTCAAAATATCTCTTGATCGGTATTGGACAGAGTTTTGTTATGATCACAGGAAACATCGACCTGTCTATCGGTTCTGTAGTAGGAATGAGCGCCATGATTTCCGCAACGCTTATGACAAGAGGCGTAAATCCTGTAGTGGCAGTTTTAATTACGATTCTCTGCGGTCTTGTAGTAGGTCTTGTAAATGGAACGCTTGTCGGAAAATTCAAGCTCCCTCCGTTTATTGCAACACTTGGAACTATGTTTATCGCAAGAGGTATTGCCTACATTGTAAATGATAACAGAAACACAGACAACATCGCATCTGGAATCGGAAAAGAAGCAGGAGATACTTTCCAGAATATTTTCTACTACGGAAAGACAGCAGGTATCTTTAATACCTTCTGGATCGCACTTCTTATCTTTATCGTATTCTTCTTTGTGCTGTCAAAGACAAGATCAGGAAGACATATTTATGCGATCGGTTCTAATGTGGACGCGGCAAGGCTGTCCGGTGTGGACGTAGTAAAAACAACAACAAAAGCTTATCTTGTAAGTGCTTTCTGTTCTGTAGTCGTAGGATTTATCCTCTGTGCACAGGCAGGAATGGGAAATATGGACGCAGGAAATATGTACGAGATGTACGGCGTTGCAGCCGGAGTTATCGGCGGCGTTTCTCCTCTTGGAGGCTCCGGTATCTTACTTGGAACATTCGCAGGCGCAGGCGTATGGCAGACACTGGAAAACGGACTGAATCTCATTCATGCGCAGGTAGGCTTCCAGCGTATCATCATTGGAATTATCGTTGTAGCAGCCGTTCTCATTGATGTTGTTATCCGCAATGGAAACGGAAACTTTAAGAGAAAAAACAGAAAAAATAAATAAAGAAAATCACGCGTAAATTTAAGAAACTGTAAAGCAGAAGCTTTATAAAATAAAAGGAGGTTTTTATCTATGAAGAAAAAAATTTTAGCTGCATTATGTTGTGCATCAATGGTGGGCTGTCTGTGGTCAGTACCGGTTCTGGCAGAGGAAGCGGCAGAAGAAGAGACTGCGGCTGAGGAGACAACAGAAGAGGAAACAGTAACAGCAGACGGAGATTATAAGATCGCGCTTATTACAATGGACTCTGTAGACCAGCACTGGGTATCCTTAAAAGAAGCTGCTGAAAAAGAAGCGGAAGCAGATAAGGTAACACTGGACTTTATGGCTCCTGATGTAAAAGACGATGCAAAACAGATTGAGTGCATTAACAATGCGGTTGCAGGCGGATACGATGCGATCATGGTCGCTGCAAACAGTGAAGACGCTGTTTCCGGCGCACTGCAGGAAGCGCTTGACGCAGGAATTAAAATCGTATATGTAGACTCTCCGGCAAACGTAGAAGCAGAATCAACCTTCTCTACAGATAATAAGGCAGCAGGAAAAATTGCAGGAGAAGAGATGGTAAAAGCTCTCGAAGAAAAAGGCATTAAAGAAGGAAGCATCGGTATTGTAAATATTAATACTTCAACAAATTCCACGATCATGAGAGAAGAAGGATTCAGAGAAGCTCTGGAAGGAACAGATTATGAAATCCTGGAAACTCAGTATTGTGAAGGCGATGCAGCAAAAGCGCAGACAATCGCAGAGAACTATATCACAGAAGGCGTAGTAGGTATTTTCGGAGCAAATGAAGGCGCTTCCACAGGTACAGGAAATGCGATCAAAGCTTCCGGAAGTGATGAGATCGTAGGCGTTGGATTTGATAAATCTGATACATTAAAGGGACTGATCACAGACGGATTCTTACAGTGTACAATGGCACAGAACCCGGACGTTATGGGTAAGCTTGGCGTTCAGGCATGTATCAAAGCTCTTAACGGAGAAGACTTAGGCGGAGAAGTAACAGATACAGGCGTTACTGTTCTCAATGCAGAAAATGTTGCAGATTTTTAAAGAAAAACTGTAGAAAAACAGGCCGTCAGAAACAGTTGGCGGCTTGTTGTGACGGGAGGTATATATGAAACGATCAGAAATTAACAAGGCTTTAAAAGAACTGGAAGACATGATTAAAAAGTATCAGTATTTTCTGCCGAAATTCGCAGATTTTACGCCGGAGGAGTGGAAGACAAAAGGTCACGAATTTGATGAGATCCGCGACAATATGCTCGGCTGGGATATAACAGATTACGGTCAGGGTGATTTTGATAAGGTAGGTTTCTCTCTGTTTACTATTCGAAACGGAAATGTTAAAATGGCAGATAAGTATGCAAAACCTTACGCTGAAAAATTCCTGTATCTGAAAGAGGGACAGTATGCCCTGAATCATTTTCACTGGTTCAAGATGGAGGATATTATAAACAGAGGCGGAGGTAATATTTTAATCCGTGTGTACAACTCTCTTCCTGATGAATCCATAGACAGAGAGGGAGATGTAACCATTCATGTGGACGGTGAGACGAAGGTGGTTCCGGCAGGAACACAGGTAAGACTGGAGCCGGGAATGAGTCTTACGATCACACAGAGAATGTATCACGATTTTGAGGTTGAGCCGGGTACAGGAGCTGTACTGATAGGAGAGGTCAGTCAGTGCAATGATGACAATACAGATAACCGGTTTAATCCTCCGGCAGGCAGATTTCCTGAGATAGAGGAGGACGAGCCGCCGTATCGTTTATTATGCAATGAGTATCCGGCAGCAGTGGAATGACAGAAAAAAATGTACCGTCTGATGCCGGAAGTATATTCCGGCATTATTCTTTGCCAGAAAGAGGGAAATTATGATTAAACTGGTCGTGGCAGATGATGAAGAAAGAGTATGCAGGCTGATTGTAGCTTTGGGAAACTGGGAGAAACTTGGGATCCAGGTAGTGGGAACTGCGGAAAATGGAATCGAGGCTCTTGATATAATACGAAGGGAAAAAGTAGATATTCTGATTACAGATATTCGTATGCCCGGCTATAACGGGCTTGAGCTTATTGAAAAGGTAAAGCAGATCGCTCCCGAGATTAAGATTATGATCATCAGCGGCTATGCAACTTTCGAATACGCACAGACGGCAATTAAAAATGGAGTAAACGATTATCTTTTAAAGCCGATTAACAGAGAAGCGCTGAACGAATCTCTGGAAAAAATGGCGTCAGAAATTGAAAGTGAAAGAAGGCTTCATTCTGCTTTTTCCAATATCCAGAGGGAGAGAAAAGAGGAGGCAGATAAAATCCGAAATATGCTTATTCCGGATCTTTTGCGAAATACAGAGCTTACGGTATCCGAAGAAATCCTGAGAGAAAAATACTATTTTAAAGCAGAGCAGGGCTGTTTTCTGGCGCTGGCAGCAAAACGTGATATAGCTCCAGAAGAAGAAACATCGGTAAGTCTGATATGGGAAAAAATGACGGGGATTTTGGAGCATGAGCTTTCCAGATACTGCTGCGACTGTATTTTTACCCCGGCAGGAGAATATCTGTACGGCATTTTAAATTATGCCTGGAAGAATCAGGAAAGTGTAAGAAAAGCAGTGCGAAGCAGTCTGAACCAGATGCTTGCAAGAAATGATTTTCTGGGAAAATCTCAGCTTGTGATCGGACTTGGAAGTATGGTTTCAGAAGCTTCAAAAATACCGGATACATTTACAGAAGCACGTCACGCCGCTTCAGAACGATTCCTGGAGGGAAGAGGAAAGGTTCTGGAAATAGACGGAAGTCATCAGGTCCTTTTTGAGAAAAAACTGACAGACAAATTTGCGAGAGGTCTGGGAAATGCTCTGGAAACTCTGAATGCAGAAGAAATAGAAAACACAGTAAAATACATACAAAAAGAAGCTCTGGCAGCTTCCGGCGTACATGGGTGGGAGATAGAGGAGCTTGTGTGGCAGTGCGGAAATATTTTCATTTTGCGAATGGATTTTCCGGATAAAAAGGAGCAGCAGAGAAGCTTTCTTGAAGGCTGCGGAAGATGTATGACAGTAGAAGAACTGTTTCAGTATTTGTGCGGTTTTATGCTGGAAAAAATCGAAAAAATTATTTCCATGCGGGAGGAAGATACTGTACGTCCTGTACGTCTGGCAAAGCAGTATATCCGCAACCACTATCAGGAGCAGATCACGCTTGAGGGAGTCAGCGAGCATGTAGGACTTACAACCGCATATTTCAGTGTACTTTTTAAAAAGGAAACAGAGATTGGATTTGCGAAATATCTGATGAATGAGAGGATTGAAGGTGCAAAAAATCTTCTGCGTGAGACAAATATGTCCGTGGGAGATATTTGCAGAAAAGTAGGATATAACGATTTGAAGCATTTTACCAGGCTGTTTGAAAAAAATGTGGGAGTAAAGCCGGGTGTTTACAGAAAGCTGTATGGGTGATGAAATGGGACAGAAACGAGGAAAATGGAGATACCTGGAAAAGAGGATACAGATTCTTTTTGGAATTATGGTTCCTGCATTTATTCTGTTTGCTTTTCTGCCTCAGAGGATACAGAAAATTCTTGTGATCCCATTGCTTGCAGGAATGCTTCTGGGCGTACATTTCTGGATTATACGTCCTTACAGAATGATCGCTTCTCAGGTGCAGAGATTTTCAGACGGGTACATTTCACTGGGCGATTTAAACGACATGGACGTGGCGATTTCTCCTGAGGTAGAGAGAATGGTGCGTCATATCCATAAGCTTGTGGAATCCACAAGAACGCTTGACCTTTCGAAAAGACAGGCGCAGTACAGAGCCCTTCAGAACCAGATAAATCCCCATTTTCTTTATAATACTCTGGAAGGGATCCGAAGTGAGGCGCTGATAGCAGGTCTTGATAATCTTGCCGATATGACGGAGGCTCTCGCTATCTTTTTCCGGTATACCATAAGCAAAGTGGAAAATCTTGTGACTGTGGAGGAGGAACTGGAAAACTGCGCCACTTATTTTAAGATTCAGCAGTACCGTTTCGGAAAAAGGATACATCTGGAAGTGCAGAAAGACGAGGAGGACTGGGAGGAAATCCTTCACTGCATGATTCCGAAGCTGACGCTTCAGCCAATTCTTGAAAACAGCATTATCCACGGAATCGAGCTTAAAATGGACGAGGGAACTGTAAAGATTTCTATCTGCAGAACGCAGTCCCGGCTGATCATCAAGGTTTCCGACGACGGTGTGGGAATGGACAGGGAGACATTAAATAAGCTGAATGCAAAACTTGGTTCAAAAGAAGAAGAAGTGAAAAATTACTCGTCACAGCCGGAAACAGGAGGCGTGGCTCTTGTAAACGTAAATAACCGTATCCATCTCATTTTCGGAGAGGAATATGGAATGCACGTTTTTTCTGTGGAAAATGTTGGAACAAGCGTCGAGCTTACCATACCGGTTATTATGAATGAAGGGGAACTGAAAAAGGAGCAGAGATGAAACAGGAAATTCTGCGTCTGGAGGGCGTGACTTACAAAAAAGAAAACCATATGATCTTCCGCAATCTTACCCTGAATATTTTTGCAGGGGAAGTGATGGGACTTCTGCCGTCCAGCGCTTACGGACTTGACGAGCTTCTGGAAATCATCACAGAAAATCCTTCTCTTTATTACGGATATGTGTATTATCAGGAACACTGCGTCAATTCCTGGAAAGATCCGTCTCACTTAAAAAACAGAATCTGCGTCATAGACAGCGAAACTTCTCTTGTAAACGGTCTGAATGTTGTGACAAATGTATTTGCCCTTCGGGCAGGCTTTCGCCAGGAAATTATAAATGAACATATGCTTGCAAAACAGCTTCAGCCTTTTCTTGAGGAAATTCACGTATCTATCCACCCTTATGTTCTGGTGGAAAATTTAACGCCTTACGAGAGAGTGATCGTGGAGCTGCTCCGGGCAGTTGTGGCGGGATACCGCCTGATCATCATGCGGGAGATCAGCACCGTGATCAGTGAAAATGAAATGGAAGAGCTTTATAAAATCATTCGGTATTATGCAGAAAAGGGCTTTTCTTTTTTTTATATCAGTTTTCATTTTGAGGAGATTCAGCAGGTATGTACAAGAGCTGCTCTGATGACAGAGGGGACGATTGAACTTATTATGGAAGAAAAGGAAATACAGGAGGGGCTGAATCTCATGTATTACCAGGATTATTATAACCATGTAAGTTACAGAATGCGCCACAGGGTTCGGGGTTCTCAGATTGAAGTTTTGAAAGTAAGACCTCTGTGCGGAGATTATCCGGAAGAGTTTGGTTTTTCCGTGTATCAGGGGGAATGCCTTGTCGTTCAATGTCTTGAGACAAAGCTTTACAGGGAAATCCGGGAAAGCATGGAAGGAGAACTGTGGTATAAGAGCAGGCAGATTTTGTTTTTAAAGGAAGAGCCTGCAAAAACGATGCTGTTTGAAGATCTTAGCGTGAAAGACAATCTCTGTCTTGCGCTGGACGGGAAAATGCCCAGTATCTGGCTTCGAAAAAAAGTACAGAAAACTGTGAGGGAAGAATACAGGAGAACCTTCGGGGAAGATATTTTTTATAAAGGGGTAAAGGATTTAACAGATACCCAGAAGATCAATCTGGTTTATATGAGGATACTTCTGGAAAAACCAAAGGTTGTTTTTATGCTTCAGCCGTTTAAAAATGCAGATATTTCACACAGGCTGCAAATATGGGAACTGCAGGCAAAGCTTTTGGAAAAAGGCATTGCCATCGTGATACTTGCCATGAATATGTCGGATTCTCTGGCGATTGCGGACAGACTGATCCGGATAGGAAGGATCAATGGAAAGCTTGTGGAAAAGGAATACACGCAGGAACAGTTTGCAAAGCTGCCTGTGTATCTTCCGTGGGTGGAGCTTCTTGACGAGATGAAAGAAGGGAGAAAAAGTGATGGAGGTAATAGCGGGAATTGATATTGGTGGGACAAAATGTGCCGTATCTTTTATAAAAACAGAGGGAGATAACGTTGTTTTTCTGTACAAAGAAAAGAGAGCCACAGATACAGAACAGCCACAAAAGATGGTCGATTCTTTTGTGGAGGAGATAAAAGAACAGTTAAGAAAGCATAAGGACTGGGAGCTGGCTTCTGTCGGGATTTCCTGTGGAGGACCGCTTGATGAGGAAAAAGGCATGATTTTAAGTCCGCCGAATCTTCCGAAATGGGACAGGGTGGATTTATTTACTCCTTTGAAAGCAGCATTTGGAAATATTCCGATTATGCTTCAGAATGACGCAAATGCCTGTGCCCTGGCAGAGTGGCAGCTTGGAGCTGGAAAAGGCTGTAAAAACATGGTTTTTCTTACGTTTGGCACAGGTCTTGGGGCAGGGCTTATTTTAAACGGAGAACTGTACAGCGGCACAAATGGAATGGCAGGAGAGGTCGGGCATATACGTCTTGAAGAAGAGGGACCGGTGGGATATGGAAAAGAAGGATCCTTTGAAGGCTTCTGCAGCGGAGGCGGAATCGCCGGTCTTGGAAGAATATATGCGGAGAGAGCGCTCGAGAGAGGCGAGGCTCCTGTATTTTGCAAAGACAGGGAAAGCATGGATAAGATTACAGCAAAGGAAATAGGAGAGGCAGCAGAAAGAGGAGATGCTCTCAGTCTGGAAATTTTTCATAAGGTGGCGCAGGAGCTTGGAAAAGGGTTAAGTATCCTTGTTGATATATTAAATCCTGAAAAAATCATTATAGGAAGTATTTACCTGAGACAGAGGGCGCTTCTGGAGGCTGGAATGATGGAGGTGCTTCAAAAAGAGGCGCTGCGCCAGGCGAGAGAGGCAGTTCAGATCCTTCCGGCCGGTCTGGGAGAAAAGCTCGGTGATTATGCCGCTGTATCAGTAGGACTTCGTGCATTGGAAAAAGTCAGGAGATAGGAAATGGAAGAGCTGAAAAAACTGATAAAAAGGTATCCTGTTCTTGCAGATTGCGAAAAGGATATTTATAATGCTTATATAACAATAAAAAATACATACCAGAACGAAGGAAAGCTTCTTGTGTGCGGCAATGGGGGAAGCGCCGCAGACAGCGACCATATTGTGGGGGAGCTTATGAAGGGCTTTCGAAAGAAACGTCCTCTGGGAGAAAAAGAAAGGGAAAAGCTGGGAGAGCTTGCAGATCATCTTCAGGAGGCAATGCCTGCTATTTCTCTCACGGGACACGCCGCTTTATCCACCGCCTTTTTAAATGATGTCAGCCCGGATATGATTTTTGCCCAACAGGTTTACGGATACGGAAAAAAGGGCGATGTGCTTCTTGCAATTACGACATCAGGAAATTCCGGGAATGTTTTAAACGCAGTGAAGGTGGCAAAAACAAAGGATTTAAAAGTAGTAGGCCTGACAGGAGGAAACGGCGGGAAATTAAGAGAGGCGGCGGACGTATGTATTTGTGTTCCGGGAGCGTATACGGCGGAAATTCAGGAACTTCATCTTCCTGTTTATCATGCACTGTGCGCGATGCTGGAGGATACTTTTTTTGAAATGTAATCAGGAGGGTTCTATGGGCAGAAAAAAAGCAATCGCAGCCGGTCATATCTGTCTTGATATTACACCGGCATTTTCGGGGAAAGAAGAAAGAGAAATCACGGATATTTTTGTTCCGGGACAGCTTGTGGCAATGGATCAGGCAAAGGTAAGCCTTGGCGGAGCCGTATCGAATACAGGTGTGGGAATGAAGCTTCTGGGAGCAGACGCCATGCTTATGGGCATGACGGGGGCGGACGCTTTTGGTCAGATTATCATGAACGAGCTGGAAAAATACGGCGTTTCCGGGGATTCTATGATCGTAAGAGAAGACTGCGGAACCTCGTATTCCGTCATTCTTGCACCGCCGGGAATAGACAGGATCGTCCTTCATCATACAGGGGCAAACGATGCCTTTTTGCCGGAGGATATAGACATTGAGAAGGTGGAAAAAGCCAGTCTTTTTCATTTTGGCTATCCGCCTCTTATGAAAAAAATGTACGGAGACGGAGGAAAAGAGTTTATCCGTCTTCTGAAAATGGTACACGAAACAGGAACTGCCGTATCGGTGGATACGGCGATGTTCGAGGAGCATACAGAGGCGGGAAAACAGGACTGGAATGCTATCTTAAAAGAAGCGGTGCCGTATATTGATTTCTTTGTGCCAAGTGTGGAGGAGCTTTGTCTCATGCTTGACAGAGAGCGGTATCGTGAGTGGAAAAAACGCGCCGGAGGACATGATGTTACGAAATTTCTTGATATTGAGAAGGACGTAAAACCTCTTTCAGATACGCTGCTTTCTTACGGGGCAAAGGTGATTCTTATTAAGTGCGGCGCTCCCGGATTATATTTCCGGACTGCAGACAGAGAGCGCCTTTTGAAAATCGGCGGTGGAATCGGAGCGGAGATTGCGGATACCTGGGCGGACAGAGAATGCTTTGAGAGAAGCTATTTTGTGGAAAAAGTCGTTTCCGGAACAGGCGCGGGAGACACAACGATAGCCGCTTTTCTCGCCGCAGTTCTGGATGGAAAAAGCTGGCAGGACGCGCTTCATCTTGCGACTGCCACAGGAGCGCTCTGCGTACAGACATATGACGCGCTGGGCGGCATTCTTCCTCTGGAAGAGGTGCAGAAACTTATTGATTCCGGTTGGGAAAAACAAAAACAGGGGGACAAATAAATGCTTGTAAATATGAATGAAGTGCTGCTTCCTGCGAAGCAGAAAAAATATGCAGTAGGATTATTTAATGCGGTAAATCTTGAGCTTGCAAGAGGAATTATTGCGGCGGCAAAAGCCACACAGTCGCCTGTGATCATGGGAACAGCAGAGGTGCTTCTTCCTTACGGACCACTGGAAGAAGTGTCTTATTATCTGATCCCGATGGCAAAAAAAGCGAATGTTCCGGTTGTCATTCACCTGGATCACGGGCTTCGAAAAGAAACCTGTCTGAAAGCCCTTGAACTTGGTTTTTCTTCTATTATGTACGACTGTTCCACAGACCCTTACGAAATAAATATAGAAAAAGTACGGGAGATGGCGGAGACTGCCCATTCCTATGGCGCGACCATTGAGGGAGAACTGGGACATGTGGGAGATAACCCGGATTCCGCAGAGGGGGATTCTCATCTGGAAGATCCGTCCCGCTTTTTCACAGACCCAAAGATGGCGAAAGATTATGTGGAGAAAACAGGGGTGGACGCCCTTGCCATTGCAGTCGGAAACGCGCACGGCGCGTATAAGCTTCCGCCGAAACTGGATTTTGAGAGAATCCACACCATTGCCGATACAGTTAAGGTTCCCCTTGTTCTTCACGGAGGCTCAGGACTTACTGACAATGATTTCAGAAGAGCCATTCAGGAGGGAATCAGCAAGGTAAATATTTTTACAGACATTAATGTGGCGGCAGTGGAAGCAGAATTTAAAAAATTTGACAGCATGAATAAGGGAATCATAGATTTAATTCCTGCCGCAGTGGAAGCAGTAAAGCAGGAATGCCAGAAAAAGATGGAACTGTTTTCAAGCTGCGGACACGGAAGGGATTTTGAGGGAGGAATTTCCAATAAGAAAATCCCCGTGGAAGAGGCGGACAGGGCGAAGCTCGTGGAGATGATTGTGGCGGAAGTGAAGAGGCAGTTAAGCTGACCAATTTTCTTTCTATTTTGGGCTGTTTGTGGTATATTAAAACATAGGAAAGCAGGCAGACTGTAATAAGAAAGTAATAGGTGGGTTTGAATGAAATTAAATCAGGTAATCATCAGAAATTTTAAAGGAATTGAAGAATGTACACTTGACCTGAAGCCGGGATTCAATCTTTTGATAGGAGATAATGGGTACGGAAAAACCTCTGTGCTCGAGGCGATTTCTGTCGGTCTTGGAGGGATTCTTGCGGGACTTCCCGACATTCCGGCTAAGAATTTTACAAAAGAAGAAATACGTATTGTTTTGGAAAGTACAGGAGAAGGTTCTTTTAATAAGCGTTATATTACACCTGTTGAAGTAGAATGCGAGGCAGTTATAGAGAATGAAACTTTTCGGTGGATTCGGAGAAAAAGCAGTGTGAAAGCCTCCAGAAGTACAGTAGAGCCAAGAGATATTTGCAGGAAAGCAGAGAAAATGGCAGCCCGGAAAGACAGTATTTTACCTGTGCTCAGTTATCAGAGCACGGCGAGAATGTGGATGCAGAAAAGGGAATCGTCAGACAATGTATTTGCAGGACAATTTTACAGGACTGTGGGTTACGACAGCTGCCTCATAGAAGCTTCCAATAATAAAATGTTAATGAACTGGATTCGCCATATGGAAATGCTTGAATGGAAAAGAAAGGCAGAAATCGGGGAATATCAGGGTGTAAAAAAGGCGGTTCGCCTGTTCATGCAGGAAATGATACAGGAAAAAGTATCGAATTTTGAGTACGATGAACAGAGCGGCGAGCTGATATTTGTTACATCGGAAGGTGCTCTTCCTGTTCGCGATTTAAGTGCCGGGTATCAGTCTGTTATCTGGATGGTGTTAGATATTGCATACCGCATGGCACTTTTAAATCCTCAATTATTATCAGACATCAGAAATACGCCGGGTATTGTGCTGATCGATGAACTGGATATGCACCTTCACCCAAAGTGGCAGTGGAAAATTGTCAATGCTCTTAAAAAAACATTTCCGGGGGTACAATTTATAGCAGCTACGCATTCACCTGTAATTATGGCATCGTGCAAGGAAGAACATTTAATTAAAATAGATGATGAAAAGAATATTATTTATGAAAAAACGCCGTACGGATTGGAAATAAATGATATTTTGAGTATCTGTCAGGAAAGCGGAGCAATAGCAGAGCAGGTACAAAAGCTTATAGCGGATTTTGAAAACAGCATAACAGAGGGAGATTTGTAAAGAAAAAATAAAACGCATGAAGGAAAAGGGGCAATGGAGCAGGACGCTTCTACAGAAAGTTCTGAAAGAATACGAAGAAAGGGATAAGGAGGGGTATCTGAAACCTTATTCCGGAATTGCCATATGGTATTTAAAGAAAAGGATTTACAAATCCTGACTGTATTCCCCGGCATTTCAAAAAAAACTACAAATAATGAATAATAAGTAATAGAAGCCTCCGGCTGTACTTGCTAAAATAAATGCAGGAAGTACAGTTTTGGAGGTTTTTATTATGATCGGAATGGGGATTGATACAGGCGGAACTTACACAGACGCTGTTGTTTATGATCTGGAAAAAAGAGAAATTATGGCGGGAGCAAAATCGTTTACCACAAGAGAGGACTTAAAGAAAGGGATCAAAAAAGCCATAGGAAAGCTTCCCGAGGAGCTTATAAAAAAAGCGGAGCAGTATTTAAGAGAACAGGGACAGATTGCTGCGGAGGCAGAAGCAAGGCGGCGCGGAGCAGCAGGAGAAATCAAAACAGAGATTTCCGTATATCACGAAAACAGCAGGATTGAATCCGGCGAGCTGTTTCTCGGCGACAGGTGGAAGATTACAGCAAGAGGCAGCATGGGAATCTGAAAAAATTACCGGATTGTATGAAAAAAATCACAAAAATATATGTAAGAAGTTTGGATAAAAAGAGATTTGATTAGATTTCCTATATTGCGCCATATAAAAACACAAAAAAAGTACAAATAATAGATAGAAAATTATAGCAATTTCCATCTGCAATTTTCTATAATGTAGACAGATAAAAGACAGAGCTTCCGCTATTTACACCAGTGATAATGCAGCAATAGAGAATAGAAGAAAACTTATAAAAAGGAGTGTATATCTTATGAAACGTAATATGAAAGAATGGGTAGTAGAATGTATTAATAATCCGGTTAAAAAGGCAATGCCAATCCTCTCTTTTCCGGGAGTACAGATCATCGGACACACAGTAGATGAGCTTGTAAAAAGCGGCGAACTTCAGGCACAGTGTATGAAAGCCATTGCAGACCGTTTTGACACGGGCGTGGCATTCAGCCTTATGGACCTTTCCGTTGAGGCAGAGGCGTTCGGAAGCCCGGTTCACTACAGCGAGGACGACGTTCCTACTGTCCACGCAGCGCTTGTACATGATGAGGACGAGGCAGAGGCGCTTAAAGTTCCGAAGGTTGGGGACGGAAGAACAGGGGAATGCGTAAAAGGGATTGAGCTTGCATGTCAGCAGATTACAGACCGCCCGGTACTAGCAGGAATTATCGGACCATACTCCCTTGCAGGAAGACTTCTTGATATGACGGAAATCATGATCCTCTGCTACGAAGAGCCGGAAATGGTGGAGACAGTCCTTGAGAAAGCGACAGAGTTCCTGATCGAATATGCGAAAGCATTTAAGGCGGTGGGCGCCAACGGTATCGCTATGGCAGAGCCGGCAGCAGGACTTCTTTCTCCAAACCTGATCGACGAGTTTTCCACACCTTATGTAAATAGAATCCGCGAGGCAGTAGAAGATGAAAACTTCGTAGTTATGTACCACAACTGCGGAAATATCGAGCCTCTTATCAACAATGTAAAAGAGATTGACGCACTTGCATACAGCTTTGGAAACGCCATTGATATTGAGACAACATTAAAGGCGTTCCCGTCAGACAAAATGATCATCGGAAACATTGACCCGGCAGGAACGATCCGCCAGGGAACACCGGAACAGATCCGTAAAGAAACACTTGAGCTTATGGAACGCTGCTGCAAATATCCGAACTTCGTGATTGCAAGCGGCTGTGATATTCCGCCGATGAGCCCGCTTGAAAACATTCAGGCATTCTTCGACGCTGTAAAAGAATTTTACGAGAAATAAGGGGTAAAGCTGTTATATTAAGAGTTACACAGAAATATTTTATATTTCCAGCTCCGTCTGCGTTCACTTTGAGCCTGTAGTCTCAAAGATGTACTCGACAAAGTCGCTGGAAATGTAAAATATTTTCTTAGTAAGTTCTCAATATAGCAGCTTTTTATGCTATGGGCAAGAAGTGTATCGCTGAAGCGCCCCACCGCAGGCGTTTCCTACCGGTACTGCTTTGGTGTCAGACCGGTATATTTTTTGAATACTTTTGAGAAATAGCTCTGGTCTTCAAATCCTGTTGCAAGGGAAATATCAATAATGGAATAATCCGTATTGGAAAGGAGCCGTTTGCTTTCCTCAATCCGGACCATGTTCAGGTATTCCTTGAAGGAGGAGCCTGTGGACTGCTTGAACAGGGTGGAAAAATAAGCGGGGTTTAAGTGAACATGGTCTGCCACCTCGTCCAGAGTAATGCTTCTGGAAAAATTCTGAGAAATATAGCGGATCGCCTTTTTCGTGATTTCATTTCCTTTTGAAGGAATGTAGTTAAACATACAGTCTGTAAAAACGTCTATGGTTTCCTGCAGCTTATAGCACAGATCATCAAGATCTGTAATATTCTGCAGAGACATGAGAAACTGGTTATTTACTTTCAGAACACTGTCGCTCGTGGCTCCGCCCTCAATAGCAGCCCGGGAAAGAAGAGAAGAAAGTTCAAGCGCACGTGATTTTACAACTTCAAAATTATTTCCCTCAGCAAAAAAAACATATCCCAGAAGGTCGTTTAGAAGAGCCTTTGCCTGTTCTGTATCCCCTGTTTTCAGTTTTGTGATCAGGGCTTTTTCTTTTTCATAAGGATAAACGCGGCTGTTTACCTGTGGGGAAGCCTTGTACATCTGGATTGATTCATTAATTTTTGACTGCTGATAAAGCTTATTGTGGTTTAAGTTAAACTGCGCCCGGCTGTCCGTCACAAGACCGGAGCACATATAGTAAAGAAGACGGCTTATGTAAGTGACCTTTGCAGGTTCAAAAACAGGGAGACTTCCGGCTTCCTCATACATTTCCAGAAGGGGCGCTGTAGGAATGGAGTATTTTTCTCCGATGTCGGATAAGAGCAGGGAATCCGGTTCGCCCATAAGGAAAGGACCTGCAAGGATCGAGCCGAGAAGCACGTTATTATTTGTAAGGGGAAAAACAATATGATTTAAGTTGGAATGGCAGGAAAAAATATAAGTTTCTCCCAGGCTCATGGCAAGCTTGCTGGCGCTTGAGTGGAGCTTTGTACAGGATTCTCCCTTTGGAAGAAAACGCTTGAAAATTTTACAGTAATTGTGAGAGTCTCCGAAAGCGTCCAGGATTTCTCCTGTTTCATCAAGTACCTGAACAGGAAGACCGATACATTCATAAAAAGTTTCAAGGAGTTCCCGAAGCTTTCTTTTTTCAATAATGGAGTATAAGATAGGCTGCATAAAATTCTCTCCTTAAATCTGAAAAAAATACCAAAATGTTAATTTATACTTGTATCATACACGAAAAAACAAAAAAAATATACAGGTTTTCTAAAAAAAGTCCGCAAAACTTTTGGTAAAAACTTATATAATAACATCATAAAAACAAGCAGCAGAAAGCTGTTCGGAGTTTGCGGAAGCTCTGACAAAAAGAAGAGGGATAAACGAGGAGGATTTAAAAATGCCAGCAGAAATTATTAATGAGATTTCAGAATTTTTACAGAAAGGCCGCGCAAAAAACGTAAAAAAACTTGTTGAGGAAGCGCTTGAGCAGGGACTCGATCCAAAAGAAATTTTAAACGAGGGACTTCTTGCAGGTATGATGATCGTTGGCGGAAAATTTAAAAGAAACGAAGTTTTCGTGCCGGAGGTTCTTGTAGCGGCAAGAGCGATGTCAGCCGGAATTTCCATTCTTGAGCCAAAACTTGTGGAAGTCGGAAACGAGCCGATCGGAAAAGCAGTAGTCGGCACAGTAAAAGGTGACCTTCACGATATTGGAAAGAACCTTGTTGTTATGATGTTAAAAGGCGCAGGTTTCGAGATTTATGACCTGGGAACAGACGTTGATGCAGATACATTTATTGCAAAGGCAGAAGAGGTTGGCGCAGATGTGATCGGTATGTCAGCACTTCTTACAACAACAATGCCGAATATGAAAGACGTAGTTGATGAGTTAAACGAGAGAGGTTTAAGAGAGAAATATATCGTTATGGTAGGCGGAGCTCCTGTAAACGATACATTTGCGCAGCAGATCGGCGCCGACTACTATACAGCAGACGCACCGTCCGCAGCGGAGGTTGCAAAAGAGGCGGTTCTGAAGAGAAAATCAGCATAAATCCACGGATAAAGTCGTGTGGGAGAGGGCATTGCGTGAGGAAACCCGCGCGTGTCCTCTTTTTATTTGGGATTTTTCAGGATTACACTTACAACAGTATCTGTGACCTGCCGTAAAGTTTTTTCACCGTGCGGCATCCGAGATCCGCCGCAGAGCTGTGGCAGATTTCCTGATTTGCTGCTCTGCTCTCGGATTTCGGACACAGGCATCGGTAAGAAAAAATGTTGCGGCAAGCTTAGAAGAGACCTTATCAAACAGCCAAAATAAAAAACAAATTTGAGGTGACGATAGCGCAGCCTGAGCAGGAACTGAAGCGTGTCACAAGAATTGTTTTTTATCTTTTGGCGTTCGATAATTGTGTACAAGTTTATCACTTTTATATGTTACGATAGGAAGTGAAGAAGGAGGCAGACATGGAGAATTTTTACGAGCTTCACAATCTGAAGTTTAAAATACAGAAAGAATCTGTTTTAAAAGCGATGGACTGTTACGAGGACAGCCCTGTATATGAGGAAGTTGTAGATACATACGAAGAAATTTACGAGGAGATGCTGTCCCTTGTAGAGCCTGTTGGAATCCTTGGTTTTGGTACGCTTCCGGAATCAGTGGCAACAGAAAAATACAAAGCGGGAACACCGATTGCATACATGGTGGCGAGCATTGGAAACGGAATTAAAGAACAGAGTACAAAAGCCTTTCAGGAAGGCGACTATGTAAAAGGAATGCTCACGGACGCTATGGCGGACGACGCTCTTTTTTCTATGGAGGAGCAGATCCTGGGAGAGCTGAAAAGAGTGTGCGGCGAGCATAAGACTGGCGTTCTTGCCCGACTGGAAGCGCCTCATGATATTTCTATGGAGGTTCAGAAAGAAGCGTGGGAATATCTGGAACTGGAAAAGCGTTTTGGGATCGGGATCAGCAAGGGCTTCATGTTCGATCCTGTGAAAACTTACTGTCAGGTTTTTATACTTACAGAGGATACCAATACTTTTGAGGCGGAGCATGACTGCCGGAAATGTCCTAATTTTAAGTGCAGAAACAGAAAAATACCGGATACGGAGGTTGTTGTACACAGAGGACAGGAAATCAGAACAATTCTTGTAAAAGATAAGGAAAGTCTTCTTGACGCTTTTATCCGTCAGGGAATTTATATCAGCGCACCGTGCGGGGGCAAAGGCAGATGCGGGAAATGCGGCGTTCAGGTTTTAAAAGGAGAAACCTGGATTTCTGATGAGGATAAAAAGATATATTCAGAGGAAGAGCTGGACGCAGGCTGGCGTCTTTCCTGCTGCCTCTATCCGACAGAGGAACTGGAAGTCTCCGTTTCCCAGAGTGACGAATCCCTGTTTGAGGCAGTGGGTGAAACGGAAAATACAAAAGAAAGCGGTACAGAAGAATCGTTTTATAATGTTGCCGTGGATATAGGAACAACGACTATTGCCATGTCTTTAACCGGCGGAGACAGCGGCAAAGTTTTTCACACCGTCACTTCCGTAAACAGCCAGAGAGCCTACGGCGCAGATGTGATTTCCAGAATACAGGCTTCTGTTGACGGAAAAAAAGAGGAGCTTCAGAAATCCATACAGAAGGACTTACAGGATTGTCTGGAAAAGCTTTTAAAAGAGGCGGGAGTTTCCGGCGAGGACGTGGGGAAAATCGTGATAGGCGGAAATACAACAATGGGACATCTTTTAATGGGATATGACTGCAATACCCTTGGCGTGTTCCCGTTTACCCCTGTAAATATTGATTTTATTAAAGGAACGGAAGGGATTCTTGGCACAGATAAATTCGGCAAAAAAGAAGTGATTCTTCTTCCGGGGATTTCCACGTATGTAGGCGGGGACATTGTATCGGGAATGTACGCTTATGATTTTACAGAAAAAGAAGACGTATGTATGTTCATTGACCTTGGAACGAACGGGGAAATGGGAATCGGAAATAAAGAGAAAATCCTTGTGACTTCTACAGCAGCAGGTCCCGCGTTTGAGGGCGGAAACATTACCTGGGGCATGGGAAGTGTGCCCGGCGCAATCTGCTCTGTAAAGCTTGAGGGCACAGAGGCAGAGGTAAAAACAATTCGGGACGAAGCGCCGCAGGGAATCTGCGGAACAGGCGTACTAGAGACTGCAGCAGAGCTTGTTCGTGAGGAAATCGTGGACGAGACAGGGGCGCTTGATGAAGATTACTTTGACGATGGATTTCCGCTGGCAAAAACTCCCGATGGAAAAGAAATTGTATTTACTCAGAAAGACGTAAGAGATATCCAGCTTGCAAAATCGGCAGTTCGCGCAGGCGTGGAAACGCTTCTTCTCCGCTATGGAATAAAAAAAGAAGAGGTTTCAAAAGTATATCTTGCGGGAGGTTTCGGCTATAAACTTGATACAGAAAAGGCGATCGCCATCGGTATGCTTCCGGAGGAATGGGCAGATCGAATTGTTGCAGTGGGAAACAGCTCCCTTTCAGGAGCCTGCAAATACTTGAAAGACAAAAATGGGGACGAAACCATAGAAAAGCTGGTAAGCATTTCGGAAGAGGTGAATCTGTCGGCTGATAAAGAATTTAATGAATTTTATATGAATGAAATGTTTTTTTAACAGCAGATAGCAGTTTGAAAAGTTCATAAAGAGTTTGGAAAACAAAAAACAGAAAAATATATACGGTTTTTTAAGATGGAAATCTTGAAAAACCGTATTTTTTTTTGAAAAAATAAAAAATAAATTTGAAATTTAAAGTCGACGATATTCTAAATAGAATAAATGTTTGCTATTATAATCGTGCAAGGAGCTCCTGAAGAAAAAAATTAAAAAATTAAAAAAAAGTTTAACACAGCCGCGATTTTCTAACATATAGAAGTAATTAAGGAGATAACTTCCTGAATAGAAAGGAGGGAACCGATATGCATCGTGTTGTACATAATCGCGGCAGACCGCAAAAATTTTATTAGCGGAAAACAAACAACAAAAAATTAAGAAAGGAAAAGGCTGCAGTCACAAAATATAAGCAGCCAGGTAAAAGATTATGGAAAATTTAAGAAGAAAAGAAGTAATGCAGGAATTAGGTGTGGAGTCTGCTGCTGCAGCAAGCATCAGCACTCCAGAAATGAGAGTGGGATATTCTCCGCAGAAATTTGCAGAGATGGACGACCATGATTCTCCTTCTATTAGTGCAAGTGAAGACAAACGTCCGCTCAAGTTTGATACCCTGGACGCGCCAATCTGGTTCTGCGTTCGCCAGAACGTGCCGAAAGGGACAAAAAGCTTTAAACTTGACGATTATCTGGACCCGCTCCTTAAAGTGGACGGAATCAGTATCCAGCCAAGCGACAAAGTGGTAGACTATGTCAACTACTTTAAGGTGGACAAGCCAAAAACAAATATCGGCACAAGACTGACGATTACAGCAAAAAAAGAAGCAGAATCATTATACGCCACAAAAGATCTGGTACTTGATTTTTATATCATCTGTTCCTTTGATAAATCAAACAACCGTTTAAGCACCTGTAAGGCAAATGGGAAGTATTGGAGCTTTGGAAATAAAGCGCTGGTAACTGTGGACAATGTAAGGAAGAATGGAAACACTTCCTATATTTACGGAAACAGCTCTTTATTATCCGGTACAACAGAAAAAGCGGCAATGCTGTACTACAGAGGCGGCGAGAGACTGTTCGGAATAGAACCGGATATTGCTGCAGGAAAAGCGACCTTCCCTTCTGTCAATCTGGAAGTGGCAGGCGGAGTGTGCGTTGGCTGGTCCAAGGCGGATTCAACTGAAGATGCATATGAAAAACCGGAATATGTTGCAGGGGATAAGATTCCGGAGGCAGGAAAATACTATATGGCGGTATATACTTTAAAAAATGAAAAAGACTCTGAAGAAAAATTAACAAATATGTTTGCTCCACCTGAAAACACTGCGGTATATTTTGTTGGAGACTCCAGAACAGAGCATATGAAAAATTCATTACAAAATCGTCAGGACTGGACTTTTCCAGATAAACCATTATTAGTTCCAGATAAGGTAAATGTAATTGCTAAGAGTGGACAGGGGCTTGGCTGGCTTCACTGGACAGGGCTTACAGAATTAAAAGAAGCCTTAGCTGTCAATAAAGGAAAAAACCACGCAGTGATTATGAACCTTGGAGTAAATGATGCAGCCGGTGTAGGCGGATATGAGATTTATGACAATGCGGATTATTATGTGGAATATATGCGGGACAGCGTATATAAACCATTGAAAAAGCTTTACGGAGATAAAATTAAGTTTTATTACATGTCAGTAAATCCATTATGCAGTCAGGCGCTCAAAGATACGGTTTCACCGAATAATAAAGTTACAGAACAAAATGTTGTGAACTTTAATAAAAAGATTTATGACGGATTATGTTCTGGAAGTAACAAATATTTTACATATATCGATGCTTATAATGAGCTGTTATTGGGAAATGGCTGGTTTTCTATGATAGTATCTGGTAAGCCAGATGATGGAATCTACTATGATGGAACCCAGTATGATGGAATTCATTATAAAGATTATACGTCTTTACGAATTTACAACTACTGTATAGAGGAAATAAAAAAGTAAAAAATCATATAAAGGGTATTGTTCTATTGTCTGATTAGACGATGGGGCGATACCCTTTTCGTAGTCCATAGATGTTCAGAAAAAGGTTTTGAGAAGAATATAAAAACAGATGGAAAATCCCTCTGGAACATTGTATAATTGAGCTATAAAACAAAGAAATCAATTTGTGTAACATATAAAAAATATATAAATTCAGGTTGAGGCATTGTAAAAATCCTCAATCACAACAAAGCAAGAAGGAGGAAACGTAAATGAGACATGGAAAACAGACAGCCGCTTTCTTTTTGGCAGCGGCAATGGTAATGGGCAGCAGCCCGGCAGTTGTATTTGCAGAAGAACTGGAATCTGGAGCAGAACAGGAAACAACTGTGACAGAAGCCTCAACCGAATCAGAGCTTACTTCCGGTGAGCAGGAAAGCACAGAGCAGACAGGCAACGCTGTACCTCCGGAAGATAATCTTCTCTCAGCCGGTTCAGCGCAAGAGAAACTCGAGGAAGGATTACCACAGGATAATTTGCGGCTTGATGCGAATAATTATGAGTATACCGGATTATTATTTAGTTCAAGTTATACAGGTGAGCTTCATCCGACTGTGAAACCGGGAGAAACCATAGAAGTAGAAGCGAAAGCGAAACGAATTTTTATAAGTGAAGATGGTGATAGAATTGTAGAACCTTTTACAGATTTTTATGTTGAGTGGACTTTATCCGGAGATGAGAATGCGGTTTTTATTGAACAGGATAAAGAAAATGGCAGGCGTTTATATGTGACAGCGAAGGAAGAGGCAGATGAGGGAGAGCTGTGGCTAAGCGCCCGCTATATGCATCGAAATGAGGACGGCAGCGCAGAGGAAATAAAAATTCCAGGTGGGGTTCCAAGTATGCATATATGCATCGAGAAAGGACCGTATAGAGAACTGCGTAAGGGAGAAGATGGAAAGCTTTACTACTATGAAGATAACAAATTAAATACTGAATTTGAAGGGGTTATAGGTTATTGGATTGACTCTTTCTATATCAAAGATGGCACCGTTGCAGAGGATATAAATGGGCTGCATTTTGTGGAGGAAGGCTATGGTAGTGGAGGGGCGGAAAAGCCATTATACTGTAATACCTTCCGTTTCTTTAAAGATGGTCAGGTAGATAAATACTTCGAAGGGCTCGCAGAATATGACGGCGCGAAGTTCTATGTTAACGGTGGCAAAGTTGTAACAGATATGAACGGTCTGTATCTTGTAAGCGGCACAGACGAAGAGACAACCACAGATGACAAATTCTACTTCTTCTCCAATGGACAGATCCAGAGTGAATACAAAGGACTTGCTTTATATGACAATGAATGGTTCTATCTGGAAAATGGTTACTTAGATACCAATATAAATGGAATCGTAGAGCATGACGGAGGTAAGTTTATTGTTGCGGTCGGAAGGATTGCAAAAGAAGCAAATGGCTTGTGGCAGGACCCGAAAGATGGAAAATGGTACTTTGCCTCTAATGGACAGATTCAGACTCAGCACACCGGCGTGGCAGGCTATGATGGAAAACTGTTCTATGTTATCAAGGGAGAACTTGCAACAGATTATAAGGGCACAATAAAATATAACGGTGCAGTTTATGAGGTAATAAACGGACAGTTGTATAAGAAGAAATAGAGATATTGGTATGATTATGTAAAACGGCGGGGACTCCCGCCGTTTTAATTTTGCAAAAAAAGTTAATATAGTCGCGATTTTCTAACATATTAAAGGAAAGAGTCCAAAAGAAAAATTTGCGGAAAGGAGGTGTCCCCATGACGGAAATTATTACATATATACAGGCGAACTGGACCGTCTGGCTCTTCGGGCTTGTTGGAGCTGTTCTTGGGTACATCATTCAAAAGCTCAGAGCGCAGCAGAAAGAGTACCGTGCAATCGCAGAGGGTGTTCAGTCCCTTCTGCGGGAAAACATTGTAGCGAATTATAACAAGTATCAGGACAGAGGAAATTGTCCGATTTACGCAAAAGAATCACTGAAGCATGTATATGAATCATATCATAACTTAGGCGGCAACGACGTTGCCACGAAATTATATCATACTCTTCTGGAAATGCCAGAAGAGCCAAAGGAGGGATAAGAGATGGGAGCAGATACTACGATTTCATACATAACGGGAAGTCTTGCAGCAATGGGCGTACTGGCATTTTTTGTGGCAGTAATCGTGCAGACAGTAAAAGAACTTCCTGTCTTAAAAAAGCTTCCTACAAGCGCTGTGGCTCTTGGCGTTTCCCTTATCCTTTGCCCTCTTTCCCTGCTGGCGTTTTGTGCTTATGCAGGAGAAAGCGTTAGCTGGTATTTTATCTGTGCTTCTGTTCTGGCTGCATTTCCTGTTTATCTTGTGGCAACCGGAGGCTGGGGGGGGCTGCGTGGCATATGGGCCAGGTTACA
>URHH01000010.1 GCA_900547615.1 uncultured Blautia sp. | reverse complement strand
TTCCTCTTATTTTTGTGATCAGCGAGTCTGATGTAAGCAGCGTGGATACGGCAGTTTTTCACCCTCTCATTTTTGTTGGGGCAGCCGTATTTTCCGCGATCACCATATGGATCTCCACAGGAAAACCGGCGCGTACTGCGGCAAAGGTTTCTGCTGTAGAGGCAGTGAGATATACAGAGGGAGGCGGAGATAAGAAGAAACAGAAAAAGTCCTCAGACGGAGGAAAAATCTGGAAGATGGCGTTTTCCAATGTAGGAAGAAACAGAAAGAAATATATTCTTGTAGTTGTTTCCCTTTCTCTTTCGGTTGTACTTTTAAACAGCGTATTTACCCTTACCCAGTCCTTTGACCTGGATACTTATCTGAAAAAATTTGTTTCTTATGATTTTCAGATTGCAAATGCCCAGTATATGAATTGCGAATACAGGGGGACAGAGTCAACGATAGAAGAAGAGAGCCTGACAGAGAGCTTTATAACGGCATGTGAGAATCTTGAGGGGTATGAAGAAGGCGGACGTATTTATGGAACACTTGAAGCAGGCGTGTCAAAAGACTGTGTGGAGATTCCGGATTCTGTTCCGAGAAATGAAGATGGGGAGCCGGGAAATTATTTCGGAAAAATTTTCCAGTCTTTTTCCAGAAATGAGACAACATATGATACTATTTTTTATGGTCTTGACGATTTCTTTTACGATAAGGTTGACGTCTGGAAGGGAGAAAAAGACCCTGAGGTGATCCGGGAAAAACTGAAATCCGGGAAGTATGTGCTGCTCTCTGTTGATACAGACGACAATGGAAAAGTGGAAGAAGAGAGCTGTTTCCAGAAGCCGGGCGATAAGATTGTGATTGAGTACGGAGAAGGACAGAAAAGAGAATTTGAAATCCTTTCCATTATCAAAGAAAATTATTATGGATTGAGCAGCCGCGTGGGGCATACATTTTCTTATTATGCTTCCTCAGATGTGTTTAAGGAAATGTTTTCTGATAAATACCTGATGACGTATGGCTTTAATGCTGCAGATGAAAAGGAAGAAGCTGTAAATGAGTTTTTAAAGAACTATACAGAGACGCAGGAGCCTGTCATGGCGTATGAATCCAAGATGGGGTACGAGGACGAATTTGACCAGATGCTTGGAATGGTTATTATAGTTGGCGGTATTCTTACATTTGTGGTAGGGATTATCGGAGTCCTGAACTTTATCAATTCTATTCTTACCGGCATTGTGACAAGAAAACGGGAATTTGCCATGATGGAAGCCATTGGAATGACGAAGAAACAGCTTTCCAGAATGCTTATGCTGGAAGGCGTGTACTACGCAGCGGGAACGATCCTATGCTCCCTCGTACTGGGCTGTCTGTTTTCTGTTACTGTGATACGGGCTCTTGCAGGCGGAATGTGGTTTATGAAGTATCATTTTATCATTACGCCGATGCTTCTTATATTCCCGGTGCTTCTCATACTTGGGGCAGTTGTGCCGAAGGTGGCGTTCTGTTTTGGAAAGAAGGAGAGCGTTGTAGAGAGGATACGGGAAACAGAGTAAAATAAGATGATAAAAAACGTACAGACTCTTATGTGACTGACACAGAAGAGTCTGTACGTTTTTGTGGTGCGCCTGGCGGCGTGAGCCGCTTTATAGAGTTTCTATCCGAACATGGACATGATATTTGCTACGATTAATCCGCCGCCTGTTCCGATAACATAGCCCATTAATGCCATGAGTACACCAACAGGAACGAGGGCACCGCTGTATGCGCCGGCAAGAATTGGGGCAGAAGCGGAACCGCCTATATTTGCAAGAGAGGCAACGCCGCAGGTAAACATATCCAGTTTGAAGATCTTGGCACAGAGAACCATAAGGATGCCGTGGATACCAAGAATCATAAATCCTGCAATGATCCATACAGGAGCGTCTGTAAGCTCAAGGAAGCTTGCACGTGAGGCAAGAAGAGCAACTACAGAATAAAGCATAACATTGGAAAGCTCTGTTGTTCCTGCCATTTTTCCGACAGGTGTCAAAGCGCCGACAAGTCCTGCAAGAGTGATGAAAAGAACTGTCCATGTGGAAGTATCCAGGAATGGGAGCGCTCCGTTAAGAGTTGTTCCTATATTCTGTCCAAGAGCAGAAACAACGAGAGAAAGACCGAGAAGGAAAATAATGTTTACAAATGTAATAGAACCATCATTTGCTTTCGCATCGTCTTCCAGACGTTTTGAAACTTCGTCAAGTGTTTTTGTGTTTGCTTTTACCCATTTGTTGAATTTTGGCGCCAGGTTAATTGCCCACAGAAGGAACATGACCCAGATGGAATAGTCGATAGAATCTACCACAAGGGCATATGCCATGTCCGCTTCTCCAATATCAAGAGCTGCCTGGACGGCGATCATATTTCCGGATCCTCCCATCCAGCTTCCACAGAGAGCGCCGAGTGCCTTCCATGCTCCTTCTCCAAGAGGTCCGTGGAGAATTGCATAAGTGATAATAAAGCCGAGAGAAATCGTAATGGAAGCACAGAAGAAGCCGCCAAGCATTTTCGGACCAAGCTTCACGATTTTTCGAATGTCGCAGCGAAGGAGCATAAGGAAAATCATGGCAAACAAGATATTGTTCTTTAAAGCGGAGTAGGCGGGTTTTGTAGCCTCCATGTCCCATACTTTTAAGGTGCAGAAGATCATAGTGATAAGATACAGTAAAACAATTGGCGGCGCATAATCAAAAAACTTTGATTTTGTGTACTTTTGCAGCCACACGAGGAGAGCAGCAATAAAAATTAAAACTGCTATGTAGGTAAATCCGTTTG
Source organism: uncultured Blautia sp. (assembly GCA_900547615.1). Taxonomy (GTDB): domain Bacteria; phylum Bacillota; class Clostridia; order Lachnospirales; family Lachnospiraceae; genus Blautia_A. The sequence continues at coordinate 38,061 of URHH01000010.1, read as the reverse complement.
TAATCATGTTACTCTTCCCTTTCTTTGTTATTTAGCACAATTTTCTTTACAAATCATTCTGGTTTATATACAATAATACCATGAGTCCTTGATGCTGGCAAATACTTTTTACAAAATTCAAGAAAAGGCAGGTAAAAAAATATGAAAATTACTGATATTCGCATGGGGCTGATTTCCGTACCGCTTCGTGTTCCTTTTAAAACAGCGCTTCGTTCCGTGAACAGCGTAGAAGATGTTGTTGTTGAAATTCATACGGATTCAGGCGAGGTGGGATACGGGGAGGCGCCGCCTACAGGAGTTATTACAGGCGATACCACAGGCGCTATTATCGGAGCCATAAAAGACCATATTGCGCCTTCTCTTACAGGAAGAGAAGTTGATGAGTTTGAGGATTTAATGAAGGTTGTAAATTCCTGCATTTTGAAAAATACAAGTGCAAAAGCGGCAGTAGATATGGCGCTCTGGGATCTGTACGGACAGCTTTATAAGATCCCCGTTTATAAATTGATGGGAGGAGCAAGAAAATCTATCGTTACAGATATTACGATCAGCGTAAATGAGCCGGATGAAATGGCTGGAGATGCAGAAGATGCGATCAGGAGAGGATATGACTGCCTTAAGGTAAAAGTGGGAAAAGAGCCGGAGAAGGATATTGCAAGATTGTCAGCAATCCGTCAGGCTGTTCCGGCGGAAACAAAGATCCGGATTGATGCAAATCAGGGCTGGAGTCCCAAAGAGGCTGTTCGCATATTAAATGGTATGCAGGAAAAAGGGCTTGATATTGAGTTTGTGGAGCAGCCGGTAAAAGCTTATGATTTTGAGGGAATGAAGTACGTAACGGAGCGTTCTTATGTGCCGGTTCTTGCAGATGAAAGTGTTTTTTCACCGGAAGATGCAGTGAAGATTATGCAAATGGGGGCAGCAGATCTTGTAAATATTAAGCTGATGAAGTGCGGCGGTCTTTATAATGCGCTGAAAATTGTTTCCGCAGCGGAGATTTACGGTGTGGAATGTATGATCGGCTGTATGCTTGAGGCAAAGATCAGTGTAAATGCAGCGGTTCACCTTGCATGTGCAAAGAAGATCATTACAAAAATCGATCTTGACGGACCGGTTCTCTGTAAAGAAGACCCGATTCTTGGCGGCGCTGTCTTTGATGAAAAGACAATCACCGTTTCAGATGAACCGGGCCTTGGGATCCGTGGTATTGAACCTGGGAAAATTCGATATATTTAAATATAAAATTCTGTTTTAAAGCGCTTTAAGAACCGCTTTTAAATATTCCCATACTCTTTCTACAGAGGGAATATGAAGTTTTTCGTCCGGAGTATGAACATCAAGCTGATTTGGACCAAAGGAGATACAGTCCAGTCCAGGGATTTTGCTGGAGAGGATTCCGCATTCAAGTCCTGCATGAATGGTCTGAAGGAGCGGGGCTTTTCCGTATTGGTCTTCGAAAATTTTAACACAGCAGTCTCGAAGGGGAGATTCCTTTGCATATGGCCATGCAGGGTAGTCTCCCTGAAATTCTGTATGACCTCCGAGAGTTTTTATAAGCAGATCGATTTTGTCTGCAAGAGCTTCTTTCGCGGAGGAAACAGAACTTCTTATGGAAAGACGCAGCGTCAGTTCTTCTTCTGCAAGCTCCATGATACCCAGGTTCAGGGAAGTTTCTACAGTATCCGGAATGTCTGCGCTCATAGCCTGCACTCCGCAGGGAATAAACGTGAGGGCTGTAAGTACGGAATGAAGAGATTTTTCTGTGAGTGCAGCTTCCGTTGTTATTGTTGATTCTGTAAGTTCCAGACGAATATCAGGATCTGCCGCGCCATATTCTGACTTTATATAAGAAAGGAAAGTTTCCGCGGCTTTTTTTGCGCAGGAGAGATTTTTCTCAGGAATCAGGACAGATGCCCGGGAGTCTTTTGGGATCGCATTTTCTTTTATTCCTCCTGACATGGAAATAAGGGCATAGTCTGTTTCTTTTTTCAGGAAAAGAAGGAAACGTCCAAGAAGTTCAATTCCATTTCCGCGCTTTTTATGAATTTCCAGTCCGGAATGTCCTCCCAGAAGTCCGGAAAAACGGATATGACAGAGAATGCCTGTCTGCGTATTTCTTTCTACAGGAATCTGGCAGGCGGCACGGCGTCCTCCGGCACAGCCTACTGTGAGGATACCTTCTTCTTCCGAATCGATATTAATGAGTCTTCTGCCTTTGCATTCAGATAAGTTCATGGCAGATGCGCCCAGAAGCCCGACTTCTTCACATACAGTAAGAATTACTTCGAGAGGCGGGTGAGGAATGTCTTTGTCATCGAGGAGCGCAAGCGCGTATGCGACTGCAATCCCGTCGTCTCCGCCGAGAGTTGTTCCTTCTGCTGTGAGATATTCTCCGTCTGTCATAAGGCGGAGTCCGTCTGTTTCAAGGTTTAGATCGCAGTCATCTGTCTTAACGCCTACCATGTCAAGATGCCCCTGAAGAATAACGGCTTCTTTTTGCTCGTATCCGGGGGATGCAGGCGCGAAGATAATAAGGTTTCCCATAGCGTCCTGGGTGCAGTGCAGACCGTGTTCTTTTGCGAAACGGACGCAGTAATCGCTTAACTGTTTTTCGTGATGAGAAGTATGGGGAATGGAGCAGATTTCTTCAAAGTAATGAAAAACAGAAGCAGGTTTCAGTGATTTAAGTGAATTCATAAGCGTACACCTCAACTTTTTTTTATATCATATCATGTTTTAACAAATAATACACATTTTTCCCACAAAGTAAACACAAATTATTTTTATACTAAGAGCCATAAAAGGAAAGAAACAGAGATTCTTGAAAGAAGTCAAGGAGGGAATATAAATGAGTAACATTAATAAAAATACAATCAAAAAAATGGCAAAAAAGGGTGCGAAGGTTACGCTTTGCGCAGCTCTTACAGGAGGTCTTTTGTTAGGCGGATATAACGGAATTTCTTATTTTACAGAGGGAGTGCAGAATGTTTCCGCTTCATCAGATAAAACGACTCTGACCATGACAAAGAGTGAAACGAAGTCAAAGGATAAAGATAAAAAGGATAAAAAGGACACAAAAGACAAGAAGGAAACAGAGGCAAAGGGAAGTCTTGATGTTTCTGATATTGCAGCAGAGGCAATGCCGTCCGTTGTTTCTATTACAACGAAATCCATTCAGGAGGTTCAGAACTACTACGGAATGTTCGGAATGTACGGCGGATATGCACCTTCACAGGAAGAAGAGGTGGAAGGAAGCGGTTCCGGAATTATTATCGGAAAAAATGACGAGGAACTTTTAATTGCTACAAATTACCATGTTGTGGAAGGCGCAGACACTCTTTCTGTAAGCTTTATCGATAACAGCGCATATGAGGGAACGGTAAAGGGATATGAGGAAAATAAAGACCTTGCGGTTGTAAGTATTCCTCTGGAAGATATTTCTGATGATACGATGGACCAGATTTCCATTGCGACTATTGGAAGCTCCGATGATCTTGTTGTAGGAGAGCAGGTAATTGCCATCGGAAATGCACTTGGCTACGGACAGTCTGTCACGACCGGTATTGTAAGTGCGAAAAACAGAAAAATGGATTCCGCATCAGGTTCTTTCTCCTCTGATGAAGACGACAACGGAAACGGCGTCAACCTGATTCAGACAGATGCGGCAATTAATCCGGGAAACAGCGGCGGTGCGCTCTTAAATATGAATGGTGAAGTAGTAGGAATCAACTCTGCGAAGCTTGCTTCCACAGAGGTTGAAGGTATGGGATATGCCATTGCAGTTTCCGATGTTTCTGATATTCTGGAAAATCTTATGAATGAGGAGCCGAGAGAGAAGCTGGAAGAGGGTGAAAACGGTGTTCTTGGAATTTCCGGAAGAACAGTAAGTGAGGAAGGTCAGGTTTATGGTATTCCTCAGGGCGTCTTTGTAGGAGAAGTTACAGAAGGCGGACCTGCAGAAGAAGCCGGAGTCAAAGTAAATTCTATTATTACGGAGTTTGCCGGAAAATCTGTGGTAAGTATAGAACAACTTGTGAACTATCTTCAGTATTATGAGCCGGGAGAAGAGGTAGAAATAGTTCTTCAGGTTCCGGATGGCGACGCCTATAAAGAAAAAACAGTGACCGTCACATTGGGAGAAAACGAAAATAAAGATAAAGATAAAAAAGAAAGCAAAGATGAGAGTACTGAAGAAAGTGCAGAAGAAGAACAGCCGTCAGGAAAGGGAAATATACTGGAAGATTGGGAAAACGGAACTTTATCTGAGTCTGGAATGCAGTTTTTCGATGGCTGGAGATAAATACAAATACGTGATATAAAAGATAGGGGACAGCATACGGGAATGAGATGCTGTCCTTTGTTTGTATAGTATTTATAAAATTTTGGGAATAGTAAAGGAAAATATAGTAATATTTCAGAGCCTGTGATATAATCCATCTATCATTAATAAAAATAAAACTTATGGAGGACAACGCATGAAAAAATTATTGGTGGGATTTATGACAGGGTTACTCTGTGTGATGCCGGCAGCAGGGGTTATGGCAGAAGAAGCGGCAGCCGAGACAACAAACGAAGCACAGGCGGAAACAGCAACTGAAGGAGATGGTGCTCAGACAGACGCGCAGGCGCTTTCAGATGATATTTACAGTTTTCAGGCAGAGATTGACGGAGAGGTGTACCAGTTTCCAATGTCTTTTGCGGATTTTACGGCAAAGGGCTGGACTTATGACGGAGACGCTGCCCAGACAATGGAGCCAGGACAGTATACGGCAGCGGAAACATTCAAAAAAGATGCTTCCAGACTTTATGCTACGATGTTTAACCTGGGCATGAATACCGTGGCATTTTCTGAATGTCAGATCGGAGGCTTTTCTGTAGATTCTTATATGATGAAAGACGGCGCTTTCAGTGTGAAGCTTCCAAAAGGAATTGAATTTGGAGTATCGACTCTTGAAGATGTGAAAGCTGCATACGGAGAGCCAAGCAGAGAGTACGACGGAGAAATGTACACAGCGCTTACTTATGAGTATGAAACGTATCAGGACGTGGAAATTCAGGTGGATAAAGAGACAAAAGTAGTAAGTAAAATTGATATGAGAAATATGATCGAAACGGCAGGCGAAGCGGATCAGGCACAGGCGGAAGCTGCAGTCAGTGATGAAGTGACAGAGGAAGTAAAAAGTTACCAGGCACCTACAGAGCTGGGAGACGATCTTACAAAATTTATTGTAGAGTATGACGGCGCGCTGTATCAGATGCCGGCACCTGTTTCTGAGTTTGAGAAAAATGGCTGGACAGTAAAGGAAGATCAGTCCGATATGACTGTAAAAGGAAAAGATGCCGGCTGGGTTTCTCTTATGAAGAATAATCAGGAATTAAGAGTTATGGCACGGAATTACGGAGACAATGCAACGACGATTCGCAACTGTTTTGTGACGACAGTAAAGGGAGACGATAATTCAACAGATATGCCGATCACGGTTCAGAAGGGAATTACCCGCGGCATGACGAAGGCAGATCTTGAGAAGGCTCTTGAAGGCGTGACATATGAATTTGAAGAGTCCGATATGTTTGAGTATTATACAGTAGAAGGACCGGAAAGCTCTCTTGATTCTGTACAGATTCTTGTGAGAAAAGATACAGGTGTGGTACAGGCGATTGAAGTAAGCTATATGCCCAGGGAACTGGCAAAATAGTTCAAATCGACCTCTGAAAGTCAGAAATTTACGCGGACTTTCGGAGGTCCTTTTTTGCATCAGAATTGTATGATAATAAGTACAAGAATTTATAAGAAAAACATTGCGTTAAAATATTAACAATGATATAATGAGTTTGTTAAATGATTAACATGAATTTAAAGAGAGATAGATAGAAAAGGAGAGACGGGGCATGGCAAGATTTACATTACCAAGAGATATTTATCATGGAAAAGGCTGTCTGGAGGAATTAAAGAACTTAAAGGGAAAAAAAGCGGTTCTTGTAGTTGGCGGCGGTTCTATGAAACGTCAGGGATTCCTGGATAAAGCAGTGAATTATCTGAAAGAGGGCGGTATGAAAGTAGAGCTGATCGAAGGCGTGGAGCCGGATCCTTCTGTTGAAACTGTTATGAGAGGCGCCAAAGTGATGCAGGAGTTCCAGCCGGACTGGATCGTGTCTATGGGCGGCGGTTCTCCGATTGATGCTGCGAAAGCAATGTGGGCATTCTATGAATACCCGGAAACAAAATTTGAAGATCTGATCGTACCGTTTGGTTTCCCGGAACTGAGACAGAAAGCAAGATTTGCAGCAATCCCGACTACTTCCGGTACTGCAACTGAGGTAACAGCTTTCTCTGTTATTACAGATTATGCAAAGGGAATTAAATATCCTCTGGCAGACTTTAATATCACACCGGACGTGGCGATTGTGGATCCTGAGCTTGTAGAGGCTCTTCCTGCAAAACAGGTGGCATATACAGGAATGGACGCCCTTACTCATGCGATCGAGGCATATGTTTCCACTCTTCACTGTGCATTTACAGATCCGCTTGCACTGCAGGCAATCGAGATGGTACTTGATTATCTTCCGGCTTCTTATGCAGGAAATCAGAATGCAAGAGAGCAGATGCATTACGCACAGTGCCTTGCAGGAATGTCCTTCTCCAACGCGCTTCTTGGTATTGTACATTCTATGGCACATAAAACAGGAGCAGCATTTTCTACAGGTCACATTCCTCATGGCTGTGCAAACGCCATTTATCTGCCATATGTAATCCGTTATAATGCAAAGAATCCGGAGGCGGCAAGCCGTTATGCGGAAATCGCAAGAAGAATGGGATTAAACGGTACTTCCGAGCAGGCGTTAATTAACAGCCTTTGTGAAAAGATTGACGAATTTAACGCAAAACTGAACATTCCGGCAACCTTAAAGGAATTTGGTATTCAGGAAGATGAATTTAAAGAAAAAATCGCAGCGATTGCGGAGCTGGCTGTAGGTGACGCCTGCACAGGTTCCAATCCAAGAGCCATTACACCGGCTGAAATGGAAAAACTGTTTACATGTGCGTACTATGGAACAGAAGTTGATTTCTAAAAAAGAAGAGTTTACAAAAAGTCCATTGTCTTATATAAGGCAGTGGACTTTTTTTGCTTGATTTGTAAAAAATATGTTTTATACTGATAACAATAGACGAATCAGAAGAATAAATAAAGGAGAAATTATATGTACAAGGTCATGCTTGCAGAAGATAATAAATTCGCTCTTGCTCATTTTGTAAATATGATAAAATGGGAAGATTTTGGCTTCACTCTGGTTTCGTCGGCTATTGACGGGATTGAAGCATGGGAAGAGTTTTGCAAATATTCTCCGGATCTGGTTATTACAGATGTGCAGATGCCGGGACTGAGTGGAATAGAGTTTGCCGGAAAAATAAAAGAAAAGAGGCAGGATACAGTTGTTATATTTTTATCCAGCTATGATGAGTTCGATTATGCAAGGTCAGCAATTGATCTTAACGTAAGAGAATATATTTTAAAGCAGGAGTTGGATTGTGCACTTCTTGAAAAAAAACTGCGGGAAATAAAAGAGGATATGGACAAAAAGAAAGAAAAGCAGAATAAGGTATTAACAAGTCATATTCGTACGCTGTTTCAGACAGAAATAGAAGAGCTGGATGATATTTATTTTTCTGAATACGAAGAAAATGAGTATGCTTGTCTCATTTTTGAACAGGACCATGTTCCTGAGTTTTTATCCGGAAAGTCCGGAGTTTATGAAAAGGAGGCAGACTATAAGGAGCTGATTCCTCGACTGAAAGAAAGAACAGACGGTAGAATGCTTCTTTTCAGAGTATCCTGTTTTCAGTGGATCTGTCTCTTAAGTCAGGAATCATCGTCGGAACAGACAGGCAGATTTATTCAGAAACTTCTTTATGAAGAATATAATCTGTCATTTTCCGTTTATTTTCTGGGGGAAAATTTATCTTTATGGCAATGCAGACAGGAATATGAAAAGAGTAAATATATTTTTGAACAGCGTTATTTTGAGGGAATGAAAGTCTTTATGTTTTCAGATATGTATGAGAAACCGGAGATGTGTCGGAAGATGCAAAAAATCAAAGGAGAGGACTTATTTTCCGGAGAGGAAACCGATATAGCAGAAAAGATAGACGGGCTGTTTCGCCCGGTGCTGTACAGTTATGATTTTGAATATTTTAAAGAACTTGTTACAGGTATTCTGACGGCGATAGAGAACATAGTGCCGGGAGATAAAATTAAAGAAATTTATAACGAAGAAATTCTATATTTGTGTACAGTAAAAAGAATTATAAGGTGGATAAAAAGCAAGTGTAAATTGGCCGAGGAGTATATAAGTCCGAAAGCAGTGTCGGATTATTATGTACTTCAAGCTGCGGAAGATTTTATTTATAAAGAATACGGAAATCCTTTTTTAAGTGTAGAGGATGTGGCAAAAAAAGCAGGAGTCAGTGTGAACTGGCTGAATGATCTTTTTAAGAAGGAACAGAAAGAAACAGCAGGAAAATTTCTTACAAAGGTAAGGATGGAAAAAACGAAGGAGCTTTTGGAGAACGGAGAAAGTAAAATGAGGGAGATAGCATCGAAGACAGGATATAATTCGGCATCTTACTGGGCAAAGGTGTTTAAGAAAACATATGGATTGTCCCCACAGGAATATTATGAAAAAATGAAAAGAGGAAAATAGGGATGGGGAAGAAATTAAAAGAAAAACTGTGGCATTTAACGTTGATAAAAAAATGTTTTTTTACAATCTGCGGTGTGACGCTTATTCTTCTCATAACCGTGAATTGTCTTATGCCGGAGCTTCTGTATCATTTTTTAAATCCGAGAATGAAGCAGGATCTGTCTGTGTTGACAGAATCGGTTTCTACCAGGACAAGTTACCTTCTTCATCAGAATTGTCAGTACTTATTAAGATTTTTCCGAGACTCTGATTTTAAGGAAGAGGTTGTTGTTCTGGCAGAAAAAGGAGAAAACAGAAAGCTTCAGGAACTTTTGAAAGAAGAAAAGCTTGGAAAGAAAGAGCCGGGTTCCATAAAGTCTACAAGAAATGCGGTTCTCATGGCAGACTGGGCTCCGGAGCTGTCTGCATGTAGAGAGGGAATGGAAGATTATAAAGAGGTTCTTTTTCAGTCAGAATGGTGTAAAAATTTAAAAGAGAAAATGAAAGAAATAGAAGAGGAATACCCGGGAGAGCTTATCAGATGTTATTCGCCTGTTTTTGAGAAAACAGAAAAGACAGAGGAATTTATTTCTCTTGTTATAAAAAAAGAATTAGAGGGTCATGAGGTTTTACTCTTTCTTATAGAACCATTTTCGGATTTTCGTGCGGTTTTTTCAGATTTTAGAGAAGATGGAATCAGAGACTATACGCTGATTGGATATAAGGATGAAATTTTGTTCAAAAATAAAAGTCAGAGCGTGATAGAGAAGATTCCTCTGTCTGACAGAAAAAAATTATTCAGTGAAAATCAGAATACCGTAAAAATTCTGGAAGCAGACAGAGGTGTTATAATCGGAATACGCAGTTCCTATAAGATAGAGCAGCTTAAAATTGCAGCAGCTTTGTCAAAGAAGAATTTTTTACAGCCTTATCAAAACTGGATTCACTGTTTTTCGTTTATTCTTATCTCTTTTGCAGTGCTTCTTCTGTTTTTAATTGTTTTGATTTTAAGGCGCAGCTTTTATAAGCTGGAGCTTCTGGCAGGGCAGATGAAGAATATACGGGATTATGAACATCCGATTTTGCCTAAAATCCAGAGTCAGGATGAAGTGGGGATTCTGGCAGATACATTTTATAAAATGATGGATAAGCTGAAAAACCAGGAAGAAACAAAGAAACAGATAGAGTACAGTCTGATGGTGTCTCAGATTGATCCGCATTTTATTTATAACACACTGTATACAATTACGTATCTGGCGGAGCTGAATCAGACGGACGATATTATGATATTGAACAGAGCGCTGATCGGAATGCTGAAGGATCGGTTGAAGAGCAGTGGGCTTCAGGCATTTGATACGCTGAAAAAGGAAAAGCAGCAGATGGAAAACTATATTACGATTCAGCGTTATCTTTGCAGCAATGAGCTTACCATGTTTTTCACGGTAGAAGAGGGATGTGAGGATTTATTATATCCTAAAAATATGCTTCAGCCGCTTGTGGAAAATTCTATTAAACATGGGATTCTTCTGAACCGGGATAAAAATGGAAAGCTTATACCGGGTAAAATACATATCCATATACGGCGGAGCGGTAAGAGAATTGAAACAGAAGTGTGGGATAATGGAACCGGTATGACCCCTGAGAAAATTCAGGAATATTTTTATGAAGAGCCAAGAAATAATCCGGATGGAGAGCATATTGGAATTTATAATATAAGAATACGTATGGCATATCTGTTTGGAGATCAGTATGAGCTTTCTGCAAAAGGCATAGAAACAGGCGGATTATATATTAATTTTTCATTTCCGGAAAGATTAAGTTAAATTCTTGGAAATTTTTTGAGAAGTTTGGTTTTTTATTATAAAGGCAGGGGATATTTGCTACTGGTTTTGATATTTTGCCATAGTTAATATCTCTTTTCTTTGTTATGCTGAATTTATAGAATTTACTGGAAAAGGAGGAATTTTTATGGGTAACAAAAAACGTATTTGGGCATTGGGGATAGCGGCTCTTCTGGCGGCAACATCAACAGGGAGTACAGCAGTTTTTGCAGAGGCAGCAGAAGCGATTACAATAGAAGGAGGACAGGTGCAGGGAGTACCTTCCGATACCGAAGGAGTACAGGTGTTTAAGGGGATTCCGTATGCAGCAGATACTTCAGGAGAAAACCGCTGGAAGGCTCCGCAGGATGTGGAAAGCTGGGATGATGTAAAAGTCTGCGATACCTGGGGGGATCAGGCAATGCAGAAAAGTGCGGCAGAATTAAATCCGGTAGGCGGATTCTGGGGGGATGAGTTTTATTTTGACGATTCCTATAATCCTCCAATAAGCGAAAACGGTTTAAACTTAAATGTATATACGCCGGCAAAATCGAAAGAAGAGAAGCTGCCGGTTCTTGTATATGTTCATGGAGGCGGAAATAACCACGGACATGCGTCTGAAATGGAATTTAATGCGTCCAAATTAGCAGAAAAAGGTATTGTTGTTGTAAGTATACAGTATCGTCTCAGCATGTACGGATTCTTGACGCTTCCGGGATTGTCAGCAGAAAATGAAAATGGCAGTTCAGGAAATTATGCGATACTGGATTTGATCAAAGGATTAGAGTGGGTACAGAAAAATATTGGAGAGTTTGGAGGAGATCCGGGCAAGGTAACTATTTCCGGTCAGTCAGCAGGTGCGAAGAATGTAACAGCGCTCCTTCGTACGCCTCTTGCAGAAGGGTTATTCCAGAATGCAATTATTCAAAGTGGTTTTTCCGGACTTCTTTCTCAGGAAGACACACCTGTTTTTGAAGATATGGAAACCGTTCAGACAGAAGCAGAAGTAACAGTGAAAAAGGCTATGGGACTTCCTGAGGAGACAACATCGGAAGAACTGGTGGAAGAGCTCCGTTCTCATGACGCGCAGTACTACATGGATACAAAATCTGCAGAAGATGATACACTTACTTTATACGATGCGATCACAAAGGCAAGCTCTAAATTTGTAATTGACGATTATGTCTTTACAGAAGAGTCTGTAGATCTTTCAAGAGAAGGCGCACTGGATGATATTAATATTATGATGGGCGGAACTTCAGATGAACAGACTTCTCTTACAGGAGATCCGGCAGGGACTATGACGCCGGAAGAGTTTGATTCTTCTATGAAAGAAAAATATGGAGAAGGATACGAAGAAGCGTATAGTGCGGAAACAGAAGAGGATGCATATCGTACATATTTGCGATCAAGAAGCGACGCTTCTTTTGCAAAATATGTAGTTTCTGCAGAAGAAGTAAGTAAGAGCAGTGATTCTGATATTTATGTATATTATTTTAATCAGAATCTGCCCCCTCATAAGGATGTGGACAGAGATGAAGATTTTTATGGTTCTTTCCATTCTTCTGAGCTCTGGTATACATTTAATTCTATGAGGGATGTAGAAGGACAGAGACAGTGGACAGACGCTGATCACGCGCTTGCAGATGAGATGTCTTCTTATATTGCCAATTTTGTAAAAACAGGTAATCCAAATGGAGAAGGTCTTGCAGAATGGGAAACATGTACGGAAGAAAACAGCGGCTCTTTTATGTGGTGGCATGAAGGAAAATCTGAGAGTACAGTAAATACCGCTTATCCGGAAAGAGATAAGTTCCAGCAGGAAGCAGCAAAAAGAGAATTTGGGTTAAAGTAAGCTTTATAGAGGAAAATCCCCGGACATTGAATGTTCGGGGATTTTTTGGTATAGTTTATTTATATATTTTATCAGGAGGGATAGACATGATCAAAGTAAATGCAGTGGGTGACGCCTGCCCTATTCCAGTAGTAAAAACTCAGAAGGCTTTAAATGAGTTAAACGGTTCCGGAACAGTGGAGACAGTTGTAGATAATGAAATTGCAGTGCAGAATTTAACGAAGCTTGGAAATAACAGAGGCTGTGCTGTGAAATCAGAAAAGCTGAAGGAGAACAGATATAAGGTTACGTTTACGGTGGGTGACGGAACAGAGAAGCCGGCTCATGAAACACCTGTTTTTGAGGCAGATGTGGCGGCATGTGTGCCGGACAGCAGAAAAAATACAGTGGTTGTGATCGCTTCCGACAAGATGGGAGAGGGCAGCGAGGAGCTTGGAAAAACTTTGATGAAGGGATTTATTTACGCCTTAAATCAGCAGGAAACTCTTCCGAAAACCATGCTGTTTTATAATGGGGGAGCGGCTCTTACTTGTGAGGGTTCTCCGGCATTGGAAGATTTAAAATCTCTTGCAGCTCAGGGCGTTGAAATTCTTACTTGTGGGACATGCCTGAACTTTTATGGGATTTCTGATAAGCTTCAGGTTGGAGAAGTGACCAATATGTATGTGATAGCGGAAAAGATGACACAGGCAGGACTGATTGTAAAACCATGATTTATTTAGATAATGCTGCGACAACGGGGAGAAAACCGCCGGAAGTGGCAGAGGCAGTAGCAAAAGCAATTTCTTCCGTGGGAAATGCCGGGAGAGGCGCTCATGGTGCGACGCTTCAGGCTTCCAGGATCGTGTACAGAACAAGAGAGCTTCTGGCAGAGCTTTTAGGAACTTCTCATCCGGAACAGATTGCCTTTACCTGTAATGCAACAGAGAGCTTAAATATTGCCATTAACGGGTTGTTTCATAAAGGAGATCATGTGATTACTACAGTCTGTGAACACAATTCCGTTCTTCGTCCTCTTTACAGAAAAGAGAAAGAAGGTGTGGAGCTTACAATCGTGCCTTTTGATAAAAGATTTCCAGAAAATGAAGGACGTATCGATTATGACTTTCTGGAAAAATCCTGTAAAGAAAATACAAAGGCTATTGTAATCACAAATGCTTCTAATGTAACAGGAAATATTACAGATTTAAAAAGAGTTTCTTCTTTTGCAAAAAAGAGGGGGATTCTTCTTATTGTGGACGCCTCTCAGACAGCAGGAGTGTTGCCGATTCAGGTGGAAGAGCAGGGGATAGATGTTCTTTGTTTTACAGGGCATAAAGGGCTTCTTGGACCACAGGGAACCGGAGGAATTTATGTCCGTGAAGGACTTGAACTTTCGCCTCTTAAAGTAGGAGGGAGCGGTGTTCAGAGCTTTTTGGAAGAGCATCCACGAAAAATGCCCACGGCATTAGAGGCGGGGACATTAAATGTACACGGAATTGCAGGGTTGAAAGCAGCACTTGAGTATATTAAAGAGGAAACTGTGGAAAACATACGGGAAAAAGAAATGCGTCTGTGGAAAAGATTTGAAGAGCAGGTCAGAGAGATTCCCGATGTTACTGTTTATGGAAATCCGAATCCGGAAAGCCGTGTGGGAATTGTGGCTTTGAATATTGGAAAGCTGGATTCCGGCGAGGTTAGCGACTGGCTGTGGGAGGATTATGAAATTGCAGTCCGCCCGGGAGCGCACTGTGCGCCGCTTCTTCATAAGGCACTGGGAACGGTACGCCAGGGTGCAGTCAGATTCAGTTTTTCCCATTACAATACGGAGCAGGAAATAGATGTTGCGGCAGCAACTTTAAGAGAGTACGGGAGGGACGAAGTATGAGACAGAAGAAACCGGCGCTAGTGATTACCTTTGATACAACAGTGGAGGCAATGGCAATGGAAAGTTTCTGCGAAAAATATGAAATTCCCGGAAGATTGATTCCTTTACCGGGAGAAATCAGCGCAGGCTGCGGGCTTGCATGGAAAACAGTTCCTGAAGAAGAACAGAATATAGAAAAAAGTATGGAAGACCATCATATCCGATGGTCTTCCATGTATACGCTGGAGTTATGAATTAAAGCATGTAGTATTTTAAAACATCGTGGTCCCGGAGGATTTTTTCAATGACCGTTCCTTTTATAATGCGAAGGAGCGGTTTTTTCAGTCCGTTTAACGGTCCCGGAAGCTGGATTTCCAGAGGGGATTTTCCGTCCATAAGTTTTACGGAGCTGTCAAGAAGCTCACGTATATCGTAAACGCTTCCCCAGACCTCAGGAACGCCTCTGTCAACGCCTAAAAGTCCGTAAACGGCTTCCATAGCAGTTCTTACAGAATATTCTGTTGTGAATACAGTATCTCTCGGTGTATCGGCAAACTGTCCCAGGAATGCAAAGTTTACGCAGCCGTCAGGAATGACAGCCGGTCTGTCTCCCTTTGTACGAGGCATAAAGAATGCAGTAATATACGGCATCATGGTAGGAACGCAGACAGCGCTGTTTTCTGCAAGCTTCGGAATTTGTTCCACAGGGACACCAATATGATAAAGCCATTCTTCTGTGATTTCTTTTCCGGTACAGTCTTTCATCGGTTTCTTTACATAATCGCCCGGTACTTCTGTGAAAAGACCGTATACCCATACGCAGACTTTTTCAGGATCCTGTTCTTTAAACTGTCCCTGACGGTTGATGGTCCAGCTTAACAGCCATTTGGAATCGCGGCAGCTTACGATACCGCCTGTTACGACATTGCCGCTTCTTGGGTCGCGCTTGCAGATATTAGTAATATATGGAATGATTTTTTCATCCAAAGTTGTAATAGTGGCAGATTCCCAGTTTGTTTTTGAAATATCGGAGCAGAATTTTTCCGGATGTCCAAAAGAGGGATCCTGTTTTGCGATATTTTTCCAGAGATTCCAGCATCCGCTTGTACGCACTTCTGCATCGCCGTTTGGGGCATGGTTCTGGTCACCGTAAATGGTACCCTCTGTACAGCTTCCGTTTGTGACAAATACAAGGTCGTTTTCCGTGAGAAGAATGCCTTCTTCTTTTCCATTTACTTTACATTCGATGGCAGAGGCGATTTTTTTGCCGTCCTTGAATTCAAAGACAACATTTGTGACTTCTGTGTTGAAACGGAAGTCAACACCTGCCGCTTCCAGATATTTCTGCATTGGAAGAATCAGAGATTCATACTGATTATATTTTGTGAATTTCAGAGCGCTGAAATCAGGAAGGCCTGCAATATGATGAATAAAGCGCTGGAAGTAAAGCTTCATCTCAAGAGCGCTGTGCCAGTTTTCGAAAGCGAACATAGTTCTCCAGTACAGCCAGAAGGTGGAGTTAAATACTTCGTCATCGAAAACGTCCTCGATTGTTTTGTCGTAAAGATCTTCGTCTTTTGTGAGGAAAAGCTTCATGATTTCCATGCAGCCCTTCTGACTTAAGTTGAATTTGCCGTCTGTATGTGCATCTTCTCCTCTGTTCACAGTAGCTCTGCAAAGAGAGTAGTTGGGATCGTGTTTGTTCAGCCAGTAAAATTCATCGAGAACAGATGCGCCCGGTTTTTCAAGAGAAGGAATGCTGTGGAATAAATCCCAGAGACATTCAAAATGGTTTTCCATTTCTCTTCCGCCGCGCATGATGTATCCACGTGTGGCATCATAGATACCGTCGCAGGCGCCGCCGGCAATGTCCATTGCTTCCAGAATGTGGATTTGAGAGCCGGGCATCTGTCCGTCACGAACAAGGAAGCAGGCAGCTGCCAGGGAAGCAAGACCGCTTCCTACAATGTAAGCATTTTTATTTTCCACGCCTTCCGGTTTTTCCGGGCGGGCAAAAGCTTCATAATTTCCGTTGCTGTAGTAGATGCCTCTGCTGTTTTTTGCGTTTTTTCCACGCTCTGTATTTCTGTAATTTTTATTTGCTGCAGCTGATTTTTTTGCTTCTGTCTCTTTTGTTTCCTTTGATTTTTTCATCAGGTATGCAGTTGCTCCCGCGCCTGCTGCGACAGCAGATACAACGCCGAGATTTAATTTTTTCTTTGCCATGTAAAAAACCACCTTTCAAAAATGCCTGTATATTTGTTTATCTGATGTCTATAGTATGTCCTGTTTTGGTTTTTTACAATTTACAAAGAAGGGGTTATGATAAAAAACTTATCAAAGAGCCGGGTTTGTAAAGTTTTTTATGGAGTTTCCGATGCTGCCGTGAATGGTGATGATAATGTTATGGACAATTTCGTGATAATCTTCTTTCATTCCCTGTTTGATCCAGTCGAGCATGATCCCCACGAAACTGTATTTATAAAAGTCTGCTATGAAGGTTTTTTGTTCTTCTGTAATAGAAAATCCTTTTGACTGTTCTTCTACAACTCCCATAATAAGAGAGCGTGTCAGAGAAAACAGATAATTTTCAATCTGTTCTCTGCTGATGGAGCGGTAAGCATTTAAAATAAAAGGCTTGTTTTCCAGAACAACTTCAAATATCTGTGAAATTCCCTCCTGCCATGTAGCGTATGTCTTTTTTCCCTGTAGGGCTTTTTTTGCATCTTCCAGACATGCCCATTCTACCAGGTCGTAAATATCCTTGAAGTGATAATAAAAAGTCATGCGGCTGATACCGCAGTCTGTTGTCAGGTCATTTATTGTGATTTTATCAAGGGGTTTTTTGAGAAGAAATTTTTTTAAGGAAGCTTCCAGAGCTTCTTTTGTGATACTTGGCATATGCAGTCCTTTCTGTTGATGATTGTGGATAGGTTATCACTATTATAAAAGAGACTGTGGAAAAAGTGAAGGTTAAGCCTAGTTTTCATGGAAAAAAAATGGTATACTGAAGTGCGAAGCACGGCGGCTGTTTATGACGGCGGGTTTTACAGATCAGGAGGACAATTATGGTAAAAATGAAAAAACAAAGACTGCGGAAGTGGCTGTGCAGTGTTCTCTGCGCAGGGCTTTTTATTTCACAGCCGGGTCTTATATATGCGGAGGAGGAAAACAGTCAGGCAGCAACAGAAGCAACGCCCACACCAGTTCCCCACACAGAGTATTATAAAGAAAAAGCAGATACCGATTCTCTTACGGGGTGGCCGGAAGCGCCGAAAATAGAAGGACAGTCTGCGATTCTTCTGGATATGCAGACAGGTTCTGTTCTTTACAGTAAAAATGCAGATAAAAAACTGTATCCGGCAAGTATTACAAAGATTATGACAACGCTTCTGGCGTGTGAAAATCTGAAACTTGAGGATAAGCTTGTGATGTCGGAAGCGGCAGCCTATGGAATTGAAGCAGGCAGCTCCAGTATTTATGCGGATACAGGGGAAGAGTTTACAGTAGAACAGGCTCTTATGGCAGTTATGCTGGAATCTGCAAATGAGGTTTCCTTGGCTGTGGCGGAAAAAACAAGCGGTTCTGTAAAGAAGTTTGTAGAGCTGATGAATAAGAGGGCAAGAGAGCTTGGATGTACAGGGACACACTTTAATAATCCAAATGGTCTGCCGGATAAGAATCATTTTACAACAGCAGCAGATATGGCGAAAATCGCAGATGCAGCATGGCATAATCCACTGTTTCGCAAGTTTGTTACAAGAATTTTATACGAGATCCCGCCTACGAACAAGTTTGGAGAAACCCGGTATTTTCTCAATCATCACAAGATGATGGAGGGAAGAGATTACGCATATGAGGGCGTTATGGGAGGAAAGACGGGGTACACAGATGATGCGGGAAGTACTCTTGTCACATACGCAAAAAGAGGAGAAATCCGCCTTGTTGCAGTTGTGATGAATTCCATTAACGGGGCGTATGCAGATACGGCGAAGCTTCTTGATTACGGATTTAATAATTTCCAGAAGGTAAGCATGCAGGTAGACACCGGTGCAGTAACTCTCAGGAATCTTCCGGGAGAAAAGTATCTCCTGAAAAATTGCGGAAATGATATGGCATTTTATTATCCTCATCAGATTTATGTAACTGTTCCGAAAGGATTTACAGCCGACATGATGACACTTAAGAGAACGACTTTGGAAAGCGTTGTTGGAATGCCAACCATTTTAAATGAATATTATTATGAAGATCACCTGGTTGGTAAAGGCGTGCAATATGAAAAAGAGCTCCTTTCAGAGCTCCTTCTCAGACCGTCTCTTTAACTGTTTTTTTAGGCGGAGGGCTTCCCGTTTTTCACGGATTTCCTCCGCCTCTTCTATTGAGGCGGGTTTTAATGTTTTAATAGCAAAATATAGACCTTCTTCTGTTTTACGGATACGGATTTTTCCAATGATATATCCGTGTTCCTGGCAGTTGGAAACGCTGTAGTAAATTTTGGAATTGTTCATAAACCAGCGGATTTTTCGTTTTGCAGGCTTATGGCAGACAGGGCATTTTGTACTGGAAACTTCCCTGTCTTTTATGGTGCGCTCACGGGAAGAAAATTCCCGGGAAATGAATTTATCATATGTTGGATAAGAAATGCGGATTTCTTCCTTTCGGTTTTTGGGGTTTTGGTAAACATCAAGAGAGTAGAAAGGAAGAATTTTTTTGTTTTCCATAAAAGTTAATATTTTTGCTGTATAAAAGGCATCTGCAAAGGCTCGGTGAAAATCCTCACCTTTTTTTATGCCGAGAAAGTCGATTGCATATTCAAGAGAACGGCGGGATTCTCCGTCCTCAAAACAGGCAGAGAAAAGTTTCTGTATGTCGTAGTAGGCAACTGGACCGGAAAGAAGATACAAAAGTTCATAATACTTCATGTTCCGCTGAAGCTCCATTACGTCCTGGTTTCCCCAGGTACAGAAATACCAGTCGTCACCGCACCACTCGATAAATTCCCGGACAGCTTGGGGAAAGGGAGTGCCTGTTTCCAGATCTTTGTAATTGACGTGGATGACTTCCCGGATACTGTTGTGGATCCAACTGTATACCTGAGGCTTTATAAGGCGGTGGAAGGTGTCAACTGTCTCTTTTCGTTCATTCAGTTTTACTGCGCCTATCTCAATGATTTCAAAGGGAAGACGGCGGTTGGAATATTTTTTTCCCTCCGGGCTTTGGTTCCATTCCAGGTCAAAAACAATAAAATTCATGATTTTCTGGCTTCTCCTAACTCATAAATAGCGGAAATAAGATGCTGCTGGAACTGTTCTGTGTCAGCCTTATTGAGAACGAGAGCGTTCATCTCTTCTTCCTCATAATTCCACCAGCGGAAATCGCAGAGTGTGCTTCCTCTGGAAACGCCCTCGGAGCAGTCTGTGCTTATTTTTGCTTTTTCTCCGCTGAAAAATTCCGGGTGTACAAGATACATAAAAGGAACGGCGTCGTGTACGTTTACAGTTCCTTTATATTTATTATAAGGCTGGCTGATGTAGAAGCCTGCCATATCTCCGCAGACCTTTGCAACCTCATTATTGGACTGACAGAGCTTTGCGATCTGATTTTTTGTGAGGAAGCACTGGGTTGTCACGTCAAGACCGCACATAACAAGAGGAATGCCTGCTTTACATACAATCTGTGCTGCTTCCGGGTCTACATAAATATTAAATTCTGCAGCCGGTGTTACGTTTCCGCCTTTTGCTGCGCCTCCCATGAAAACAATTTCTCTGATTTTGGATTTAATCTCCGGAAAAGTTTTCAGAAGGAGCGCAATGTTTGTAAGAGGACCGGTAGGCACAAGGACTGCCTGCTCATTTTCGGGAAGAGAGGACAGAACTTTGTGAAGAAAAAGAACGGCGTTTTCTTTTTCCAGCTGTCTTTCTGCTTTTGGAAGAACGCAGTTTCCAAGACCTGTGCTTCCGTGCACTTCTCCTGCAAACTGAGGCTCGCGGACAAGGGGCTCGTGAGCGCCCTCTGCAACAGGAACATCAAGTCCGTAAAATTCTGCCAGGTCGAGGGCATTTCGAGTTACTTTTTCGATGGACTGGTTTCCGCTTACGGATGTAATCGCAAGAAGTTCTAAAACGTCCTGGTTGGCAGCTACATAAGCCATTGCAAGAGCATCGTCAATACCCGGATCGCAGTCCATAATTACTTTTATTTTTTCGGTCATAGGAGTACCTCCTTTGTTTATGTAAGAATTTGTTTCTGGTATTTTGCTTTCTTCAGTATAACAGACGGGTAAAATCCTGTAAAGGAGGGGAAAAAGGCTTGACATATGGAATTTGTACAGACTATAATGGAAAAGACAAGGAAAAAACTATGATGGAGACAGTAAGCTGTGCAGAAAGGCAGCAGAGAGCCGGGGACGGTGGAAGCCCGGTGCAAGTAGGTGCAGCAGAAGATCACTCCGGAGTTTCATTTCTGAAGACAGGCTCAGTAGGAAATGACGGCTTTCCCACGTTACAGGGAACATGTATCGGCGCAGTGCCCGTACAGTGTAACAGGTGGTATAACGAAAGAACAGCTCTTCGTCCTTTTACATAGGATTGAGAGCTTTTTTGTTTTAGCGGGAAAAAGCCTGCACTGCGATACAAATATGAAAAATCAGGAGGAAGAACAGTGTACCAGAAAGTAGACACGAATCTGAATTTCGTAGAACGCGAAAAAAAAGTAGAACAGTTCTGGAAAGAAAACCATATCTTTGAAAAAAGTATGGAAAACCGCAAGGAAGGCGAGACTTATACATTTTATGACGGACCGCCGACAGCAAACGGAAAACCGCATATCGGCCATGTGCTCACACGTGTTATCAAGGATATGATCCCGAGATACCGCACAATGAAGGGAAACATGGTTCCGCGTAAAGCCGGCTGGGATACGCACGGCCTTCCGGTTGAGCTTGAGGTTGAGAAAAAGCTCGGTCTTGACGGAAAAGAGCAGATTGAAGAATACGGTATGGAGCCGTTTATCAAACAGTGTAAAGAAAGCGTATGGAAATATAAGGGAATGTGGGAGGATTTCTCCTCCACAGTCGGATTCTGGGCAGATATGGATCACCCTTATGTAACATATGAGGACAATTATATCGAATCTGAATGGTGGGCATTAAAAGAAATCTGGGATAAAAAGCTTCTTTACAAGGGCTTTAAGATCGTTCCTTACTGCCCACGCTGCGGAACTCCGCTTTCCGCACAGGAGGTTTCTCAGGGATATAAGACAGTAAAAGAGCGTTCTGCCATCGTGCGCTTTAAGGTTGTGGGAGAGGACGCATATTTCCTCGCATGGACAACAACACCGTGGACACTTCCGTCCAACGTGGCTCTCTGTGTAAATCCGGACGAGTCATACTGCAAAGTAAAGGCAGCAGACGGATACACCTATTATATGGCGGAAGCGCTTCTTGATACCGTTCTCGGAAAACTTGGAACAGAGGAAACTCCGGCATATGAGATTCTTGAAAAATATGTTGGAAAAGATCTGGAATATAAAGAATACGAGCCGCTTTTTGCCTGCACAGGAGAAGCCGCTGCAAAACAGAAGAAAAAAGGCCATTTTGTAACTTGCGACCATTATGTAACAATGGGAGACGGTACCGGTATCGTTCATATTGCTCCTGCATTTGGTGAGGATGATAACCGTGTGGGACGCGATTACAACCTTCCGTTTGTACAGTTTGTTGACGGACAGGGAAATATGTCAA
Source organism: uncultured Blautia sp. (assembly GCA_900547615.1). Lineage (GTDB taxonomy): Bacteria > Bacillota > Clostridia > Lachnospirales > Lachnospiraceae > Blautia_A. Next base: position 16,120 of record URHH01000010.1, on the reverse strand, counting down.
AAGAGACACCGTATGCCGGAACTTTTGTAAAGGCGGCAGACCCGATGGTTCTTACAGACCTTGACAAAGAAGGAAAGCTTTTTGACGCTCCGAAATTCGAGCATGATTATCCGCACTGCTGGAGATGCGACACACCTCTTATCTATTATGCAAGAGAGTCCTGGTTCATCAAAATGACAGCAGTAAAAGACGACCTGATCCGCAACAACAACACAATTAACTGGATTCCGGAAAGCATCGGCAAGGGACGTTTCGGTGACTGGCTTGAAAATGTTCAGGACTGGGGAATTTCCAGAAACCGTTACTGGGGTACTCCTCTCAATATCTGGGAATGCGAGTGCGGACATATGCATTCTATCGGAAGCCGTCAGGAACTTGTGGAGATGAGCGGCGATGAGAGAGCAAAAACAGTAGAACTTCACCGTCCATATATCGATGAGATCACATTGAAATGTCCGGAGTGCGGCGGCACAATGCACCGTGTTCCTGAAGTTCTTGACTGCTGGTTTGACTCCGGAGCTATGCCTTTTGCACAGCACCATTATCCATTTGAAAATAAAGACCTGTTCGAGCAGCAGTTCCCGGCAGACTTTATTTCTGAGGCAGTCGATCAGACAAGAGGCTGGTTCTATTCCCTTCTTGCTGAGTCTACTCTTCTCTTTAATAAGGCTCCGTATAAGAACGTAATCGTTCTTGGACATGTACAGGACGAAAACGGACAGAAGATGAGTAAGTCAAAGGGAAATGCAGTAGACCCGTTCGATGCGCTTGAAAAATACGGCGCTGACGCGATCCGCTGGTATTTCTACGTAAACAGCGCGCCGTGGCTTCCAAACCGTTTCCACGGAAAAGCAGTTGTGGAAGGACAGCGTAAATTTATGAGCACACTGTGGAATACTTACGCATTCTTCGTATTATACGCAAATATTGACGAGTTTGACGCTACAAAATATACACTGGAATACGATAAGCTTCCGGTTATGGACAAGTGGCTGTTAAGCAAATTAAATACAGTAGTAAAAACAGTAGATGAAAATCTTGCAAATTACAAGATTCCGGAGACTGCGAGAGCACTTCAGGATTTTGTAGATGATATGAGTAACTGGTATGTAAGAAGAAGCCGTGAGCGTTTCTGGGCAAAAGGCATGGAGCAGGATAAGATCAATGCGTACATGACTCTTTACACAGCTCTTGTGACGATCGCGAAAGCGGCAGCGCCTATGATTCCGTTTATGACAGAAGACATTTACCAGAACCTTGTAAGAAGCATCGACGCTTCTGCTCCGGAGAGTATCCATCTCTGCGACTTCCCGGAAGTAAAAGAAGAGTGGATCGACAAAGAACTGGAAGAAAATATGGAAGAGCTTCTCGACATTGTTGTTCTCGGTCGTGCCTGCAGAAATACAGCAAACATTAAGAACCGTCAGCCGATCGGAACCATGTTTGTGAAAGCGGAAAAGGCAATGGACAGCTTCTACACAGATATTATTGCAGATGAGCTGAATGTAAAAGAAGTGAAATTTGCAGATGATGTGGAATCCTTTATTTCCTACAGCTTTAAACCGCAGCTTCGTACAGTAGGACCAAAATACGGAAAACTCCTGAACGGTATCCGTCAGGCATTAAATGAAATTGACGGAACAAAGGCAATGAATGAGCTTCGCGCAAACGGCGTTCTCGTTCTTGACATTGACGGAAATAAAGTGGAGCTTACAGAGGAGGATCTTCTTATTGAGACTGCACAGACAGAAGGATATGTGACAGAGACAGACGGAACAACTTCTGTTGTACTTGACACAAATCTTACACCGGAACTGATCGAGGAAGGCTTTGTCCGCGAAATCATCAGCAAGGTACAGACTATGCGTAAAGAGGCAGGATTCGAGGTTATGGATAAAATCTGCATTTATGCAAAAGATAATGAGAAGATTGAGGGCATCATGAAAGCTCATGAAGAAGAAATCAAAGGCGAGGTTCTCGCAGAGAATATTGTCTTTGGAGAAACAGACGGCTACGTGAAGGACTGGAATATCAATAAAGAACAGGTGACTCTTGCAGTGACCAGATTATAAAAGATCTCATATTACAGGGAGGAGACAAAAAATGATTGATAAGCAGTTTAAAAAAGAAGCTTTTAAGCAGAGTGTAAAAGACAATGTAAAGTTTCTTTACCGCAAAACACTGGAGGAAGCTACTCAGGAGCAGATTTTCCAGGCAGTAAGCTATACTGTGAAAGATGTGATTATCGACAACTGGCTTGAGACACAGAACGCTTACGAGGAGCAGGACCCGAAGGTACTTTACTATATGTCAATGGAATTTCTCATGGGACGCGCTCTCGGAAATAACCTGATCAATCTTGGCGCTTACGGAGAAGTAAAAGAAGCTCTGGAAGAGCTTGGATTTGACTTAAACTGCATTGAAGACCAGGAGCCGGACCCGGCTCTTGGAAATGGCGGTCTTGGACGTCTTGCAGCATGTTTCCTTGATTCTCTTGCTACTTTGAATTACTGTGCATACGGCTGCGGAATCCGTTATCGTTACGGTATGTTCAAACAGAAAATCGAAGATGGATTCCAGATTGAAGTGCCGGATAACTGGCTGAAAAACGGGTATCCGTTTGAGCTTCGCCGTCCGGAGTATGCAAAGGAAGTGCATTTTGGCGGTTATGTAAGAGTGGAATACGACCACGCCACAGGACAGAATAAATTTATCCATGAGGGATACCAGGCTGTAAAGGCAATCCCTTATGATATGCCGATCGTTGGCTATAATAACAAAGTTGTAAATACTCTTCGTATCTGGGACGCAGAGCCGATTGTGGATTTTGAGCTGGATTCCTTTGATAAGGGCGATTACAAGAAAGCGGTTGAGCAGGAAAACCTTGCCCGCAATATCGTAGAGGTTCTTTACCCGAATGATAACCATTACGCAGGAAAAGAGCTTCGTCTGAAACAGCAGTATTTCTTTGTTTCTGCAAGTATTCAGGCTGCGATTGAGAAATACAAGAAAAACCACAGCGATATTAAGAAGCTTTATGAAAAAGTCTGCTTCCAGATGAACGATACGCACCCGACTGTTGCGGTTGCAGAGCTTATGCGTATCCTTGTAGATGAAGAAGGCCTTGGCTGGGACGAAGCATGGGAAATTACTACAAAATGCTGTGCATATACAAACCATACTATTATGTCCGAGGCTCTGGAAAAATGGCCGATCGAGCTGTTCTCCAGACTGCTTCCGAGAGTATACCAGATCATCGAAGAGATCAACCGCCGCTTTATTCTGGATATTCAGGCAAAATATCCGGGAAATTACGAGAAGATCAAAAAAATGGCGATCATTTACGACGGACAGGTTAAGATGGCTCACCTTGCAATCGTTGCAGGCTTCTCTGTAAACGGCGTTGCCCGCCTTCATACAGAGATTCTGAAAAATCAGGAGCTTCATGATTTCTATGAGATGATGCCGCAGAAATTTAATAATAAGACAAACGGTATCACACAGAGAAGATTCCTTCTTCACGGAAATCCGCTTCTTGCAAAATGGGTGACAGACCATATTGGACCGGACTGGATCACAGACCTGCCGCAGCTTAAAAAACTGGCTGTTTATGCAGACGATGAGAAGGCGCTTCAGGAGTTTATGAACATCAAGTACCAGAATAAAGTACGTCTTGCAAAATATATTCTGGAGCATAACGGAGTGGAAGTTGACCCGCATTCTATTTTTGATGTGCAGGTTAAGAGACTTCATGAGTACAAACGTCAGCTTTTAAATATTCTTCATGTTATTTATCTGTACAATCAGATTAAACAGCATCCGGAGATGGATTTCTATCCGAGAACATTTATTTTCGGTGCAAAGGCATCTGCAGGATACCATACAGCAAAGAAAATCATCAAGCTGATCAACTCTGTGGCAGATGTGGTAAACAACGATACTTCTATCAACGGAAAGCTGAAAGTTGTGTTTATTGAAAACTACCGTGTTTCCAATGCGGAAATGATTTTTGCGGCAGCGGACGTTTCCGAGCAGATTTCCACAGCAAGTAAAGAGGCTTCCGGTACAGGAAACATGAAGTTCATGTTAAACGGCGCGCCTACACTTGGAACGATGGACGGCGCTAACGTGGAAATTGTGGAAGAGGTTGGAGCAGACAACGCCTTTATCTTTGGTTTAAGCTCTGACGAGGTAATCAACTATGAAAACAACGGCGGATATGACCCGAATGTGATCTACAACACAGACGGAGACATTCGTCAGGTATTAATGCAGCTTATCAATGGAACCTTCTCCGACGATACAGAGCTGTTCCGCGATCTTTACGATTCTCTGTTAAATACAAAGAATACAGACCGTCCGGACAGATACTTTATTCTTGCGGATTTCCGCGCTTATGCAGAAGCACAGAAGCGTGTGGAAGAGGCTTACAGAGATGAAAAGAGATGGGCGAAGATGGCTCTTCTCAATACTGCGAACAGCGGTAAATTTACTTCTGACAGAACAATTCAGGAGTATGTAGATGACATCTGGAAACTTGATAAGGTAATTGTTGATAAAAAATAATATAAGTCATATGAGTACAGGAAGCTCCCGGAATGATTTTTCCGGGGGCTTCATATATTTTAAGAAAAAACGTAACTGAGAGGATACGGAACAGTTGCAAGCGGGTTTTTTATGACATATTTATGGGGCGGAATGCTTATTATCGGAATTGTGTTCGGGGCATTAAACGGAAATCTTCAGGAGGTGACAGAGGCTGTGATTGCTTCGTCAAAGGAGGCGGTAACTTTATGTATTTCTATGGCGGGAATTACTGCCATGTGGACCGGTATTATGAAGATTGCGGAAAATACGGGGCTTGTAAACCTTCTTTCCAGAGGAATGAAACCGATTCTCCGCTTTCTTTTTCCTGATATTTCTCCGGAATCTCAGGCAGGAAAATATATTTCCCTGAATTTTTTGTCGAATATTCTGGGACTGAGCTGGGCAAGCACTTCGTCAGGTCTGTGTGCCGTTCAGGAGCTTCAGAAACTGAATGAGGAGGACTGTAAAAGGCGGGGAGTGACAAAAAAGAGAGCGCCGCATATTGCAAGCGCAGCTATGTGTACGTTTATGATTATTAATGTTTCGTCGCTTCAGCTTCTTCCGATGAATATGATTGCTTACAGGGCACAGTACGGGAGTGTAAATCCTGCCGCAGTTGTGGGACCGGGAATTGTGGCAACTGCGGTAAGTACAGGGGCGGCGGTGGTGTTTTGTAAAATAGCAGGAAAGAGAAAGGATTAAGAGTAAACCCTGTTATAGTTAAAAACTATGGCAGGGTATTTTTTGTATGTATTGGACGAATATTTCCTACTGTGTTAGTATGGATTCATGAAAAGGAGGACGAAAAAATGGCAGATATCAGAGATTCAAAAAACTGGAGTTTTGAGACAAGGCAGTTACATATTGGACAGGAGCAGGCAGATCCGGCGACAGATGCAAGAGCAGTACCTATTTATGCTTCTACATCTTACGTATTTCATAATTCACAGCATGCAGCAGACAGATTTGCTCTTCGGGATGCAGGAAATATTTACGGAAGACTTACAAATCCTACAGAAGATGTATTTGAAAAGAGAATCGCTTCTCTGGAGGGAGGAACAGCGGCACTTGCTGTTGCTTCGGGAGCAGCGGCTCTTGCGTATACATTCCAGGCACTTGCGCAGGCAGGAGAGCATATTGTTGCATCAAAAACTATCTACGGCGGAACCTACAATTATCTGGCTCATACGCTGCCTTTAAATAATAATGTGACGACAACCTTTGTTGACCCTTATGTGGAAGGCTCTTTTGAGGCAGCTATCCAGAGCAATACAAAGGCAATTTTTGTAGAAACTCTTGGAAATCCCAATTCTAATCTGGCAGATCTGGAAAAACTGGCAGAGGTGGCGCATAAGCATGGAATTCCCCTTGTGGTAGATTCTACTTTTGCCACACCTTATCTTATCAGGCCAATTGAGTACGGCGCAGATATTGTGGTTCATTCTGCAACAAAATTTATCGGAGGTCATGGGACTGCAATTGGAGGCGTGATCATTGACAGCGGGAAATTTGACTGGGATGTTTCCGGTAAATATCCGTGGATTTCTGAACCAAATCCAAGTTATCATGGCGTAGCTTTTACGGAGGCGGCAGGAGAGGCGGCATTTGTAACTTATATCCGGGCTGTTATTCTGCGGGATACAGGAGCAACTTTGTCTCCGTTCCATGCATTTATTTTTTTGCAGGGTCTGGAGACGTTATCTCTCCGCGTGGAGCGTCATGTAAGCAATACTCTGAAAATTGTGGAATACCTGGAAAAGCATCCTCAGGTGGAAGCAGTTCATCATCCGTCTCTTCCAGCAGAACCAACGCATGAGTTATATAAACGGTATTTGCCAAATGGCGGCGGCTCTATTTTTACTTTTGAAATTAAAGGAGATGCAAAAACAGCCCAGACTTTTATTGATAATTTGGAAATATTCTCCCTTCTGGCAAATGTGGCAGATGTCAAATCGCTTGTGATTCATCCAGCTACCACTACACACAGCCAATGCACAGAGGAGGAACTGAAGGAACAGGGAATCCGACCCAATACAATACGTCTTTCTATAGGAATTGAAAAAGCAGAAGATTTAATCGCAGCGCTTGAGGAGGCATTTAAGGCGGTAAAAGAGTGATTGATAAAGTGACTACAGAAAGGAAAATGAATTGTAATTCCCTGTTTCATCTGATACAATATATTTAATAGTTCAGAAGTAAATACAGGGAGGAATCCATATGGATTGGCGTGATTATTGTATTGAGGAAATTGCGAAACACAGATGCTTTGTTTCAGCACTTCACAAAAAGCGTTTTATCGAAATGTTCGATATGGTTCAGGATGAGCCGTTTTTTACAAAAGAGGTATGTAAATGCCTGTTTCTTGCAGCGTGGGATCGCAGGTATACAAATGAGATTGAAAGTGTGCTGCAGGAGATGATCGACAAAAATGCAATGGATACAAAGATTCTTGTAAACAGAGCAAGAAATAAAGTGATTTCTCCATATGAAGCGGAAATTTACAAGCTGGAGAGAAGCTTTCTGGAGAATCCGGGAAAAACGCCGGACGAATCCTGTCTTATGAAATTGTCTGCAGCATGGATTCCGCTGGGCGACTGCGCTCTCCAGGTAAGCGAAATTCTGGATCGGCTGTAGGCATAACAGAATAAAACAACTCATAAGGTATTATAAAGAGGAAGAACAAAGGCAATTATGAAGGCGTTTACGTATCTCTCCAGCTTTATGATACCTTTTTTGATATTTTATATAGTTGGCTATGGATTTTTATCGAAACGTGATATTTACGGGGATTTTCTGAAAGGGACGGAGGACGGTCTTCGTATGGTACTGCGGCTCTGTCCTACGTTAATTGGGCTGATGACGGCTGTTGGCGTTCTTCGGGCTTCCGGATTTCTGGATTTTTGCGGAGCGCTTCTGGGAAATTTTACAGAAAAAGCAGGAATGCCTGCAGAGATTGTGCCTCTGGCAGTTGTGCGGCTTTTTTCTTCCAGCGGAGCAACGGGTCTTCTTCTTGATATTTTTAAGGAATTTGGAGCAGATTCTCTGAATGGGCTTATGGGAGGAATTCTTTTAAGCTCTACAGAAAGTGTTTTTTACTGCATGAGCGTATACTTCGGGTCTGTTCAGATTGAAAAAACAAGATATACGCTGGCAGGAGCATTGCTCGCATCTTTGGCGGGAATCATCGCTTCTGTAATTTTTGCACATCTGATGATTTAAAGACGGAAGTTTTCCAAAATGAAAATCAGGGGCTTAAACAAGTCCCTGATTTTTCTTGAGCATTTCTTTTATGATGTTCTGTGTATAAGCTCCGAGATGGCGCTGATCTTCTTTTGAGAGAGTTTCCGGATAAATCGGTTTTCCATATTCCAGAATTACGTGGCACGGCTTCATGGTCGGGAAATGCGCTTCCCACATCTGCGCGGTGTTATTCATGGCAATGGGAATAATGGGGCATTTTGCTTTTGTGGCAATTTTAAAGCTTCCCTCATGGAAAGGAAGCATATCCAGCTCACTTTCTGCCTTGTTTCGTGTGCCTTCCGGGAAAATACAGATGGAAATGCCGGATTTTACTTTTTCGACAGCTTCCAGAATGGTTTTTAAGCCCTGCTTTAAATCAGTTCTGTCAAGGAAGAGGCAGTGGAGATTTCTCATCCAGTTGGAAAGAAGAGGAAAGCGCTCCATTTCTTTTTTTGCAACATATCCTGTTCGGATAGGGCAGCGGCAGTATGTAAGAAGAATGTCAAAATAGCTTCTGTGGTTTCCAATGTATAAAACAGGAGAATCCTTTGGTACATTCTCTTCGCCAATAACGGTAACTTTTACGCCGGTAATCCATAAGATGAACCGGAATACGGTCTGTATAATGCGAAGAGAGCTTATATCCTTTTTCATAGGAGAAAACTTTCCGATAATCCATTCTGCAATTAAAAGGGGAATAGATAAAATTAAATACCCGATTACACAGGTACAAACAAGAATAAAACGTATCATAAGTAAAATCCTTCCTGAAATATTGTGATTGTATATCATTAACATTATACCCAATAAGAAAAATACTTGCAATAAATCTTTTGACTTTGGCATAGAATAAATGTGAACAGTAATGCAGCAGAGGACAGAGGTATAAAATGATAAGAAAAATTCCCGTTATGTTTCTGTCAGCAATTCTGATTTTTATACTGGGAGGCTGCCAGATGATACGGATAGAAGAGGGGGAGGTATCGCCTGTAGAATATACAGTAGTCAGTCAGGAGGATGTTCCGGCAGAAGCGCTGTCTCTGATCCGGGAAAAGCGGGAGAAGGAATTTCAGCTTACTTATCAGAGCGGAGAGGATCTGTACCTGATCAAAGGCTATGGAAGGCAGATGACGGGAGGATACAGTATTGCAGTTGAGGAGCTGGGAATCATGGGAAAGGTCCTGCGTTTTAAAACAAAGCTTATGGGACCTTCCGAAAATGCCGGCGGAGAGCCTTCTTATCCATGTATTGTAGTGAAAACGAAATACAGAAAGGAGCCGGTGGAATTTCGATAGGAGACAAAAACTATAAGCAGCAGGAAAGGAGAATAGAAAGTGGAATTAAAAAAAGAAAGTATTCAGATGCTTCGTGCAAAAAGCAGAGCGACAAGTCAGGTGACGTTTGACGTGGATTATAATGTGCCGGACGCAAAGCAGGACGTAGGGCGCATGATCCAGCATAAAGGGCAGGTAGCGATGGACGAAGTGCGTTTAAGCGAAGGAAAAGCATTTATCCGTGGAAATCTGAATGTAGATATTCTTTATGTGGGGGAAGAGGAAGGAAAAGTATACAGTATGGGGGCAAAACTGCCGTTTGAGGAGATTTTGAACCTGGAGGGAATATCCGGGGGCGACAAAATGCGTCTCAAGTGGGAGATTGAGGATTTAAGCCTTCATATTATACATTCCAGAAAAATGAATATAAAAGCGATTGTTACGTTTTATGCAGTGGTAGACGAGATTAGGGGAGTGCGTCTGCCTGTGGGAATCGATGACGACAGTGTTTCCACAAAGAAAAAACAGCTTCGCCTTATGAGCCTTTGCGTACATAAAAAGGATACGCTCCGGGTGAAGGACGAAATTCCGCTGGCATCGAATAAACCCAACATTGCGGAGGTTCTCTGGAGCACAGTTGAGGTGAGGGGGCTTGATTTAAGACCGGAGGAAAATAAAGTAAAGGCAAAAGGCGAGCTTTTTGTATTTGTTCTTTATGAGGGCGATGACGATGGAAAACCGCTTCAGTGGCTGGAATATTCCCTGCCGTTTACCGGGGAAGCGGAGTGCAGCGGCTGCGGAGAGGAAATGATACCGGATATTGCAGCTTCTGTTGTGAGCCAGGGGCTGGAAGTAAAACCTGATGCAGACGGGGAAGAACGTATTTTAACGGCAGACGTTGTACTGGAACTGGATATGAAGATTTATAAAGAAGAGGAGCATGAAATTATTCTGGACGTATACACGCCGTCAAGAGAATGTATTCCTCAGGGAAAAACAGAAAAACTGGAAAGTCTTCTCGTGCGGAATTATTCTAAATGCCGTGTGGGAGACAGGATCCAGGTAAAAGAGACTCAGGGGAAAATTCTCCAGATATGTCACAGCCAGGGGCATGTAAAAATTGACAGAAGTCAGATTGTGGAGGACGGCATTCAGGTAGACGGCGTTGTTTATATGAAAGTGCTTTATATAGTGGGAAATGACGATATGCCGTTTTATTCTATGGAATCCATGATTCCTTTTTCTCATGTTGTGGAGGCGCAGGGAATTACGGAGGAATGCAGGTATTGTCTGCAGGCGGAGCTGGAACAGTTGTCTACGACTATGGCAGATAGCAACGATATAGACGTGAAGGCGTCAGTCAGCCTCAATGCACTTGTATTCTGCTGCAGAGAAGAGCGTATTATCGAGAAGGTGGAAGAAAAGCCTCTTGATATGAAAAAAATCCAGAGTATGCCGGGGATCACTGTGTATATGGTAAAACCCGGAGATACCATGTGGGATATTGCGCGGCGTTTTTATACGACAGTAGAGGAAATTGAGGCGTTGAATGAACTGACAGAGGAGGAGATAGAAAGCGGGCAGCCGCTTCTTCTTGTAAAGAAAGTTTCCTGTTGAAAATCCGAAAAAAATCAGATAAAATACAGATAATAAAGATTGTATACAAAGTACAAAAGATGGAGGGATTTTATGCGCTTACGGGCATTGGCAAAAATTAATCTTGGTCTTGATATTCTGGGAAAAAGAGAAGACGGCTACCATGAAGTAAAGATGATCATGCAGACAATTCAGATGTATGACGTTCTGGAGCTTCACAAAAAAAAGGAACCGGGCATTTCTCTTACTGTGAACGTACCTTTTATTCCGACAGATGAGAGAAATCTTGTATACAGGGCAGCAGCTATGCTTATGGAAGAATTTCATGTACAGGAAGGGCTTTCCATAAGACTTGATAAATTTATTCCTGTTGCAGCGGGAATGGCAGGAGGAAGCTCCGATGCAGCAGCGGCATTTGTAGGAGTGAACCGGCTGTTTCATCTGGGGTTAAGCCAGGAGGAGCTTATGGAACGTGCAGTGAAGGTAGGAGCGGACGTACCTTACTGTATTATGAGAGGGACGGCTCTTGCAGAGGGAATCGGAGAGAAGCTTACGGCTCTGCCGCCGGTTCCGCCCTGTTATGTCCTTGTGGGCAAACCAGCAGTTTCTGTTTCCACAAAAATGGCATATGAAAATCTGAATCTGGAAACAATTAAAAAGCGCCCGGATATTGACGGAATGATTTCTGATATTGAAAACGGAAATCTTATGGAAATGACAGAAAAGATGGCAAATGTGTTTGAGCCGGGCATTATCCGGGAATATCCTGTGATTCAGCAGATTAAGGATTTTATGGAAGAAAACGGAGCGCTCCGCGCAATGATGAGCGGAAGCGGTCCAACTGTATTTGGAATTTTTGACGACAAAGAAAAAATGGAGCGTGCAGCGGAAGGTTTACGTGCAGGCGGGCTGGCAAAGACAGTTTTTTCGACAGAGGTTTTTAACAGAAGAGTATAGAAAGGTAGAGAGATACGAATGACAAGTGATTTTACCGTGCATATGAATGAATATCTGCCCCTTAGAGACGTTGTATTTAATACCCTGCGACAGGCAATTTTAAAGGGAGAGTTAAAACCGGGAGAGCGCCTTATGGAAATTGCTCTTGCAGAGAAGCTTGGTGTGAGCCGAACTCCGATCAGGGAGGCGATGCGTAAGCTTGAGCTGGAAGGTCTTGTAGTGATGATCCCGCGAAGGGGCGCGCAGGTTGCAAATATTACGGAGAAAGACTTAAATGATGTTCTTGAGGTAAGAATTGCCCTTGAAAATGTAGCTATAGAAAAGGCGTGTACCCGTATGTCCGAGGAGGATATGGGAAGACTCTGGCTTGCAGCCAAAGAATTTGAGCACACAATGGCAGAGGGAAATCTTGTGCGCCTTGCAGAAGCTGACGTGGCTTTTCACGAGATTATTTACAGAGCGTCTGATAATAAGCGTCTGAACCAGGTGCTGAATAATTTAAGAGAACAGATTTACAGATACAGGGTAGAATATCTGAAAGAAGAAGAAACAAGAAATGTTCTTGTAAAGGAGCATGAGGAGCTTACGAAGGCCATTCGGGAGAGAGATGTAAAAAAAGCCCAGGAAATTTCTTTCCGCCATATAGAGAACCAGAGAAGGGCGATCATCCAGTCTATTGAGGCGGAAGAAGCGGGGAAGGAAAAGAAATAACAGCATAATATTTATAGAGTTTGGAAATACTGAGGGTATCAATGTCAGACTGTTTGTCCAGAATTCTGGACAGCAGGGAAAGGAGCCCTCTCTTGAGTGGATTTTCAAAATCAGCGACGAAAGAAAAACCGGCAATTTCGGCTGTTTTGCGGGAAAACGAAGAATATATCCGAAGCAGATGTGAAAACTGCGCAGACATACTGATACGTCCCATGCGTCTTGGCGGGGAGCGGAAGGTAGACTGCCTTATGGTTTATCTGGAAGTTACGGTATCGAATATGATGCTGGACGATTCTGCCATCGGAAAAATGATAAATCATTTCTGGGAGATTTCCCCGGAGGAGATAGAAGAGTTTTTAAAGCATAACAGCCTGGGAATTGCAGATGTAAAAAAACTTTCGGATATGGAAGAGGCTTTTTCTGCTATGCTGGCGGGAAATGCCGTTTTTTTTATGGACGGATATACGAAGGCGATGAAAATAGCAAGCAAAGGTTATCCCAACATGGGCGTTTCCAAGGCTGAGGCAGAGAAGGTGCTGCGCGGATCAAGGGAAGGGTTTTCCGATGCGGTAAAAACAAATTCTGCCCTTGTGAGAAAGCGAATCCGGGATACCAGCCTTAAGGTGGAAGAAAAGCAGATTGGGGTGCGTTCCCATACAATGGTGCAGATGCTCTATATAGAAGATATTGTTCATGAAGAGCTTCTGGAGGAGATGAAAAAGCGCCTTGATGAATTTGAGATTGACGGGATCCTTGACAGCGGAATGCTGGAACAGCTCACGGAGGATTCCTGGTATTCGCCTTTTCCTCAGTACCAGACGACAGAACGTCCGGACAGGGCGGCGCAGGAGCTTTTAAACGGAAAAATTGTGCTACTCTGCGACAATTCCCCTGAGGCTCTGATTCTGCCGGGAAATTTTAACAGCTTTATGGAAAGCAGCGAGGACTGGTACAACCGGTTTGAGATGGCTTCTTTTTTAAGGATTTTAAGATACTTTGCAATGGCTGCCGCTGCGCTTTTGCCGGGGCTTTATCTTGCTGTTATCCGGTTTCACACGCAGATACTTCCCACAAATCTGATTCTTTCTTTTGCTCAGGCAAGAGAGGGCGTTCCCTTTTCCAGTGTGGCGGAGCTTTTCTTTCTGGAACTTTCTTTTGAACTGATCCGGGAGGCGGGAGTGCGGATTCCGGGAGAGCTTGGGAATACCATCGGGCTTGTAGGGGGGCTGATTATCGGACAGGCAGCAGTGGAGGCAAATATCGTAAGCCCTGTTGTTGTGATTATTGTGGCGCTCACTGCGCTTGGTTCTCTTGTGATCCCAAATGAGGAATTTGCCTCGGCATTTCGGCTTTTGAAATATTTCTTTCTTTTCCTTGGCGGTTATCTTGGGATTTACGGGATCGTCCTTGGAATTTATCTTACAGTGGCGCATCTTTCCGGACTTTTAAGCTACGGGATTCCCTATCTTGTCCCCTTTGTGGCAGAGGAGAGAAGGCGGAACGCAGGAAATAAAATATTGCGGATTCCTTTCCGAAAAAGAAAAATGAGACCCTTGTATGCAAGAGAGGAAGAAAGTCTCCGGCTGAAAAGGAAGGAGGAACAGTCATGACATTTGCGGAAAATAACAGGATTTCCCACAGGCAGCTTTACAGGCAGATGGTTCTTGCTTTTACAGCGCCTTTTCTGCTCTGCCTTTTCGGAGGTGGAAAGCTTCTGGGGGGAGAAAAGATTTCAGGGACAGTTCTGGCGGTAATCCTTCTTTTATTTTATGTAATTTTTCTTATTCGTGTTTCGCCTGATTTTGCAAATCCGTTAAAACCAATGGGGCGGTTTTTCGGGAAAGCGGCGGGAGTATTTTTTGTATTATATGTAATTCTTACTGCTTCGTTTCTTCTTGATATTCTGGAAGAGATTGTGCCAAAAAGTCTTGTGGCAGGCATTCCCGGAGAGTGGATTTCCTTTTTTGCCATTGTCTGTGCCAGCCTCGGAACCCACAGAGGAATGCAGAGGAGGGGAAGGGCTGCGGAAGTAACAGGAGGGATTTTTATTTTTGGAATCGGCGCGATGCTCATTCTTTCTGCCTTTCAGGGAAAGGCGGCATATTTGTCAGAAATGCCGTTTTCAAGCGGAAACAGAGGCGTTTTCACAGGAGGATACGGAGTTCTCTGTGCATTTTCAGGACTGGGGCTTTTGCCATTTGCTCTCGAAGATGTGGAAAAGCAGGGAAGCGCAGGAAAAACAGTGATGTTCGGCGTTCTCACACTTGGGGGAATGCTTCTTGCGGTGCAGGTGATTCTTCCTGCGGTGTTCGGCTGGAACCGTGTGATCACGGAAAAATATCCTGTGCTTCCCCTTCTTGCAGGAGCAGATATGCCGGGAAATGTGCTTTCCAGATTTGATGTGCTGTGGCTTGGATTTCTTATTTACGGGCTTTTATTTTCTATAGGAAGTCTTCTTCACTACGGACATCAGATCATAAGAAAAACAGAGCTCGGGACAGGAAGATACTGGCTTGCCGGTGTTGTATATCTTCTGTCTTTCTGGGAACCGAAAGGACTGGGGATCCAGGAATATTACGGGTTTTACCTGGCATATATTTTTCTTCCGGTTCTTCTTATCATACAGGTGTGCTTTATTGCAAGAGGAAGAGGCAGAAGGTTAAAAAAGGCTGCTGGAAGCGCGGCAGTTCTGGTACTCTGTCTGTTTCTGGGAGGCTGCGCAGGAGTAGAGCCGGAGGAGCGTATGTATGCTCTTGCTCTTGGAATAGACGCGGCGCCGGAAGGATTTGCCGTCACATACGGAACGCCCGATATGTCAGAAGCCACCGGTCAGGAGAAGCCAGATGAGAATGGACGGGAAGTGCTTACTGTAAGAGGTGAGACATTCGAAGAAATTCAGGAAAGATACGGGCGTTCCCAGGAAAAATTTATGGATATGGGACATCTGGAAGCTATTATAATAGGAAGAGACCTGATTTCAGACGGAAGATGGGAAGACGTTCTTTCGTATCTCAAAAAACAGCCTTTTGTGGGAGAAGATATTTATGTGTTTCAGGCAGAAAATGCAGAGGAAATCCTCAAATGGAACGGCGGTCAGGGAAGCTCTGTGGGAGAGTATTTAAGAGGGCTTCTTGAGAATGATTTCAGCGGGAAGAGAAAGAAAAAGGGAGTCACTCTCCGAACGCTTTATTATGAAAAATACGAAAATGGAACGCTTCCGAAGCTTCCGGGTCTTGTGGTTTCCGGAGATGAGCTTCAGGCAGTGCCGGACGCCTGAATAAAAAGGGAAATACAGGGCATACTTCCAGATACTGGAGGTGTGGATATGGATTTTTTAAAAAACAGAAAAAAACGGTTATGTATTTCTCTGATCGCGGCGCTTTTTCTTACGGCAGGGACCGGAGCAGGAATGAAGAAAAATGTTCCTGCCCTCGCCTGGTGGGGCAGTATGTACCCGCAGTTTTGTTTTGCGGAAGAGGAGGAAGATACAGACGAAAAAGAGCCGGAGGTAAAGATTTCCTTCTGGCTTGCGAAACAACTGGAATGGTGGTATCATAAATAAACGATATTCAAAACCGGAAAATGGAGAAGATAGATGAAGACAGACAGAAATGCGCCGGTAGGCGTGTTTGATTCCGGAGTGGGAGGGCTTACTGTTGCGCGTGAGATCATGCGTAATCTCCCCTCGGAGAAAATAGTATATTTTGGCGATACTGCCAGAGTGCCGTACGGCAGTAAATCAAAAGAGACGGGAA
>URHH01000009.1 GCA_900547615.1 uncultured Blautia sp. | reverse complement strand
AATTCAGAGACAGGCAAGTAAATCAGTATTTTGATAATTTATGAGGTCAACAACAGCTTCATACAAAAACAATCGAAAGACTGGCAAAAAAATATTTATTATAGCAGCATTAAAAATAATGAAGGATAATTCATCAAAGAATTTTATGCAGATAGAAAATCTAAAAAGCAAAAAATCAGCGAAAATCTTCAATTCAGCTCTTTAAGCCTATAAAAAATCAGTCAAAATAGGTAAAAAATCCCCAAAGCATTAAAGAATCCTACAAAATTCAGGTTAAAATAAGGTGAAAATCAAAGAATGTCAGATGCAGCCTATTAAAAAGGCATTAAACATAATCAGAAATCAGCAAATCAAAAAAAGTATCCTATTTGCACCTGAAAAAAGTAGGAGGAATTTTTGAAAAGCTGAAATATCGCTTATTTAGCCCATGAAAAAGTAGGCGTGAAACAGAGAAAATAAAAAATCACTTTACAACTATCATGCCTTTGCAGGAGGAATACTCAGGCACTCTGAAAAAAACACCTTGACATTTCCGCGATTTTGCTCTAATATTTATGTAAACAAAAAACGAAATAAATTCATTGACGGGAATAAGTAGTATATTGTGGAATTTACAGAGAGGCAGCGGCTGGTGGAAGCTGTCAAGGAAGCGGTATTATGAAATCATCTCGAAGAAGTAAGCTGAATGGAGTAGGTGCACCGGAGTCAAGCCACGTTACAGGTGAGGCGCATTAAATGATGCGAGAGTGTCTGACGAAAGTCAGAAAATAAGGTGGTACCACGGCAGAGTCGTCCTTTACAGGATGGCTCTTTTTTTTATGCTATGCGGAAAAGAAGTATGTCGCTAGAGCGGCCCGCCGCAGGCGGAGAATCTCACAGGCGAGATTCTTTGTTATGTTAAAGGAGGATTAAAAAAATGAAATTAGGTAAGAAAAAAATGATGCTTGTAAGTTTTATGCTGTTTTCCCTGTTCTTTGGGGCAGGAAATCTGATTTTTCCGCCGTTCCTCGGACAGAATGCAGGAAGCAGAATGCCCTTTGCGATAGCAAGCTTTCTGATTACAGCGGTGGCGCTTCCTGTTCTGGGAGTTATTGTGGTGGCGCGTTTTGACGGGCTTGACAGACTGGCGAAAAAAGTAGACGCCCGTTTTGCAGTTGTGTTTACAATCTTGATCTACGTGTCCATAGGCCCGGGACTTGGGATTCCCCGTGCTGCGTCCGTACCTTTTGAGATGGCGGTAGCGCCGTATCTTCCGGAGAATATGTCTGTGACACTTTGTATGGTGCTGTACTCCCTTGTGTTTTTCCTGATCGCAGGCTGGCTCGCGCTGACACCAAATAAACTGGTAGAAAGAATCGGAAAATTTTTAACACCAAGCCTTTTGCTTCTTCTCGTATTTTTATTTCTGAACTTTGTATTCCGGGGAACTGCAGAAGTGGCTGCTCCTCAGGAAGCGTATGCGGCAGCTCCGGCAGTGAAAGGATTTCTGGAAGGTTATCAGACGATGGATACCATTGCAGCCTTAAACTTCGGACTTGTCATTGCGACGACAATCCGCTCACTTGGCGTGGAAAAGAAAAAAAGTGTTATGGGATATACAGTAAAGGCCGGCATTCTGGCAGGAGGAATTTTATCAGCCGTATACCTGATGCTTGCCTACATGGGAATGAAAAGCTCCGGCGTTTACGAAATCCAGGAAAATGGCGCCTGGACACTTCGCTGCATTGTTCAGCAGCTTTTTGGAAATCCGGGAGCAGTACTTCTGGCAGCAATCTTTACCCTTGCCTGCCTGACGACCTGCGTAGGTCTGATCACCTCTATTTCCCAGTTTTTTTCCGGGCTTACAAAAAAACTTTCCTACAAACAATGGGTTTACCTGATTTCCGGATTTTCTTTCCTTGTATGTAATCAGGGATTGAATACGATCCTCGGAATTTCCGTACCTGTG
The DNA here is from genome assembly GCA_900547615.1 of uncultured Blautia sp. Taxonomy (GTDB): domain Bacteria; phylum Bacillota; class Clostridia; order Lachnospirales; family Lachnospiraceae; genus Blautia_A. Next base: position 40,178 of record URHH01000009.1, on the reverse strand, counting down.
TTAGATGCCATTTATCCAATGTCTATTGTGCTGATCATTCTCGGACTCTGTGATTCCTGGATCGGCGCGAACCGCTACATATATCCATGTACTGTGGGAGCAGTGGGCTGCATCAGTATTTTATATGTGCTTGACCAGGCAAAAGTACCGCTTGGTGTAATCGGGGCTGTGTGTCATAAGCTTCCGCTCTACTCTATGGGACTTGGCTGGGTGATAGCAGGAGTCGGCGCTGTGGCGGTAAGTCTTATTCTGGAAGCTGCTGCAAAAAGTATGAGAGCAGGCGCGGGAGAACTGGCAGAATAAAAAAGGCGGCTGGGCAGCGCCTCTGAACAGCAGGGAAAGAAGCGCTGCGAAAGAATCTTTCCGTCTTATCGACTTATACCCCTTTCTGTGATATGATAGTCATTGACTACTACAGAACAGAAAGGGGTATTTTCTATGGAAGCTCCGTTTAAAAATAAAAATTTAAGCATCGGGATCCTTGCCCATGTAGATGCGGGAAAAACAACCTTATCCGAAAGCCTTCTTTATTTAAGCGGCTGTATCCGAAAGCCGGGGCGCGTGGATCACGGAGACGCATATCTGGACACCTTTGCCCTTGAGCGGGAGAGAGGGATTACCATTTTTTCAAAACAGGCAGTTTTGCCTCTTGGGGACAGGACAGTGACGCTTCTTGATACGCCGGGACACGTGGATTTTTCTGCAGAGATGGAGCGCACCCTTCAGGTAATGGATTATGCCATATTAATTATTAACGGCTCTGACGGTGTGCAGGGACATACGGAGACTTTATGGCGGCTTTTAAAGAGATACGAGATTCCTGTATTTCTTTTTGTAAATAAAATGGATCAGGAAGGGGCGGATAAAGAGGCGCTATTAAAAGAACTGAAAAAAAGGCTTCACGAAAACTGCATGGATTTTTCAAAAGACCAGGACAGAGATGAATTTTTGGAAAACCTTGCCATGTGCGACGAGGAGGTTCTGGAACAGTTCCTGGAAACAGGAGAAGTGAAGGAGGAGGATACGATCCGCCTGATCCGTGAAAGAAAAGTATTTCCCTGCTGCTTTGGTTCTGCGCTTAAAATGACAGGTGTGGAAGAGTTCTGGGAAGATGTGGAAAAGTATACGGAGATTCCGGAATATCCGGAGAAATTTGGTGCAAAAGTTTTTAAAATTGCAAGAGATGAGCAGGGAAACCGCCTGACTTATATGAAAATCACAGGGGGAAGCCTGAAAGTAAAAACTCTTCTCACAGAAAAAGAGAAGGCAGATCAGATCCGCATTTATTCCGGGGCAAAATACGAGCTTGCCAATGAAGCGGAAGCGGGAAGCATCTGTGCAGTGACAGGACTTACCACAACGTATCCGGGGCAGGGTCTTGGGATCGAAACAGAATCTGAACTTCCCGTTCTGGAACCTGTATTAAATTATCGGGTGATTCTTCCGGAAAACTGCCAGGTACACCAGATGCTTCAGAAATTAAAGGAGCTTGAGGAGGAAGACCCGCAGCTTCATATAGTGTGGGACAGCACCCTTTCGGAAATCCATGTCATGCTGATGGGTGAAGTGCAGACAGAGATTCTGAAGAGGCTTATCTGGGAGAGATTTCATGTAGCCGTAGAGTTTGATACAGGAAATATTGTATATAAGGAAACGATTGCTTCTGCCGTGGAAGGTGTGGGACATTTTGAACCTCTGCGTCATTATGCGGAAGTACATCTTCTTCTGGAGCCGGGAGAAAGAGGAAGCGGACTGCAGTTTTTTACTGCCTGCAGTGAGGACGTGTTAAGCAGAAACTGGCAGCGCCTTATTCTCACCCATCTGGAAGAAAAGGAGCATAGAGGAGTTCTCACAGGCGCTCCTGTTACAGACGTGCAGATCACTCTGATCACGGGACGGGCGCATTTAAAACACACAGAAGGGGGAGATTTCCGCCAGGCAACGTACAGAGCGGTGCGTCAGGGTCTGAAAAAAGCAAAAAGCATTCTTCTTGAGCCGTATTATGAGTTTCGCCTTGAAGTGCCCTCGGAGAGTATTGGAAGAGCCATGTCTGACATTCAGAAAATGCAGGGAAGCTTTCTGCCGCCAGAACAGGACGGGGAAACATATATCTTAAAAGGAAGCGCAGCCGTCTCTGCCATGCGGGATTACCAGAAAGAGGTTCTTTCTTATACCGGGGGAAAAGGACGCCTTTTCTGCAGCCTGAAAGGATATGAGCCGTGTCAGGAGCAGGAGAAAATCGTGGAAAACATCGGATATGATTCGGAAAGAGATCTGGAAAATCCGACAGGCTCCGTGTTCTGCGCTCACGGGGCAGGTTTTGTTGTGCCCTGGGATCAGGTGGAGGAATATATGCACCTGGAGGGCATGGAAGAAGCTTCACAGGAGGAAGGGGAAGCAGTTACTTCTTATGCTCCCCCTGCTTCCGCATTTCGGGGAAGCTACGAGGAAGAAAAGGAGCTGCAGGAAATTTTTGAGAGGACATTTGGACCTGTAAAAAGAGAGCGCCTGACGCCTGGAAAGCGGGTAATCCGCACAGAGGATGTTCCGGTACGGAGAGCGCCGGTAAAAAAGAAGGAAGAAGAATATCTTCTTGTAGACGGATACAACATTATTTTTGCGTGGGAGGATTTAAGGGAACTGGCGGCGGAAAACGTACACGCTGCCCAGGATAAGCTGATGGATATACTTTCCAATTATCAGGGAATAAAAAAATGTACCCTTATTCTCGTGTTTGACGCCTATAAGGTGGAGGGGCACAGGGAGGAAATTTTGCCGTATCACAATATTTTTGTGGTGTATACAAAAGAGGCGGAGACAGCAGATCAGTATATAGAAAAAACAGTGCATAAGCTTGGACGTGAACACACGGTTACAGTGGCAACCTCAGACGGGCTGGAGCAGATGATCATTATGGGGCAAGGAGCTGTCCGTCTTTCCGCCAAAGGTCTTCGCCAGGAGATTGAAGAGGCAAAAGAGACGCTTCTTTCAGACTGGCATACAAGACGGCAGAGCAGCAAGACGTATTTATTTGACGACGCGTCTCATGAGGTGAAGGATTTTGTAGAGAAAGTGAGAAAAGGGTAACGTTTGCAGGTGCAGAAAAGGAGAATCGAAAAAATGAGAGAAAAGCTTACAAAAAAAGATGTGGAAAAAATTGAGCAGGAAATTGAGCACAGAAAGCTTGTCATAAGAAAAGAAGCAATCGAGGCGGTAAAAGAGGCGAGAGCCCAGGGCGATTTAAGCGAAAACTTTGAGTATTATGCGGCAAAGAAACATAAAAACCAGAACGAGAGCCGGATCCGCTATCTTGAGAATATGTTAAAAACAGCGACCATCGTATCGGACAGTTCCAAAGAGGACGAGGTGGGCATGGACGATATTGTGGAAGTGTATTTTGAGGAGGACGATGAAATTGAAAAATATAAGCTCGTCACCTCCATTCGCGGAAATTCTATGGAAAACAGGATCAGTATCGAGTCTCCTATCGGAATGGCGCTGAAAGGTCATAAAGTGGGAGACAGGGTGGAAGTAAAGGTAAACGACAATTACAGCTATTTTCTGGAAATCCGTTCCATTCAGAAAACAGGTTCAGAAGATGAGGAAATCCGGGGATTTTAAAAAATTTTACACAGATTTTACATTCAGGTGGGAAAAACTTTACAGAGGCTCTTTAAAATAAATATATGTAAAATGTCTATGAAACCTAAGAAAAGAGGAAAAGGAGAGAAACCATGGATTTTTTTAGCATATTAACACTGCTTGGAGGACTTGCCATGTTCCTTTACGGAATGCAGGTAATGGGAGACGGTCTTGCCAAGGTTTCCGGCGGAAAGCTGGAGCGTATTCTGGAAAACCTGACTTCAAGCCCGATTAAAGCAGTTCTTTTGGGAGCGGCAGTAACGGCTGTCATTCAGTCTTCTTCCGCGACAACCGTTATGGTAGTCGGATTTGTAAACTCAGGAATTATGAGACTGTCACAGGCAGTTGGCGTTATCATGGGCGCCAATATCGGTACAACTGCAACTTCCTGGATTTTAAGTCTTGCAGGAATCGAAAGTGAGAACTTTTTCATTCGTCTTTTAAAACCGACTTCCTTCGCGCCGATTCTTGCGCTGATCGGTATTGTGCTTCTGATGTTTGTGAAAAACCAGAAGAAAAAAGACATCGGTATGATCATGATCGGATTTGCTGTCCTGATGTTCGGCATGGAATCCATGAGCGGCGCTGTAAAGCCTCTTGCTGACGTACCGGAATTTACAAATATTATGACTGCATTTTCCAACCCGCTGTTCGGTGTGCTGGCAGGTACGATCCTGACTGCGATCATCCAGTCTTCTTCTGCATCTGTCGGTATTTTACAGGCTCTCTGTATGACAGGCGCAGTTCCGTACAGCGTTGCCCTTCCGATTATTATGGGACAGAATATCGGTACCTGTGTAACTGCTCTTCTTTCTGCGATCGGAGCAAACAAAAACGCGAAACGTGCGGCTATGGTACATCTGTATTTCAACCTGATCGGAACAGCGATCTTTATGGCTGGATTTTATGCAATTAATGCGGTTATCGGATTTTCCTTCTTCAGTGACGCGGCAAATCCGGCAGGAATCGCAACCCTTCACAGTACATTTAATATAACGGCAACGATTATTCTTCTTCCGTTCTCCAGAGTTCTGGAAAAACTGGCATGTCTTACGATCAAAGACAAAAAAGAAGATGTTGCTGTGTCTGCAGAAGACAAAGAGTTTATGATTCTTGAGTCACGTTTCCTTGAGAAACCGGCGTTTGCTCTTGAGCAGAGCCGCAATGCAGCAAGAAACATGGCGAATGATTCCCACAAAGCTCTGTTTACCGCTATGAAACTGATTGATAACTACAGCGAAGAGCAGGCAGCGTGTGTGGAAGCAATGGAATCAAAGGTTGACCGTTATGAGGACGAGCTTGGAACATATCTTGTAAAATTAAGCCATAAGGATTTATCTGAGGCGGACAGCCACAGTCTTTCCATTATGCTTCACTGTATCGGAGATTTTGAGCGTATTTCCGACCATGCGGTAAATCTGATGGAATCTGCGCAGGAGCTTGCAAAAAAAGGACTTCATTTTTCTGATAAGGCAAAAGCAGAGCTTAAAATTCTGGAAAATGCCGTACATGATGTGGTAGATACTGCATATGAAGTATTTGACAAACAGGACGTAAGCCTTGCAGAAAAAATCGAGCTTCTGGAAGAAGTGGTGGACGAGCTTTCAAAAGAAGTAAAACGCCGCCATGTACAGCGTCTCCGCACAGGGGAATGTACAATCGAAATGGGATTTATTCTCTCTGATATTACAACAAGTCTTGAGAGAATTGCAGACCACTGTTCAAATATCGGTGTCTGTGTGACACAGGTTCGTGAAGACCTTTACGATACGCACAGCCATCTTGATACTGTAAAGGATTCCTCTTTCTATCACGAGCTGGAAGAGGTTCGGGAAAAATATCAGCTTCCGTGATGGGAGAGAGGCTTGTCTAAGCTTAGTTAAAAGGAGCAATAGAGATGATTTACTGTGTGGAAGATGAGCGCAACATCAGAGAGCTTCTGATTTATACGCTGGAAACGACAGGCTTTCAGGCAAGAGGATTTGAGACAGGAAAGGAGTTTCGGGCAGCACTTGAAGAAGAGCTGCCCGAGCTTGTTCTTCTCGATATTATGCTTCCTGGAGAAGACGGATATACGATTCTTGAAAAACTGAAAAATAATCCGGAAACACGAAACATTCCGGTTATTATGGTGACAGCAAAAGAAGCGGAATATGATAAGGTGCGCGGACTGGAAGGCGGTGCAGACGATTATATTACAAAGCCTTTCGGTATGATGGAGTTTGTGGCGCGTGTAAAAGCCGTTCTTCGGAGAAGCGCAAGCAACAACGGAGACAAGGAGCTTCACTGCGGAGAACTCTATGTGAAGGTAAAACGCCACGAGGTGCGTTATAAAGAAGAAAAAATTGAGCTTACAAGAAAAGAGTTTGAACTTCTTCTTTATCTTATGGAAAACAAGTCCCTTGTCATGACGAGAAATCAGATTTTATGTCATGTGTGGGGGTATGACTTCGACGGGGAGACAAGAACCGTGGACGTTCATGTGAGAAGTCTCCGGCAAAAGCTTGGAGAAGCAGGCAATTTAATTGAGACAGTGCGCGGCGTAGGATACCGCATAGGAGCATAGCCTATGAAGCAGAGGATTTTAAATCATGCCAGCATTCTTGTTGTGGTATCGGTGCTTGTCACTTTTATTGCCGCAAGCAGTGTCTTATACGGGCGTTACGCTGCAAATATGAAGCAGGGAGTACGGGACGAGGCAAAATATGTCCAGATCGGGATTGACGAATACGGGGAGCAGTATCTTACGGAAAAGGTAGGAGATGCCACAGAGACAAGGATCACTCTTGTAGATAAAGATGGAATTGTTCTGTACGACAGCGATGCAGATGCAGGAGAGCTTCCCAACCACGGAGACCGCCCTGAGATCGAGCAGGCGCAGAAAAACGGAACGGGAGAGAGTATCCGGTATTCGGAAACACTTTCCAGAAAAAATTTTAATTATGCCGTGGAATTAAAAAACGGACATATTCTTCGCGTTTCCAAATCCACAGACAGTATTTTTCCAACAATGATGTCAAGTTTTACTCTTCTTGGAGTTCTGATGATCGTCATTCTTCTGTTTGCCTTTTTCTTTGTGCAGAGGCAGACAAAAGAGCTGATAGAACCGATCAACGGTCTGGATCTGGAACACCCCCTTGACAATGTGTGCTATGAGGAACTGAGGCCTCTTCTTATGCGTGTGGATCAGCAGAATAAGCAGATTGCCCGGCAGGTGGAGGAATTAAAAAGTGCGGAGGCAATGAGAAGAGAGTTTTCCGCAAATGTTTCTCATGAGCTGAAAACGCCTCTTATGTCTATTTCCGGATATGCGGAGCTTATGATGAATGGAATGGTACAGCCGGAGAATGTTCCGGAGTTTTCAGGAAGGATTTATCATGAGGCAGTGCGGCTGAGCAGCCTTGTGGCAGATATTATCCAGCTTTCCAGAATGGACGAGAAAAGCAGCGATATGCCATTTGAGGCAGTTGACCTTTATGAGCTTTCCGAGGATATTGTAAATCATCTACAGAACGCCGCCATGAAGAAGAAGATCAGCCTTTCTTTAGATGGAGAGACTGTGGCGATCCGCGGCGTCCGCCATGTGCTGTATGAGATGTTTTATAACCTTGCGGACAATGCGGTTCGTTATACAGATGATGGAGGGACTGTAAAAATCTCTGTGGGAAAACAGGAAGGACAGCCTTTCTATACTGTGGAAGATAACGGGATCGGAATCCCTGCAAATGAGCAGAACCGGATTTTCGAGAGATTTTACCGTGTAGATAAAAGCCACTCCAGACAGACAGGAGGAACCGGATTGGGGCTTTCAATCGTAAAACACGGCGCAGTTCTCCATCACGCGAAAATTAATCTGGAAAGTGAGCCTGGAAAAGGAACAAAAATGACTCTTCTTTTTTCGAAAAATAAAAAAGTACAATAAAAAAGACCGTTCCGAAAATATTCGGAGCGGTCTTTTTGCACACCTGGAAGGGGCGCATGCCTTGTAAGGGAAAGTGAAATTATGCAAGCTCTGTTTTGGAGAGAGCTGCCTCGTCTGCTACAAGAATTACATTCGGGTGGAAACGAAGGATAGTTCCAGGAATCTGTGGGGAAACAGGCGCTGTCAGAACTTTATTCAAGATGTCTGCCTTGTCCTCGCCGCTTACAACAACAAGAAGCATTTTTGCACGCATGATTCCGCCGATACCCATTGTGTAAGCCTGACGCGGAACATCTTCTTCTTTTTCGAAGAAACGCTTATTTGCCTGGATGGTTGTTTCTGTAAGCTGTACGCAGTGGGTTCCGTCTTCAAAATGGTCGTCCGGCTCATTGAAGCCGAGGTGTCCGTCGTGACCAAGACCGAGAAGCTGAATGTCAACTGTGCCGACACTGTTTAAGATTTCATCATATGCGGCGCAGGCAGCAGCAGCATCTTCTATTGTTCCGTCCGGAACAAAGGTGCGCTCCATTGGTACGTTTACTTTTGTGAGCAGATTTTCGTTCATGAAGTAACGGTAGCTCTGATCATTTGTTCCGTCAAGACCTTTGTACTCGTCCAGGTTTACTGTTGTGATCTGAGAGAAATCAAGATCTCCTTTTTCATACATGGATACCAGATTTTTGTAAAGACCGACAGGGGAAGATCCTGTTGCAAGACCGAGAACGCTGTCCGGCTTTAAAGTGATCTGCGCAGCGATAATGTTTGCCGCTTTACGGCTTAATTCATCGTAGTTTTTGACTTTGTAGATTTTCATGTTTTATTTCTCCTTTATATAAAAAATTATAAAACCACCGTTATCATTGCCCGTCAGCGCTTCTGTTCAGAGCGGGCTTTTATGGAAGTGGAATATTCAGACGGCGTCATTCCCGTTACTTTTTTGAACTGGCGGGAAAAGTAGTGAATGGAAGAATAGCCCAGGAAATCGGAGATCTGTGTAAAATTCAGCTGATTTTCCCGGATAAGCTGTTTTGCAAATTCTACCTTCATATCTGTAAAAAATTCGATGATCCCACACTGGTGCTGTTCTCTGAAAAGCTTCTGAAGCTGGGAGCGTCCAATGAGATTGTCGTGACAGATGTCTTCTATCGTAACAAATTCCCGGATATGTTCCTCCAGATAAAAAATAATCTTGTTATATATATCGGAACCGTTTTTTGGCGCCGGAAGCCTGTTTACAGGAGTGGAAATCTGCGGCAGGGTGTGGCGTCGTATCATGGAAATCAGAAGTTCCTGCAGATAAAGAAGGATAAGCTGCTGGGAACCGAAAAGGCTGTCCTTTTTAATTTCCATTTTCTGAAGATACGGATCGTTGAGCGGGGAAGCGATGCACTTTCCAGCCTCTGCGATGATCATTCCGATCAGATTCCTCTCAGTGTCGGAAAGGGTTAAAATGCGTTTCTCAAAAAATTCCATACAGGGAGAGGTGCATGCAAAAGAGATAACTACAATATTGGGGGCAGTCTGCCCCACAGCCGTCAGGTTATGAAATTCATTGGGGCGGTGGAAGATTACCTGTCCTCTGTTTAAAATATGTACGTTATCATCTGTCTGAACCTTTGCGCTCCCTTTGTCCACGCACTGAAATTCCCAGAAGTTATGTCGTTCTCCGGGATAAGAAAAATCGCTTCTGTACTCAAAATAATGTACGGTATAAAGTTTCTCTATATGTATATCCTCCGAAAGAGGAATGCTCTCGTAAGCCATGCGTTATAACTCCTTGCATGAATGTTCTGAATCTGTTTTTATTATAGCCCAAAAGTGAGAAAAAAGCCAGCATAAAAACTTATATCCTGTTTTTATTTCTGGTGAGATTTCGATAAGCAAGGGCAGTCATGCCGCAGTTTTTCCGAAAACACTGGGCAAAATAGCTTGAGGAAGAAAAACCGGAAAGCTGAGCAATTTCAGAGATGGTATAATCGCTGGATTCCAGGAGGTCTTTACTTGTTTTCAGACGGATTGCAGTGAGATACTGAATGGGGGACTGTCCGTAAAATTTGGTAAAAGCGTGAACAAAGTAATATTTGTTCAGATGTGCCATTTTCGCCAGAGAGTCCAGGGTAATGTCGTCCTGATAATGGGAATCAATATATCGCTTAATGCGGCTGCATTCACGTGTGGTGTTTTCTACAGGAATCAGTTCAAAGGCGGAATCTGTCTGGCGCATCAGAAGCAGCGTTAAATTTTCGAGAAAATTCTGACAGATAAGCTCATAACCGGGAGCTCTGTGTTCTACTTCTTTTAAGATAGAAGAAAAGTAAATTCCCAGATTTTTTGTGACAGATTTATCCTTTAATGCAAGGTAACTGCCTTTATGGGAAAAGGAAAACTGAAAATCTTCAATACCGAGAGTGATATATTCAAGGGGCGGATCGTCAAGAGACACTTCCGTATGTTCCACATTTGGATTTATTATGATCAGTTCGTCTTTTGATATGGGAAAGCTCTGGTCTTCGATGAGAAAAGAGCCGGAGCCGGATTTTACATAAAAAAGTTCGACAAAAGGGTGGGTGTGGCGAATGCTCTTCCAGTCTTTTTCGTATAAAGAGGAGGAAACGGAAATAAGCCGTCCCGGGAGATGGCTGACAGGCTCGCCTTCCAGCTGGTATTTACGCATACTCATAGGCAGATCTCCTTTAGTAATATTGCTTTAAAAATATAAAAATATTTTACCAGATACCGTGATGGAGCACAATAAAAACTTTGCAGGAAAAAATTTACAGACAAGAGCAATATTTCTAAATTTTACAGCAATATACGAGTTGAAAAAAATTTCTTTTTCAGATATGATAAGAACAACAAAGCAGTTCCGTATTTTTTATGCAGAATGCAGAGAATCTAAAGGAGGAAACAAATATGAAAGCGAAAAAAGTGACAAGCCTTGTACTTTCCGCAGCTATGGTAGCAGGAATGACAACAGGAATGGCAACAACTGTTATGGCAGATGACGAGCAGGTGTTAAAGCTGGCAGTAGTTGAAACAGCATACGGACAGGATATGTGGAAAAACGTATGTGCAAAATTCGAGGAAGCAAATCCGGGAGTGAAGATTGAATTAACAATCGACAAGAAGCTGGAAGATATTATTACACCGGCTATGAAATCCGGAGATTATCCAGATGTTATCATGAGAGCTGTAGGTTCTGAATCTGCTCTGACAGAAACTTTCGTAAAAGATAACAACGTGGAAGAGATGACAGACGTACTGGAAATGACAGTACCGGGCGAAGATGTAAAAGTAAAAGATAAAATCCTTCCGGGATTTGTTGATAACTCCATTACAAACCCATATGAAGATGGAAAAACATATCTGATGCCGATGTTCTACGGACCATGCGGACTTTTCTACAACAAAGGTCTCTTTGAAGAAAAAGGCTGGGAAGTTCCGGAAACATGGGACGAAATGTGGGAGCTTGGCGATAAAGCCAACGAAGAAGGAATCGCATTATTTACATATCCTACAGCAGGATACTTTGACGCATTCTTCTACGCTCTGCTCCACGAAGCAGCAGGCGCTGATACTTTCCAGGAAGCTTTAAAATACGGTGAAGGCGTATGGGAAACAGAGGGAGCAACAAAGACATTTGATATTATCGAAAAACTTGCTTCTTACACAGAAAAAACAACTCCGGCAAACGCAAACGACAATGACTTCCGTAAAAACCAGCAGCTCATTCTTGATAACAAAGCTCTGTTCATGCCAAACGGAAACTGGGTTATCGGAGAGATGGCAGACGCTCCGCGTGCTGACGGATTTGAATGGGGCTTCACAGCTCTTCCGGCAGTAGAAGAAGGCGGCGAGAGAGCTTCCTACACATTCTTCGAGCAGATCTGGATGCCAAAGGGTGCTGTAAACAAAGACCTTGGAAAACAGTTTATCGCATATCTGTACTCTGATGAAGCTGCAGAAATCTTCGCAAAAGACGGCGGAGCAGTTCAGCCGATCCAGGGAATGGCAGACAAACTTGACGGCGACGCAAAGATTTACTACTCTATCTACGACGATGGCGCAGTTGCAGTTATGGACGCATTTGCAACAACGGAACCTGTAGAAGGTGTAACCGTTCGTTCTACATTCTTTGACCCGATCAACTCTCTTGTAAGCGGTGACAAAACAAAAGACGAGTGGGTTGAGCAGGTTAAGAAAGACAGTGACACACTTCGCGGTGCACTGAAATAAGAGCTGTTCTGTTCAACTGAACATGCAAAGCAAAACGGGCGGTACTATTACCGTCCGTTTTTAAGATGAAGAAGGGAGAAATGAAACATGACGAAAAAAAAGGGCAGAAGCCGGTTTATCTTTTGCTGTCTTGCTCCGGCTGTCATTCTTTTTGTTATCTTTATGATTATTCCGACAATTGATGTTTTCAAAATGTCTCTTTACAAATGGGGAGGATATACAGCGGAAAAGACGTTCGTAGGTTTTGACAACTTCAAAACGCTTCTGCAGAGTGATAAGTTTTATCAGGCTTTTCAGAACACAGTGCTTCTCATTGTTGTAGTTACGATCGTGACTTTTTCAATGGCAATTATTTTTGCTGCGATCCTCACGAGAGAAAAAATAAAAGGACAGACTTTTTTCCGTGTTGTTTTCTACATTCCGAATATTCTTTCTGTTGTAGTAATCAGTGCTATTTTCTCTGCGATATACGATCCAAATCAGGGACTTTTAAATTCCTTTTTAAATATTTTCCGCGGACAGGACGGTGTGGATAACCCGATCTTATGGTTAGGAAGCCAGAAAATTGTAATTTACAGCATTATCATTGCTATGGTATGGCAGGCAATCGGATATTATATGGTTATGTATATGGCAAGTATGGCAAACATTCCGGAAAGCCTTTACGAGTCTGCCAGTCTGGAAGGTGCGGGAAGACTGAAACAGTTTTTCTCCATTACGCTTCCGCTTATCTGGACAAATATCCGTACAACTTTAACCTTCTTTGTTATCAGTACCATTAACATGAGCTTCCTGATGGTAAAAGCTATGACAAACGGCGGACCGGACGGCGCTTCCAACGTATTTTTAAGTTACATGTATCAGGAGGCTTATACAAACTCTTCTTATGGATATGGTATGGCAATCGGTGTTGCAGTATTCCTGTTCTCCTTTGCTCTTGCAGCTATCCTGAATGCGGTAACAAAACGTGAAGAAATCGAATTCTAAGGAGGAGAAAAGATGGCTGATATGAGGAAAAAAAGCAATGCCGGCTTCAATGCGGCAAAAGTGCTGATATATCTTGTTCTGGCGCTTCTGGCAATTACGATTATTGTTCCCGTTGCGTGGGTATTTGTCGCTTCAATTAAAGAAAATTCAGAGTTTTACGGAAGTCCGTGGGCGCTTCCCAAGGGATTTCATTTCCAGAACTTTGTAGACGCATGGGAAACTGCAAATATGGGTTCCTATATGCTGAACTCTGTTTTTGTAACTGTTCTCGGAATCGTGCTTCTGATCGTGATCGCACTTCCGGCAGCTTATGTTCTTGCAAGATTTAAGTTTAAGAGCAATAAATTCTGGAATGTATTATTTATGGCAGGACTTTTTATCAACGTAAACTATATTGTTGTTCCGATTTTCCTGATGTTAAATGATGCAGATGCAAAGCTCCGCCAGTGGTTTGGGGCACCGTTTTTCCTGAATAATCTGTTTGTTCTGGCACTCGTATATGCTTCTACAGCGCTTCCGTTTACGATTTATCTTCTTTCCGGATATTTTAAATCTCTGGCAAAGGATTATGAGGAAGCGGCATATGTGGACGGAGCAGGATACTGGAGAACCATGATACAGATTATTATGCCTATGGCGAAACCGAGTATTGTGACAGTTATTCTCTTTAATTTCCTGGCATTCTGGAATGAGTATATTATTTCCATGACCCTTCTTACAAGACCGGAAATCAAGACACTGCCGGTAGGTCTTATGAACCTGATGGCAGCTCAGAAATCTGCTGTACAGTATGGACAGATGTATGCAGGTCTTGTAATTGTTATGGTTCCGACACTCCTTTTGTATATCTGTGTACAGAAGAAACTGACACAGGGTATGACTCTTGGAGGACTGAAAGGTTAAGTTTGTTCCTGAACTGGAGGTAAATAGAATGAACGAGAGAACGAAAAATATACTGACCACACTTCTGTCTGTTGTATTTTTTATTGTGTGTGTGGCACTTGTAGTAATGGGACAGAAAAATGTTGGAGTCCAGGGGCTCATGGTGATGCTTCTTGGTCTTGCAGGACTTCTTTTCCTTCTGTACCGTTATAACAGAAAATTTAAGTGAGAGTTTATAATATGAATACATTTTATAAATGGGAAAAGAGCATTTCCCGGTGGGACGAAGCCGTCCCGCTGGGAAGTGGAAAATGCGGCTGTCTCTGTTGGGGAGAACCGCGAGAAATGCGGTTCAGTCTTGACCGCACAGATATATGGGATAAAACAGTTTTATGGGAGCAGAGAGAGGATTTTACTTACGAAAATCTTGTGAGCCTTGCCAAAGAGGGGAACGTAAAAAAGATTCGTGAAATTTTCGATGCTCCCTATTATTATCCAACCCCTACAAAACTTCCTGCGGGAAAAATTATTATCCGTTTTCCGGATATAAAAGGAGAGGTTCGTTCCAGTCTTTCTCTTGGAAAAGCTGTGGCAGAAATGAAGCTTGGAGATGAGAAATCTCCACTCAGGATAAAGACCTGGGTTCATGCAGTCAGACACATTGGCGTTATTGAGGTTTGTGCGCCGGAAGATTCTTTTTCAGCAGAGCTTCTCTCTCCGGACTTCGGGGAAAAAGGAACGGAGAAAGAGTATGTCTACCGGGAAGAGGAGAGGGAAATTTCTCAGGGAACCTTAAAAGAGCTTAAGTATCCGCCTGCCTGCCGCGGAGAGGAACAGAACCTTCAGTGGTTTATACAGCCTGTAAATGAAGAGTTTTCCTACGGCATTGTAATGCTGGTGGAAAAAAGCTGCGAAAGGACAAGAATCCTGTGGAAAATACTTTCTTCAGAAGACGGAGAGAACTGGCTTTCTGACGGAAAGAAATCTCTGCTCCAGGCAGCGCAGAAAGCGGAAAAAGAGTTTTTCAGGGAGCATGAAGCCTGGTGGGAACATTACTTTGGTGAGAGCAGCATATCCCTGCCTGATAAATTTATGGAGAAGCAGTGGTATATGGCAAATTATCTCTTTGCCTCTGCATCAAGAGAAGGATGTGCGCCTATGCCGCTTCAGGGAGTGTGGACGGCAGACGACGGAACGCTTCCTCCCTGGAAAGGCGATTACCATCATGACTTAAATACGGAGCTTTCTTACACACATTACTTAAAAGCAAACCATCTGGAGGAGGGAAAAGCATTTCTTGACTTTTTATGGGAGCTGCTGGAAGAGGGAAAACGATTTGCCAAAGAATTTTACCATGTCCGGGGGTGCTGTCTTCCCGGCGTGATGACAATTGACGGCAAGCCTCTGGGAGGCTGGCCTATGTACTCTCTTTCTCCCGCAAACCAGGCGTGGCTTGCCCACGGATTCGGAGAATATTATCGTTATACGGGAGACGCGGAATTTTTAAGAGAGAGAGCATACCCGTATATGAAAGAAACAGGGATTTTTCTCGGGGAGCTTCTGGAGGAGAGAGATGACGGAACGCTTTCGCTTCCTGTGTCCAGTTCGCCGGAAATTCATGATGATACAGAAAAGGCATGGCTTACCCCGATGAGCAATTATGATCTGGCTCTTCTGCTAAATCTTTATGAATCTCTGGAAAAATACAGCATTCTTCTGAAAGATCCTATGGAAGAAAAATGGAAGGAGATAAGAAAAAGACTTCCAAAACTTGCTGTAAACGAAAAGAAGGTTCTTATGCTTTCTCCGGATGAGAGTCTTGAGGAATCGCATCGTCATTTTTCCAATGCTATCGCTGTCTCTCCTCTCGGCTTAATTTCCTGTGAGGGAGAGGGCAGGGAAATCATTGACGCGGTAATAAAGGATTATGAACGTCTCGGCACAGGGCAATGGGTAGGTTATACATTCACCTGGATGGCGCATTTATATGCTCTGCAGGGGAACGGGGAAAAAGCCGCAGAATATCTGAATATTTTCTGGAAATATTTCTGTGGTCCTAATGGTTTTCACTTAAACGGAGATTTTCAGAAAAAGGGATATTCAGATTTTACGTACCGCCCCTTTACGCTGGAGGGAAATATGTTTGGCGCAGATGCTCTGCAGGAAATGCTTTTTCAGATGAAAGATGGAAAAATCCGTCTTTTCCCTGCTATTCCGGAGGAGTGGAAAGAAAAAGAAGTTTCTTTTGAAAACTTCCGCGGAGAAAACGGGCTTATGTGCAGCGCAAAGATAGAAGACGGTATCCTTACCTGGAAAATCCGCTCAGAAAAGTCCCGGACGGTTTCTCTGGAGATTTTTGGAGAAGTCGTGGAAGAATCTCTGGAAGGCGGGAAAATACGGACAGGAACGCAAGATATGATAAAATACCGTATATGCAAAAGTAAGGAATAATCGTGCAAAGACTAATTATATCAAAATGCTAAGATTATTTTAAGAAATCATAAAAGACAGAAGGGAAGTTGTATTATGAAGAAACCAGTATTAGTAGTTATGGCAGCAGGTATGGGCAGTCGATATGGCGGATTAAAACAGATCGATCCTGTTGACAAAGAAGGACACATTATTATGGATTTTTCCATTTATGATGCAGTGAGAGCCGGCTTTAAAAAAGTGGTCTTTATCATTAAGAAAGAAAATGAAGCGGATTTTAAAGCAGCCATTGGCGACAGAATGAGCAAAATCGTTGAAGTTGCCTATGTTTTCCAGAATCTGAACAATCTTCCGGAAGGATACAGCGTTCCGGAAGGACGTGTAAAACCCTGGGGAACAGGTCATGCGATTTTGAGCTGCCTGGACGAGGTGGACGGACCATTTGCTGTTATTAATGCAGATGATTATTATGGAAGCCATGCTTTCCAGATGGCATACGATTTCCTTTCCCAAAATGAAGACGGAGATACATACAGCTACATGATGGTTGGATATAAGCTGGAGAATACACTTACAGATAACGGCCATGTGGCAAGAGGCGTCTGTGTGACGGATGAGGAAGGTCATCTTGTAAAAATCAATGAGCGTACTCATATTGAGAAGAGAGAAGGCGGAGCTGCCTACACAGAAGACGATGGAAAGACATGGGTGGAAATTCCGGAAGGAAGCACAGTATCCATGAATATGTGGGGATTTTCTGCAAGCATACTGAAAGAATTAAAAGACAGATTTGCAAAATTCCTGGACGAGAATCTGGAGGGAAATCCGCTGAAATGCGAATATTTCCTGCCGTTTGTTGTAGATGAGCTTTTAACTGAGAAAAAAGCAACAGTAAAGGTGCTCAAGTCTATGGATAAGTGGTACGGCGTTACTTACAAAGAAGACAAGCCGGTTGTAGTTGCGGCGATCCAGAAACTGAAAGATGAGGGACTGTATCCTCAGAAACTTTGGGAGGAAGCATAAGTGGAAAACAAAGAGATTATGGAAGTCATTGGAAAATTTGATTTTCCGGGAACTTTAAAAGAATGTATTCCTTATGGAAGCGGACATATTAACGATACCTTCCGTCTTACTTACGATGTAGACGGAGGAACAAAGAGATATATTCTTCAGCGAATGAATAAGAGTATCTTCACAAAACCGGAAGAGCTGATGGAAAACGTAAGCAATGTAACTTCATGGCTTAAGAAAAAAATCCTGGAAAACGGCGGAGATGTAGAGAGAGAAACTCTGAATCTTGTCAACGATAAGGAGGGTTCTCCATATTATAAGGACTCAATGGGAGAATACTGGAGAGTATATCTTTTCATTGAAAACGCAACATCTTACGATCAGGTAGAGACAGAGGAAGATTTTTACCAGAGCGCAGTGGCATTCGGACATTTCCAGGGACTGCTTGCAGATTATCCGGCAGAAACGCTCCATGAAACAATTAAAGATTTCCACAACACAGTAGACCGGTTTGCAAAGTTTAAAAAAGCGGTGGAGGAAGATGCCTGCAAAAGAGCAGAGAGCGTACAGGAAGAAATCCGCTTTGTGATGGAGAGAGAGAAACTCGCCCATACGTTATGTGATCTTCAGGCAGAGGGAAAGCTTCCTCTTCGTGTTACCCACAATGATACAAAACTTAATAACATCATGATAGATGATGAGACTGGAAAAGCAATCTGCGTCATCGACCTGGACACGGTTATGCCGGGACTTTCTGTAAATGATTTCGGTGATTCCATTCGATTCGGAGCAAGTACAGGCGCAGAGGACGAGCAGGATTTATCAAAAATCTCCTGTGATCTTCATCTCTACGAAGTATATGTAAAAGGCTTTATCGAGGGATGCGGCGGCGCTCTTACGGAGCTTGAGCTGGATATGCTTCCAATGGGCGCGATGCTTATGACATTTGAATGTGGAATGCGCTTCCTTACCGATTATCTGGAAGGGGATCATTACTTTAAAATTCACAGGGAAGGTCATAATCTTGATCGCTGCAGAACACAGTTCAAGCTTGTAAAAGACATGGAAGAAAAACTTCCGCAGATGAAAGCTATTGTAAAAAAATATAAATAGTGGTAAGATAGAAACGTAAGAAATAAAATATAAACCAGGAGGAGAAGGTTATGGCAATTTTAGTGACAGGCGGAGCAGGCTACATTGGATCGCATACAGTAGTAGAACTGCAGAACGCAGGTTATGATGTAGTGGTTCTTGACAACTTGAGTAATTCCAGCGAGAAGTCCCTGAAAAGAGTGGAAAAGCTTACAGGAAAACCGGTAAAGTTCTACAAAGCCGACATTCTTGACCGTGATGCTTTAAATGAAATTTTCGATAAGGAAAACATTGATTCCTGCATTCATTTCGCTGGTTTAAAAGCAGTTGGAGAATCTGTGGCAAAACCGTGGGAGTATTATGAAAATAATATTGCAGGTACTTTAACTCTCGTAGATGTTATGAGAAAACATAATGTAAAAAATATTATTTTCTCTTCTTCTGCAACAGTATACGGCGACCCTGCAATCATTCCGATCACAGAGGAGTGTCCGAAGGGTCAGTGTACAAATCCGTATGGCTGGACAAAATCCATGCTGGAGCAGATCCTTACAGACATTCAGAAGGCAGATCCGGAGTGGAATGTAGTTCTCCTTCGTTACTTCAATCCGATCGGTGCGCATAAGAGCGGTACAATCGGCGAAAATCCAAATGGTATTCCGAATAACCTGATGCCGTATGTAACACAGGTTGCAGTAGGAAAGCTGAAAGAACTCGGCGTGTTCGGAAACGATTACGACACACCGGACGGAACTGGAGTAAGAGATTATATTCACGTAGTAGACCTTGCGAAAGGTCATGTAAAAGCCCTTAAGAAAATTGAGGACAATTCCGGATTAAGCATTTACAACCTGGGAACAGGAAAAGGCTACAGTGTTCTTGATATTGTAAAGAACTTCGAGGCAGCTACAGGCGTGAAGGTTCCGTATGTGATCAAAGACCGCCGTCCTGGCGATATTGCTACCTGCTATGCTGACGCGTCCAAAGCAGAGCGTGAGCTTGGATGGAAAGCAGAGAATGATATTCGTGAAATGTGCGAGGACTCCTGGAGATGGCAGTCCAACAATCCAAACGGATACGATGATTAAGAATAAAAGATAAAATAAGAAAACCGGAAAATGCGATTTGTCATTTTCCGGTTTTTTCTGAGTATTTACAGAATAAAATTACATATATTTCTTTTCTTTTTCAAATTTCGGTTCGCAGGTCAGCTCAATTCCCAGTTTTCGGAAAGCCTGAATATCTACGGAAGAAAGCATAACGGAAGTATGCGCCTGGCAGCCTTTTAAGTTTGCAATCTGCTCCAGGGCAAGTCGGGCTTCCGGATTGTTTGCCGCGCTTATGGAAAGTGCGATCAATGTCTCGTCAGAGTGGAGACGGGGATTTTTGCTTCCTAGATATTTTGTTTTCAGTTCCTGAATCGGGCGGAGCGCATCCGGGGAAATCACATGATGTTTGTGGTCAATACCTGCCAGTTCTTTTAAGGCATTTAAAAGAAGAGCGGAGGATGCGCCCAGAAGTTCTGAAGTTTTTCCCCATACGATTTTTCCGTCAGGAAGCTCAAGAGCGGCAGCAGGAGCGCCTGTTTTTTCTTCCATTTCAAGAGCGGCAGGAACTACTTTTCTGTCTTCCAGAGAAGCGTGTGCCTGTTTTAAGAGAAGTTCGATTTTAAATACTTCATCCTCTTTTCCGTTTCCGGAAGCAAGGGCATTCATGCTCTTATAATAACGGCGGATGATTTCCTGTCTGGAAGCTTCTTTGCAGGCTTCGTCATCAATGATACAGTTCCCCGCCATATTTACGCCCATATCTGTAGGAGATTTGTACGGGCATTCTCCGATGATTTTTTCGAACATTGCCTGAAGAACAGGGAAGATTTCCACATCACGGTTATAGTTTACTGTTGTCTCCCCGTATGCTTCCAGATGGAAGGGGTCGATCATATTCACGTCGTTTAAGTCTGCTGTAGCTGCCTCATATGCAAGGTTTACAGGGTGTTTTAAAGGAATATTCCAGATGGGGAAGGTTTCAAACTTTGCATATCCGGCAGAGATTCCTCTTTTATAATCGTGGTAAAGCTGTGAAAGGCAGGTGGCCATTTTTCCGCTTCCCGGTCCCGGCGCCGTGATCACTACAAGGGGACGGGTTGTCTCGATATAATCATTTTTTCCGTAACCGTCATCGCTTACAATCAGAGCGGTATTGCTTGGGTATCCCGGTATTGTGTAATGTGTATATACACGGATTCCAAGTTTCTCCAGATGTTTGCGGAAGGTATCAGCTCCCTCCTGACCGGAATACTGGGTGATGCAAACGCTTCCCACATACAGTCCCCGGGCTGTGAACTCATCAATGAGACGGAGTACGTCAACATCGTAGGTAATGCCGAGGTCTCCACGGACTTTATTTTTGTCAATGTCGTCTGCGCTGATCACAATCACAATTTCCGCCTGATCGGAAAGCTGCATTAGCATACGGAGCTTGCTGTCCGGTTCAAATCCAGGAAGAACTCTGGAGGCATGGTAATCGTCAAAAAGCTTTCCGCCGAATTCCAGGTAGAGCTTGTTGCCAAACTGGCTGATACGTTCCCGGATATGCTCAGACTGCATTTTCAGGTATTTTGCGTTGTCAAATCCAATCTTCATTTGTTTTTCCTTTCTTATATAAAATATAAAGTAACACGTGTCAGTTAAAAAATACTCTTTCTAGTATACTACAAATCCGGAAATTTGTGTGAATTTTTTTTAAAAATATTCGGAAACAGGAGGAAAGTGAGATTTCCTTGTTGATTTATATACAATTTCTCCTTATAATAAGAAAGGACAACAATAGGAGGAATGAGATGGACAATAACAGAGATAATAACCGGGATCCAAACCGCCCGGAGCAGGGACCGGGAAAACAGGGTCCCAATAAAAATCACCAGTCTATACTGGCGTTTTTAATATGTCTGATTGTGACTCTTGTGTGCTTCAGCCTTTTTACAAATATGCTGAAAGACGGATCAAGTGAGATCACATACGACAAGTTTATTGAAATGGTCGAGAAAGATCAGATAAAAGAAGTTACCCTGGAGGTTGGTTCTGAAATCGTTACGATTGTTCCGAAAAATCAGAAAAACGCATTCCAGGAGCGGACATATTATACCAATCAGATGGAAGATGAGACGGCTCTCACAAAACGCCTGGAGGGAACTGATATTATTTTTAAATCAGAGCCGCCGGACGCGTTAGGAGGCTTTCTCGCAACCATGTTAAGCGTTCTGCTTCCCACGATTCTTCTTTTCGGAATGCTTACCTTCTTTATGCGCCGTATGAATAAAGGCGGCGGAATGATGGGCGGCGTTGGCAAAAGCCGCGCAAAGGCTTACATTCAGAAGGAAACAGGCATTACATTTAAAGATGTGGCAGGTCAGGATGAGGCAAAAGAATCTCTTCAGGAGGTTGTGGATTTTCTTCATAATCCCGGAAAATATACAACTATCGGAGCAAAGCTTCCCAAAGGAGCGCTTCTTGTGGGACCTCCGGGAACAGGAAAAACTCTTCTTGCCAAGGCTGTGGCAGGAGAGGCGCATGTGCCGTTTTTCTCTCTTTCCGGTTCCGAGTTTGTGGAAATGTTTGTAGGTGTGGGCGCATCGCGTGTCCGCGACCTTTTTGAGGAAGCGAAGAAGAACGCGCCGTGTATCGTTTTTATCGATGAGATCGACGCCATCGGAAAGAGTCGAGATTCCAGATACGGCGGCGGAAATGATGAGAGAGAACAGACCTTGAATCAGCTCCTTGCAGAAATGGACGGATTTGATACTTCAAAAGGTCTTTTGATCCTTGCGGCAACAAACCGTCCGGAGGTGCTTGATCCTGCTCTTCTCCGCCCGGGACGTTTTGACAGACGTGTGATTGTGGACCGTCCTGATTTAAAGGGCCGTATTGATATTTTGAAGGTACATGCAAAAGATGTGCTTCTTGATGATACCGTGGATTTTGAGGCGATTGCCCTTGCAACTTCAGGAGCCGTCGGTTCCGATCTTGCAAATATGATCAACGAGGCTGCCATTCTTGCAGTAAAGAACGGAAGAAAAGCCGTTTCTCAGAAAGACCTTCTGGAGTCTGTGGAAGTAGTTCTTGTGGGTAAAGAAAAGAAAGACCGCATTTTGAGTACACAGGAAAGAAAAATTGTCTCTTACCACGAGGTTGGACATGCTCTTGTAAGCGCGCTGCAGAAAGACGCGGAGCCTGTACAGAAAATCACCATTGTCCCCCGTACAATGGGAGCGCTCGGCTACGTTATGCAGGTCCCTGAGGAAGAGAAATATCTCAACACTCAGAAGGAACTGGAGGCAATGCTTGTGGGCTATCTGGGAGGAAGAGCGGCAGAGGAGCTTGTGTTTGACACCGTGACAACAGGTGCTGCAAACGATATTGAGCAGGCAACAAAAGTGGCACGCGCCATGATCACCCAGTACGGAATGTCTGAGCGCTTCGGTCTTATGGGACTTGCCACACAGGAAGATCAGTATTTGAGCGGTCGTGCAGTGTTAAACTGCGGCGACGATACGGCTACGGAGGTTGACCATGAGGTAATGGAACTTCTCCATCGTTCCTATGATGAGTCGAAGCGTCTGATCGGAGGGCACAGAGAGGCGCTTGACAAGATTGCAGATTATCTGATCCGCAAAGAAACCATTACGGGAAAAGAATTTATGAAGATTTTCCGGGCTGTGGAAAAAGGAATGGAAATTCCTGAAAATCTTGATGATCTGGATCTTTCAGAATCTGAGAAAAAAGAAGAACCGGATTCAGAGACAACAGGACCGGAAGAAATACTCCCTGTGAAAGAACAGACGGAGGAATAAAATGAGAATCACAGAGAACCGGGAAATTTCCCGGTTTTCTTTCTATTTTGCCATAGCGCTATATTAAGATCATAACAGAATGGAGGGGATTTCCATATGTTTCAGATAGAGGAAGAACTGAAAAAGCTTCCGGCAAAGCCGGGAGTCTATATTATGCACGATGAAAAAGACGACATTATTTATATAGGAAAAGCAGTCAGTCTGAAAAACAGAGTGCGCCAGTATTTTCAGAGCAGCCGCAGCAAAGGGGCAAAAATTGAGCAGATGGTAACGCATATTGCACGATTTGAATATATTATCACAGATTCCGAGCTGGAAGCCCTTGTGCTGGAGTGTAATCTCATAAAAGAGCACAGACCAAAGTACAATACCATGCTGAAGGACGATAAGAGCTATCCTTTTATAAAGGTGACAGTAAATGAGGAATTTCCGAGGGTGCTGTTTGCAAGAAGAATGAAAAAGGATAAGTGCAAATATTTCGGACCGTACACGAGCGCAGGGGCTGTAAAAGATGTGATCGAGCTTGTGAGAAAGCTTTATATGGTGCGTTCCTGTAACCGTGTGCTTCCCAGAGACTGTAAAAAGGACAGACCCTGTCTTTATTATCATATGAATCAGTGTACCGCTCCCTGTCAGGGAAATGTGACAAAGGAGGAGTACAGGAAAAACATTGATCAGGTTTTAAGATTTTTAAACGGGAATTTTCAGGATACGATTGCAGATTTAACAGAGAAAATGCAGAAAGCCTCAGAGGAAATGCGGTTTGAGGATGCTGTGGGATACCGGGATCTGATCCGGAGCATACAGAAAATAGGGGAGCGTCAGAAGATCACTTCCTATGGAGAAGAAAATAAAGACGTCATAGCGGCTTCTATGGACGACAGCGAGGACTTGAGAGAGCAGGACGCAGTAGTGCAGGTGTTCTTTATCCGGGGAGGAAAGCTTATCGGAAGAGAGCATTTCTTTCTGCGGGTTGCAAGAGGAGATACGAGAGCTCAGGTGCTTTCAAGCTTTATGAAGCAGTTTTACGCAGGAACGCCATTTATACCGGGGGAGATCGTGCTTCAGAGAGAAATAGAGGACAGGGAGCTTATTGAAGAGTGGCTGACTGCGAGAAGAGGGCAGAAGGTACATATTCATGTTCCGAAAAAAGGGACAAAAGAAAAGCTGGTGGAGCTTGCGGAGGAAAATGCGAGAATGGTTCTGGAAAAGGACAGAGAGCGCATCAAACGGGAAGAAGGAAGGACCATCGGAGCAGTAAAAGAGATTGAAGACTGGCTCGGTCTTTCCGGTCTTTCCCGTATGGAAGCCTTTGATATTTCCAATATCAGCGGATTTGAATCGGTTGGTTCTATGGTTGTCTATGAAAAAGGAAAGCCGAAAAAAAGCGATTACAGGAAGTTTAAGATTAAATGGGTGCAGGGTGCAAACGATTATGCAAGTATGGAGGAAGTGCTCACAAGACGGTTTACCCATGAAAGTACAGGGGAATTTGACAGCTTTTCCAGACTGCCGGATCTGATTTTAATGGACGGCGGAAGAGGTCAGGTAAATATTGCTCTGAAAGTTCTGGATAAGCTTGGGATTTCTCTTCCTGTCTGCGGCATGGTAAAAGACGATCATCACAGAACAAGAGGGTTATATTATAATAATGTGGAAATACCCATCGATACTTCAAGTGAGGGGTTCCGGCTCATTACAAGGATTCAGGACGAGGCGCACCGTTTTGCTATTGAATACCACCGCTCTCTTAGAAGCAAGGGGCAGGTGCATTCTGTTCTTGATGATATTCCGGGAATCGGAGAGACGAGAAGAAAGGCGCTGATGCGGAAATTCAAATCTCTGGAAAATATCCGGGACGCTTCTTTTGAGGAACTTCTTCATACGGAGAGCATGAATGCGTCAAGCGCGGAAAAGGTATATGAATTTTTCCACGGAAAAGAGGAAATGGAAAATGGAAAGCGTTGAAGTACAAAGGGATTCATGGTACAATATTGACATATCAGAAGAGAAATGAGGAGACGACATATGAAGGGTGTGCAGTTGACAAAGATGGTTCAGGAGCTGGAGCTTACAAATTTAACTCCGGAGCTTGACCTGTCTGAAATTTTTATTAAAACAGCGGAGATCAACCGTCCGGCTCTGCAGCTTACCGGGTATCTGGAGCATTTCGCAAATGAGAGAGTACAGATTATCGGATATGTGGAATTTACGTATCTGATGCAGTTAAGCGACGCAGAACGGCTTTTCAAATATGAGAGGTTTATTTCCAGCAAAATTCCCTGTGTGATCTTCAGCACTATGACAAGACCGTCACAGGATATGATCGACCTGGCTATTAAATATAAGGTCCCGATTTTTGTTACAGACAGGACAACCTCCAGCTTTATGGCTGAGATCATCCGCTGGCTTGGTGTGCAGCTTGCTCCGTGTATTTCCATTCACGGCGTTCTTGTAGACGTATACGGAGAGGGCGTTCTGATCACAGGCGAGAGCGGGATCGGAAAAAGCGAGGCTGCCCTGGAACTGATCAAAAGAGGACACCGCCTTGTAAGCGACGATGTGGTAGAGCTTCGAAAAGTAAGCGATGTGACGCTTGTAGGTTCTGCGCCTGACATTACGAGACATTTTATCGAGCTGCGCGGCATCGGCATTATTGACGTAAAAACCTTATTCGGTGTGGAAAGTGTAAAGGATACTCAGTCTGTAGACCTTGTGATCAAGCTGGAAGAATGGGATAAGGATAAGGAATACGACCGTCTTGGACTTCAGGAGGAGTACACAGAGTATCTTGGAAATAAGATTGTCTGCCATTCCCTGCCGATCCGCCCGGGACGGAATCTTGCCGTTATTGTAGAATCTGCCGCTGTCAACCACAGACAGAAGAAGATGGGCTATAATGCAGCAGAGGAGCTGTATAAGCGCGTGCAGGCAAATATTGCAAAAAAACGCGGAAATTAAGGTGATAATAAGAGACAGAAGAAAGGAAAGAAATCATGAGTTTATATTGCTTTGGTATTGACGTAGGAGGAACGACTGTAAAATGCGGACTTTTTAAAACAGACGGAACATTGGTGGAAAAATGGGAAATTCCTACAAGAACAGAAAACAGCGGTTCTGAAATTGTTCCGGATGTTGCAAAGACAATAGAAGCAAAGCTGGCAGAAAAAAATATTTCCAAAGAGGAGGTTGACGGAATCGGGATCGGAGTTCCGGGTCCTGTAAATGCAGAGGGAGACGTGATCGCCGCTGTCAATCTTTTCTGGGGATATAAGAAGCTTTCCAAAGAGCTGAACGAACTGACTGGCCTCAATGTAAAAGTGGGAAATGACGCCAATGTAGCGGCTCTCGGAGAAGCGTGGAAAGGTGCGGCAGCAGGCGCGAAAAACGTGATCCTCGTCACACTTGGAACAGGTGTGGGCGGCGGAATTATTGTAGATGGAAAGGTTGTTGCCGGTCATCACGGTGCAGGCGGGGAAATCGGTCATGCAAATGTTATGCACGATGAGACAGAAACATGTAACTGCGGGAATAAGGGCTGTCTGGAGCAGTATACTTCCGCAACCGGTATTGTACGTCTTGCAAAACAGGAGCTTGCGTCTTCAGAAGAGCCGAGTGTTTTAAGAGAGGAAAAAGAGCTGTCTGCAAAAGCAGTTCTGGACGGGTACAAAAGCGGAGATGCGCTTTCGGTACGTGTAATGGATAAGGTAGGAGAAATTCTGGGAGGCGCTCTCGCCATGTTTACTGCAGTAGTCGATCCGGAGACGATCGTAATTGGCGGAGGTGTTTCCAAAGCAGGACAGCCTCTCATTGACTGTATTGCTTCTCATTATAAAAAATATGCGTTTTCTGCCTGCAAAGAGACTCCGATCGTTATTGCAAGTCTCGGAAACGATGCGGGAATTTACGGCGCAGCTAAAATGGTACTTTAACAGCATAAAAAATACAGCCGCAGGATTGTGGCTGTATTTTTTGTGCATAAAATTAATCGTAATAAGTGATGTCGTCGCCGTCACCGTCTGGATTTTCACCGGAGCCGTCATCGCCGCCTCCCGGATTCTCACCGTTTCCATCACCGCCCTGACTGTCGCCATTGCCGTCCGGATTTTCCGGATCCGGCATTTCGCCTTCCGGTGTTGGAGTGACTTCATATTCTATGAATTCCTCTTCTTCCGGCGGTTCATAGAAGTGCTGGTCACAGTATTCTGTAGGAAGCGTTCCTACATCAAAGTATTCCGTGATAACAGGACAGCCTGCTCTTGGAAGAAGTCCTGTTTCCTCGCAGACACTTGTGTTTTCCACACTTGCGGGCTGTTCGAATTCTTTGTATTCCAGTCCTTCGTGGATACGGGTCATAACCTTGCGCCATAAGTTTTTGTGGAAATTCCTTGCGTCTTCTGGAAGCTTTTCGTTGTTGTCAAAGCCGGACCATACGGCACAGGTGTAATATGGTGTGTATCCCACAAACCAGAGGTCATTGTAATCGTCTGTCGTACCTGTCTTGCCTGCAACCGGCATATTGTCAAGCTGGCAGGCTGTACCTGTACCATTCTGAACAACGTCTTCCATAGCGTTTGTGAGAAGCCATGCGGTGCTTTCTTTAATTACAGAACGCTCTGCGGAAGTGTTGTCAATAAGTACGTTTCCGTTGTGGTCAAGAATCTGTGTGTAGTAAATCGGTTTAATATAATTTCCGCTGTTTGCAATGGAAGCGTAAGCAGCACAGAGTTCTACGTTTGTAACACCGCTTGTAATACCGCCCAGAGCTGTAGAAAGGTTGGCATCTGTGTAGACGTTTCCGTTTTCGTCTGTCTCACCGTGGGCAAGTGTTGTAAATCCGAAGTTATCGAGATATTTCAGTCCAAGTTCCGGAGTGACGTCTTCCAGACACTGAACTGCCACTGTGTTGATGGAGCTTCTGATTGCCTGACGGATAGTCATCCAGCTGTCGCTGTATGTTCTTGAGTAGTTGTTTACAGGAGAACCGTCAGGATAGAAAATCTCTTTGTCTTCATACGTTGTTGCAAGGGACATTCCCATTTCATTTAATGCGGGAGCGTATGTGGAAACAATTTTGAAGGTAGAACCTGGCTGACGTGTCGTGTCTGTTGCCCGGTTCAGGGTAAGGCTCGCTGTTTTCTCGCCGCGTCCGCCGATGATCGCCTTCACATATCCTGTGTGCTGGTCGATAACGCTCATGGAAGACTGAGGCTGCGGCGCAAAGTTTACGCGCTCTGCAACGACTTTGCTTCCGTCAGAAAGGATACTTGCTTTGTAACGGTCCACGTAAGTCTGTCCCTCTTCTTTGGAACTGAACAGAAGGTCAAATTCAGGATCTTCATTCTGGAAAAACAGTTTCAGCATTTCCTTGCTGTAATTGACTTCATTTCCTTCAGGATCTGTCACAGTCAGTGCGTAATCAAGGGCATACTGTGTGTTTGCCGGATAGTTTTCCGGGTTTGCATATTCCTCATCAAGAATTTTCTGAATGTTCGGATCCTGTGTTGTCATAATTTTAAGACCGCCGCTGTACAGAAGGTTTCTTGCCTGGGTTTTTGTGTACCCCTTAATATTCATAAGGTCATTGATGATCTGGTCTGTAAGCTCATCTTCAAAGTAAGTATATACTTTGTTGCGGCTGTCTGAGGTTTCCGCCTGAGCTGCCTGAATACGGGAATATACGTCGTCGTTTAAGGCTTCCTCGTATTTTGTCTGGTCGATATATCCCTGCTCCAGCATATGCTGAAGAACTTCTTTTCTTCGTTTGGCATTATCCTTTGGATTTTCAATGGGATTAAATTTACTTGGATTCTGCGTGATTCCTGCAAGAGTAGCGCACTCGGAAAGATTCAGATCCCATACGTCCTTATTAAAATACTGGCGGGCTGCTGCCTGTACGCCGTAAGCGCCTGCGCCCAGGTTAATGGTATTTAAGTAATTCTCAAGGATTACATTTTTGTCGCCTATTTTTTCTTCTACCTGAATGGCAAGGTACTGCTCCTGGAACTTTCGGGTGAATTTTTCAATCCAGGTAGATTCGCTTGTCCAGGTTGTAAAAACATTGTTTTTCAGGAGCTGCTGAGTAATAGTACTGGCTCCTTCGGAAATATTTCCAGATGTAATTGCTTTCACACCGGCACGAAGAATACCTCTGACGTCAATTCCGTTATGCTCGTAAAATCGTTCGTCCTCTATTGCGACAACTGCATGCTGCAGATCTTCAGGAATCTGTTCGATGGATACCGGAAGGCGGTTCGAGTCAGGAGCTGCCAGTTTTCGAATCTGATTGCCGTGGTCATCGTAAAGAAATGACGCGTAGCCCAGCGGCATAATGTCTATGTCATCTACATCTGGCGCGTTGTCAATGACTCCCTTAAAAGAGCCGATGCCGAGACACGCCCCCATTATACATACGGCAATGAGAGAGATGAACAGCACCCGGATAAAAGAAACGTGCGCTCTTTTTCCCAGCATTGAGGTACGGGAGATCAGAGAATTCCGCTTCTTCGAGGTGGCTTTTTTTCCGTAATTCATGATATTCCTCCTTTATAATCCGTTTTATTATACCAAATTCGCATACGTAAATAAACCCTTAAATAAAAAGTTCATAAATATTTATGATTATTATCATAAACAAAAACAGAAAGAAAATGTAAGAAATGAAGGGAAGGGTAGCAGTTTTGGAAAATTCGTGATAGACTTAGGAAAGAAATCAGGGAAAATCGGGAGGAAGAGAATGCTTTTACAGTATAAGACCGTTTACCAGGGCGGAGAAGGAGAAATTACAGAAAAAAAATCAAGATTTATCGCAACGGTGCGTCCTGTAAAAACAGAGGAGGAAGCGCTTGCGTTTCTGGAAGAAATGAAGAAAAAATACTGGGACGCAAGACATAACTGCTATGTGTATTCCATTGGAAAAAACAGAGAGTATACAAGATGCAGCGATGACGGAGAACCATCGGGAACGGCAGGCCGCCCCATGCTTGACGTAATCCTGGGAGAAGATATATACGATGTGGCAGTTGTGGTAACAAGATATTTCGGAGGTGTGCTTCTTGGAACAGGAGGACTTGTGCGCGCCTATTCAAAAGCCGTTCAGGAGGGGCTTGGAAACAGCACAGTCATAGAAAAGAAGTACGGATATTCCCTTTCTGTTACAACGGATTACACAGGGATTGGAAAACTTCAGTATATTGCAGGGGAAAGAGGACTTCCTATTCTGGATTCCGAATATACAGATAAGGTTGTTCTGCATCTTATGGTTCCGTCTGAGGAGAGAGAAGCTGTGGAAAAGGAAATTACAGAAGGGTTGAATGGACGGGTAAAAATACAGAAAGAAAAAGAACTTTACTTCGCCTCCATAGAAGGAGAAGTAAAGCTCTTTGAAAGCTGAAATTACATTTTTTCCGGTTCTGGATAAGTAACGCCAAGTGTATCAACAGTCATGGATTTGATTTTCTGTTCGTCAAGAGGACGGTCGCTGTAATCAGTGTCCTCTTCTGCGATGCGGTTTACAACGTCCATGCCTTCTGTGATCTTGCCGAAGGCAGCGTAAGCGCCGTCAAGATGCGGAGAAGTTTTGTGCATAATGAAGAACTGGCTTCCTGCAGAGTCCGGGTGCATGGCTCTTGCCATAGAAAGAACGCCCTCTGTGTGTTTTAAATCATTTGCAAAGCCATTCTGTGAAAATTCGCCTTTAATGGTATAGCCGGGACCGCCCATTCCGTTTCCGTTCGGGCAGCCGCCCTGGATCATAAAGCCGTTGATGACGCGGTGGAAAATAAGGCCGTCGTAAAATCCCTTATTTACAAGGCTGATAAAGTTATTGACTGTATTCGGGGCGATTTCCGGATATAATTCCGCTTTCATGACATCGCCGTTTTCCATAGTAATAGTAACAACTGGATTTGCCATAGTATTGATTCTCCTTTTTAAAAAGTATTGTGTTTCCGTGTTCGCTCTATTATAATATGCAAAGAACAATTCTGCAAGAAAAAGGTGAAAACATGGTTATAGAGACAAGAAGCCCGGAGGAGACCTTCGCTCTGGGAAAAAAAATAGGAGAAATGGCGCGCCCGGGAGAGATTTATACACTCACAGGAGATCTGGGCGTGGGAAAAACAGTATTTACCCAGGGTGTTGCCGCGGGACTTGGTATTACGGAGCCTGTCAGCAGCCCTACTTTTACGATTATCCAGGAGTATGACAGCGGACGCCTTCCATTTTATCATTTTGATGTGTATCGGATCGGCGATATAGAGGAAATGGACGAAATCGGATATGACGATTATTTTTTCGGACAGGGAATATGCCTCATTGAGTGGGCGAACCTTATAGAAGAGATTCTTCCGGAAAACATCAGGGAGATCGTGATCGAAAAGGATCTGGAAAAAGGCTTTGATTACAGAAGGATTACCATAACAGGAGGGAAAGATGAAGATTTTAGGAATTGACAGTTCAGGGATTGTAGCCTCTGTTGCAGTGACGGAGGGAGAGACTCTCCTTGCAGAGTATACCGTAAATTATAAAAAGACACATTCACAGACGCTTCTGCCCATGCTGGACGAGGTGGCAAAAATGACGGAGCTTGATCTGGATACCATTGACGCGATCGCGGTGGCTGCAGGCCCCGGTTCTTTTACAGGACTCCGCATTGGTTCCGCAACGGCAAAAGGACTTGGACTTGCCCTTAAAAAGCCCCTGATCCCTGTCCCTACAGCAGATGCCCTTGCCTATAATCTTTACGATGTAAAGGGGCTTGTCTGCCCGATCATGGACGCGAGAAGAAGTCAGGTATACACAGGAATTTACCGTTTTGAAGATCATAAGCTTTCTGTTGTAAAAGAACAGTTTGCAGCAGGGATTCTTGAGCTTCTGGAAGAATTAAACAGCCTCGGAGAGGAAGTTACCTTCCTGGGAGACGGCGTTCCTGTATTTTGCGAGAAGATCAAAGAGAATTTAAAAGTGCCGTATTCTTTTGCGCCTGCACACGTAAACAGACAGAGAGCAGCCGCAGTGGCTGCCCTTGGAGAAGTTTATTATAAAGAGGGAAAAGTGCAGAGCGCAGTGGAACACACTCCGGATTATCTCCGCGTTTCCCAGGCAGAGAGGGAGAGAGAAGAGCGCCTCAAAAAGGAGAACGCCTTATGATCTTAAGGGAGATGCTTGTGGAGGATCTTGACCAGGTAATGGAGATCGAGCGGGATTTATTTCATGTGCCGTGGACGAAGGAAGGCTTTTTTACATTTCTTACGAAGGAAAACGCCATGTTTCTCGTTGTGGAGGAACGTGGCAGGATTCTCGGGTACTGCGGCCTTCTCATGGTTCTTGACGAGGGCGACATCACAAATGTGGCAGTCAGAAGAGACAGACAGAGAGAGGGAATCGGTCATTTCCTCATGGAGAGCCTGATCCGTCTTGCCGGGGAGCAGGGCATAAACGCCATTCATCTGGAAGTCCGGGCGGGAAACAGTACAGCTATCCGTCTTTATGAGCGCATGGGATTTACAAGAGACGGAATCCGTAAAGGTTACTACGAAAGACCCGTGGAGGATGCCATTCTTATGACCAGGCGCGGGCAGCAGGGAGGCAATGCCTGATCCTGCAAGATAGAAAAAGGCAAGACAGCTTAATATACAGCCGGAAACTTTACCGGGCGCATGGAAGGATACTGTGATTTCATGCGCCCCTTTTTTCAGGGGAAAACCTGCGAACGCCTGATTGACAGTTTCCGGCTTTATTTTTTTGCCGTCCACAGTCGCCCGGTATCCGCGTGACATGGGAAGGGAAGTGACAAAATATCCGTCCTCTTCCATCGTGATGGTTCCGCGGAGCAACTCTTTTCCTTCAACGGGAAAAGCGGTAAAGGGCGTAATGGACTGTTTTTGAAAAGAAGAAACAGGAAAGCTCCAGGCTTTTACATTTGAAATCTCATAATTTCCCGCTGAAAAAGACAGGGAAAGCCAGGTAAGAGGCGTGTTTTGCGAGATCATATAAGTAAACTGTGTGTTGTGGTTCGGGTATGGCGCGGCGCTTCCGGAAAGGCGGTTTCTCACGCCGTTTACAGTCACGTCTATATCTTTCCGTCCGCTGTATTTTACGTCAAAAGAGAGAATCAGAACTTCGTTTTCCAGAGGAACAGGGAGTTCTTTTTTTGTCTCGAACGCCCTTGAAGACGGACGGGCAAAAAAATCATCAGGAAGAGCATAGGGAACGGCATCAGAAGAAAAAGCTTCGTTCCCTGTTTCATTTTTTGTCTCACAGTCTGAGACTACGGTTCCTGAGGTAAGAGCGGAAAGGGTATGGGGGAAAGAAAGGCTTTCAAAAGTTTTACGGGAAATCAGGGAGGTACTTCCGTAAGCGAGAGGAAGCACGTTTTTATTTTCCGCAAGAAGAGAACCGTTTCGTTCTTTTAATACGGTATATCCTGCAGGAAGCCTGTCCTTCGTTGTCTGAATGTAGCGCACACCCATTAAATATTCCTGGAAGGGATTGGGATTTCCGTTTATGGAAACACGGTTTCTTACGCTGATAGGGGTGTTTAAGGTATCGTAAACAAAGGCGTTATAATTGCTGTTTGACACGGAAGAATACATGGTGCTCTTCTTCTGATTTCCGGAATACACAAAATTTGTGTTGGAAAGAGGCGATTCCAGAATGTCAAAGCGGCAGTCTGTGAGTGGGCAGAGAGAGGCGATTTCCTCTTCTGTGAAGGCGGGAGAGGATTTTTCCGGGAAGGTTTCTTTTCTGGAGCCTCCGAGGAAAAGAAGAACCGGGGCGGTAAGGAGCAGGCAGCTCCAGAATCCCACCCGTCTGTAACAAAGTCCTTTCCTGTGAAAAAAGCTTCCGGAAATAACAAATACCAGAAGAAGAAAGGCGTCAAGGAAGGTAAGCTCTGTGTTTTGGGAAGGGCAGAAAACAGCCTGAACAAAAACCGGGATCATACAGAGCAGACAGAGAGGAAGGCTGTGTGACAGCCGGTTTTCCCATAATTCCATCAGGACTTTCGCGGTGAGAAATAAAAGAATTGGGAAAAATGGAATCAGGCTTTTGGGGCGGACGTAAAGAGTTCCGTTTAAAATCCAGTAAAAAATATTGAAAAACAGGAAGCAGAAAAGAGCGGCAGCAGGCTTTCTCGTTTCCTTTTTTCGTATGGAGAGAAAGAGGGCGTAAAGGCAGATCAGGGTAAGCCCGCAGCCATAGGGGCTGTATAAAAGACTGTCCAGTGTGGGATTGACTGCCAGGATTTCCAAAAAGGAGCTTCCTTTTACGTCCTTTTTATTTTCCAGAATGGCAAGTCCTGCAGGCAGAAGAAAAAACATGGCGCATAAAACAGGAAGAGCCGCGGAAAGAAAATAACGAAACCAAAGAGAGCGTCTGTTTCCCTGTTTTTCCACAAAAAACATGTAGTACAGGGTACAGGCTGCAAAGCAGGCGGGGAAAAAGTAAAAGCTGTGGAGAACCATAAGGAAAAAAGACAGAAAAACGCCGAAATGCGGCAGGAAAAGAGGACGGTCCCCTTCTGTTCCCAGGTTATCCAGGCAGAGAAAAGCAAGGATTAAAAAGGGCAGATAATTTACAAACATAAGCTGTCTGTGCGCCTGAAAAAGGCAGTTTGCGCTGATATAGAGAATCCCTGCTGTAAAAGCGGCAATATCAGAAATATTCTTTTTGACGAGCCAGAAATAAAAAAGTCCTGCCCCAAGAAGGATTTCAAATATGGCGTAGCTCTGAATAATCGCTTCCGTGGAAACCTCAGGAAGAAAATAGCCAAGAAATACATCGGGACGGAAAAAACCATAGTAAGCAAGAGTATAAAAATTTGCGCCGCCTCCAAGTTCCGTAAAGTCAGGGAACCATTTGCCTGAGGCGAAAAACTGCTTTCTCATGGCGTCTGCAATATTGACGTGCTGGCAGTACCAGTCTGTCTCCGAGCCGAAAAGATGACCAGATGGAACAATGAGCCATGTGAAAAGCAGGGTAGCAGATAAAATAAGAATAAGCTGCAGAAGATTGATTTTTGTAAACGTTTTTTCAGTATTCATATGTATGTCTCCTTTTCTTGTCTTACAAAAAGGATAGCCGGAAAATCTTAAAATAATCCCTGTTAAATCTTAAGAATTCTGAAGAACAGAGAAAGAACTCCGGAAAATGTGGTAAGATAAGAGGATAGAAAAAAGGAGATTACAGAAATGAGCAGGATTTTAATTGTAGATGATAACGGAGAAATCAGGGAAGTGATTACCATTCTTCTGGAAGGGGAAGGATTTGAGACAGAGGAGGCATCTTCCGGGGAAGAAGCGTTAAGAAAAATAAAAGACGGCGGGTTCGACCTGATTCTTCTCGATGTGATGATGCCGGGGCTGAACGGGTATCAGACGTGTGTGGAAATCAGAAAAACAACGAATGCGCCGATTTTATTTTTAAGCGCAAGAAGTCAGGTGGAGGATAAGACAATGGGATTTCTAAGCGGAGGGGACGATTATCTTCCAAAGCCTTTTTCTTATCAGGAGCTGCTTGGACGTGTAAAGGCGCTTCTTCGAAGATACCAGGTGTATCAGGGAAAAGGAGAAGAACCGTCTGAGGAGGTACTTCGCGCAGGAAAGGTGGAGCTGAATGAAAAGACAGGCATGGTAACATGCGGGGAAGAGGAAGTTTCTCTTACAGATACGGAATTTGCAATTCTTTGCCTTCTTTTAAAGAACAAACGGCAGATTTTTTCCGCAGAGCGTCTTTACGAGGCGGTGTGGCAGGAGCCGTACTATTACGGAGCTTCCAATATCGTGATGGTGCATATACGAAATCTCAGGGGGAAAATCGAGGAGGACGCGCACAATCCACAGATTATCCGGACCGTATGGGGCAGGGGGTATCGATGTGACTGAGAGGAGTAAAGAAAAAAGGATAACTGGTTCTGTGGTTGTGAGAATGCTTGAGATTCTCATACTTTCGGCTGCTGTATCCATCGGCTGTCTCTGCTTTTTTTATCTGAATCGTTTTCGGGTGCAGGAATTTTTAATGTATCACACAGAGATTTTAAGTAATGAAAGAGACGAGTTTATTCAATGGATGAACAGTCAGTCGAGAAATTATAAAATGTACCCCACGGGAAAAGAGGCGGATGAGGCAGACAGAGAAATGCTGGATCAGGAATATCTTCCTTTTTTATTTGCGCATCGTGACCCGTATTCCAGTTTCTGGATCTATAATGATGAGACGGGAAGATATGTGACCGGATACGTAGCAGATGTACTGGCAGATAAGCCCTGGCTGCTTGGCAGCAGTTTTTTGGAAGATCAGGCGGAGCGGGTTGAGACGAGGCTTCTTTTTCAGGACGGAACTGCTACGCTTATTGTGGAGAGTTACCGTGTCCTTCGAATATTTTCCTGGTACATGGGAGGAGCTGTTTTATTCAGTCTTCTTCTTTTTCTTCTTCCTGTCATTATTTATATATACAGAAGAATGAAGTATCTGAAAAAGATACGGCAGCAGGCGCTGGAAATGGCAGGGGGAAATCTGGTATGTCCCATTACCGTAACGGGCAATGATGAAATATCCTCCCTTGCACAGGAACTGGATTACCTTCGCTGTACCTTAAAAGAGCAGATAGAAGAAGAGAGGAAAAGCTATCAGGCAAACAGGGAGCTGATACGCGCCGTATCCCATGACCTTCGGACGCCGCTTACCACGCTTTACGGTTATCTTGAAATTTTAAGCAGGGGAATGGGAAAACCGGAGCAGTACGGAAAGTATCTGAAACGGTGTCTCGATAAGACAGAAGAGATCAGAAATATGTCTGACCGAATGTTTGAGTATACCCTTGTGTTTGAAGGTGCGGAAGAGGTGGAAAAACAGGAGCTTTCGCTTTCTGTTTTGTGGAAAGAATTTGAAGACGGTGCAAAAGAGCTGGAAAATATGGGTTTCATTGTGGAAATCCGAAAAAAAACAGGGTGGGTCCCGGAAGAAATGATGTTCCAGGGAAATCCATTTCTTTTAAAGCGCCTGTCGGATAATCTTTTTTCCAATATAAGGCGCTATGGAGACAAAACAGCGCCAGTATCTGTAGAAGTGATGGAAAGTCACGGAAAAACAGGCATCATTATAAAAAACAGAAGCCTGAAAGTACGGGAAGCTGCAGGAAGCGGCGTCGGCTTAAAAAGCGCCCGGCGCATTGCAGATATTCACAACTGGAGCCTGAACTGGAAAGAAGAAGACGGTGTTTTTTCGGTTGTTCTCTTGTTTTAGGGGAATAAGTGTGATAAACTTTGCCACAGGACGAGGAGGAAGAATATGTTAGATGTTTGTCTTGTTGGAACCGGGGGAATGATGCCGCTGCCCAGAAGATGGCTGACAGCGCTTATGACCCGGTATAATGGAAGCAGTCTTTTAATTGACTGCGGCGAGGGCACACAGGTTGCGATAAAAGAAAAAGGCTGGAGCTTTAAGCCGATCGATGTGATTTGTTTTACGCATTATCATGGGGATCATATCAGCGGGCTTCCGGGGCTTCTTCTTACAATGGGAAATGCAGACCGCACAGAGCCGCTCACACTTGTAGGACCAAAAGGTCTGGAGCGGGTGGTAAATGCTTTGCGGATCATTGCGCCGGAGCTGCCTTTTGAAATAAAATTTATTGAAATCAGCGGACCGGAACAGGTTCTGGAATTAAACGGATACCGGATCACGGCTTTTCGCGTCAATCATAATGTATTATGTTACGGATACACCCTTGAGATTTTGCGACAGGGAAAATTTTCGCCGGAGCGGGCAAAAGAACAGGGAATCCCTCTTAAATACTGGAATCCCCTTCAGAAGGGACAGGTAATAGAGGAAGAGGGAATGACTTATACGCCGGAAATGGTTCTCGGACCGGACAGAAAAGGAATCAAGCTTACGTATACAACAGATACGCGGCCTACAGAATCAATTTTGCGAAACGCAAAGGAATCGGATCTTTTTATCTGTGAGGGTATGTACGGAGAAGAGGATAAAATCGAGAAGGCGAAGGGCTATAAGCATATGACCTTTAAAGAGGCGGCTGTTCTTGCGAGAGAGGCGGAGGTCGGAGAAATGTGGCTCACTCATTACAGTCCTTCTCTTGTACGGCCGGAGGAATATATGGACAGGGTACGCGCCATTTTCCCAAATGCGTATCCGGGTAAAGATGGAAAAAGCGTAGAACTGAATTTTGAAGAGGAATAAGAATATGAAAGATACATTAATTCTTGCCATTGAAAGCTCCTGTGACGAAACAGCAGCTTCTGTTGTAAAAAACGGCAGAACCATTTTATCAAATGTGATTTCTTCGCAGATAGAGCTTCATAAATTATATGGAGGCGTCGTTCCGGAAATCGCGTCACGGAAGCACATCGAAAAAATCAATCAGGTGATTGAGGAAGCATTAAAGGAAGCAGAGGTGACTCTGGACGATCTGGACGCCATTGGCGTTACTTACGGTCCGGGACTTGTGGGCGCGCTTCTTGTGGGCGTGGCAGAGGCAAAGGCGATCGCTTATGCAAAAAAGCTTCCGCTTGTAGGCGTACATCATATAGAAGGACACGTTTCCGCAAATTATATTGAGCACCCGGATCTGGAACCGCCGTTTCTCTGTCTCATCGTATCGGGCGGCCACACGCACCTTGTGATCGTAAAAGAATACGGGGAGTTTGAGATTCTGGGCAGAACAAGAGATGATGCGGCAGGCGAGGCGTT
This sequence comes from uncultured Blautia sp., assembly GCA_900547615.1. Classification (GTDB taxonomy): domain Bacteria; phylum Bacillota; class Clostridia; order Lachnospirales; family Lachnospiraceae; genus Blautia_A. The sequence goes on along the minus strand of URHH01000009.1, from coordinate 1,413 downwards.
TGATAAGGTAGCAAGAGCCATAGGACTCGGATACCCGGGCGGTCCGAAGATCGACAAGCTTTCCAAAGAGGGAAATCCTCATGCCATTGAGTTCCCGAAAGCAAAAATCGAGGGAAGTCCGTATGATTTCAGCTTCAGCGGCGTAAAATCTGCTGTTTTAAATTATCTGAATAATGCGCGCATGAAAGGGGAAGCCGTAAACAGGGCTGATATTGCAGCTTCTTTCCAGAATGCAGTGGTCGAAGTCCTCGTAGAGCATACCATGCAGGCAGCAAAAGATTATCATATGGATAAGATTGCCATAGCGGGCGGCGTTGCCTCAAACGGAACGCTTCGCGCGGCAATGGAAAAGGCATGCGGGGAAAACGGATATAAGTTTTACAGACCATCCCCGATCTTCTGTACGGACAATGCGGCTATGATCGGCGTGGCTGCTTATTATGAGTACAAAAAAGGAGTACGCCACGGCTGGGACTTAAATGCAGTTCCCAATTTAAAACTGGGGGAGCGATAAAAAATGGAGAAAAGCACGACAGCATATACAGCGATTGTACTGGCAGCAGGCAAAGGTACAAGAATGAACAGCAAAATACAGAAGCAGTTTCTGGAAATTAAGGGAAAACCGGTTCTTTATTATTCTCTTAAATGTTTTCAGGAAAGCCCGCTTATCCGCGATATAATTCTCGTGACAGGGGAAGAGTCTCTTTCCTACTGTAAAGAAGAAATTGTGGAGAAATTCGGGTTCTCAAAAGTGACAAAGGTGACGGCAGGGGGAAAAGAGCGCTACGACTCTGTATATGCGGGGCTCTGCGCCTGTGAGAACACGGACTACGTTCTGATCCATGACGGAGCGCGTCCGTTTGTTACGGAAGAAATGCTGGAACGGACATGCTTTTCTGTAAAAGAAACAGGAGCCTGCGTAGTTGGCATGCCTGTAAAAGATACGATTAAGATAAGCGACAGAAATGAGATGGTGCAATCTACGCCGGAGAGGGAGAGAGTATGGCTGGTGCAGACTCCCCAGGCATTTCGGTATTCTCTTATAAAAGAGTCCTACGAAAGTATCCTTAATAAGGATATGAGCGGAATTACAGACGACGCCATGATCGTGGAGCAGGAGAGCGGCGTAAAGGTTGCTCTTGTACGCGGCAGCTATGAAAATATTAAGATTACAACGCCGGAAGATATGATCATTGCAGAGGCTTTTTTGCACCACGGACTCGTGGAAAATAAAAGAAAAGAAAAAAAATGAAAAAAATGTAATTTTTGTCTTGACACGGAGAGGGTTTGATGATAGACTATCACTTGCGCTGATACAGAAAGCGAAGAAAATGGCGAAAAGCCTTACTTTGGAGAGGTATCGAAGTGGTCATAACGAGGCGGTCTTGAAAACCGTTTGTCCGCAAGGGCGCG
>URHH01000008.1 GCA_900547615.1 uncultured Blautia sp. | reverse complement strand
CGGCCTCCTGGTCCCAAACCAGGCGCTCTAGCCAAGCTGAGCCACACCCCGCTGAAGTCATTTGATGTGATGTATTAAGTTGTTTGTTTTGTTTTCGTCTTGGCTTTCCCGCCTGACGCAAGACATATTATATTATAGGGTTCTACAAATGTCAACACTTTTTTTCGATTTTTTTTAAAAAAATTTTTTGGGGGTTTTCAGGTAGCGAAAAACCCAGTATTTATGCTATAATACGGCATATCAGACAGCAGAAAAAAGGGAGAATTTTTAATGGACGTATTAGAATTTCAAAAAAAATTAGAAGGAATTTGCGCTCTTGCAGAGAAGAATAATAAAAGACTTACAACAGAACAGGTGAGAGAATATTTCGAAGCTTCCGAACTGGAAAAAGAGCAGCTCCTTAAAATATTACAGTATTTAAAAGTAAAAGGAATTTCCATAGAAGGGATTCCGGAAAAAACAGAAGGCACTGTACCGGAAGAAGAGGAAGAAAAATATGAGCCTCTTACAAGAGAAGAAGAGGAGTATCTTAAAAATTATCTGGAAGGATTGACACAGGCGGAGAAAGATATGCCGCAGCCTTCGGAGCTTTTCCGGAAACTGGAAGAGGGAGACGCGCTGGCACAGATGCAGCTCGCACAGTATTATCTGCCGCATGCGGCACGTATGGCGGCTAAAATGAACAGCAGGGACATTTTTCTCGCAGATTTGATCCAGGAGGCGAATGTGGGGCTTTTAACGGCTCTTGAAGAAGAGGAACCGGCACATAAGGACGAAACATGGCTTCTTGGAAGAATCCGTTTCAGTATCCGCCAGGCAGTGGAAGAACAGACACAGCAGAAGTTCCGCGACGACTATCTTGTATCAAAGGTGGAAAAACTGGAATCAGCAGTGAAAGAGCTTACAGAAGATGAGGAAGACGGAAGCCTCAAATTCAGCATAGATGAGCTGGCGGTAATTCTTGATATGGACGCAGAAGAAATCCGCGATGTGCTGCGCCTTACAGGCGATGATAAAGATTGAGTAAAGAGAGGAAAAGCAATATGAGTATGAGAGATAAACTTCACACGGGGGAACTTTACCTTCCAATGGACGATTCTATTATGAAGGATCAGCTTAAAAGAATTGACAGACTTTACAATTTTAATGCCACGCGTCCAATAGAACTGGACAAAAGAGAAGAGATGCTGAAGGAAATGTTTGCGGAAATCGGGGAGGGATGCTATATTGAGCCGCCGCTTCATTCTAATTTCGGCGGTGGTCACGTACATTTCGGAAAATATGTATATGCCAATTTTAATCTGACAATGGTAGACGACACTCATATTTATGTGGGAGATTACACAATGATCGGACCAAATGTGACAATAGCAAGCGCCGGACACCCGATTTTGCCGGAACTCCGGGAAAAGGGCTATCAGTATAATATGCAGGTGCATATCGGAAAAAACTGCTGGATAGGAGCCGGTTCTGTGATTTTGCCTGGTGTTACTATCGGAGATAACACAGTGATCGGCGCGGGAAGCGTTGTGACAAAGGATATTCCGGAAAATGTAGTTGCTGTTGGAAATCCATGCAGGGTGCTCCGTGAAATAGGGGAAAGAGACAGAGAGTATTATTTTAAAAACAGAAAAATAGACTGGGAAAGTATTCAGAAAGACACCGCTTTGTAAGATGATATTTTGCCTATAATTTGAAATCGGGCAGATGCAGCCGCATCTGCCTGATCTTTTAATATTTTTTAATAGCAAAAGGTTACCCATTATAAAGCTGATAATATTTACCCTTCTGGGCAATGAGTTCATCATGGGAGCCGCGCTCGATAATGCGACCCTGCTCAAGAACCATGATACAGTCGCTGTTTCGCACAGTAGAGAGGCGGTGGGCAATAACAAAGGTAGTTCTTCCTTCCATCAATTTGTCCATACCGTCCTGTACCAGTTTTTCTGTTCTTGTATCAATGGAGCTGGTTGCCTCGTCAAGGATCAGAACGGGCGGGTCTGCGACAGCGGCTCTTGCAATAGAGAGGAGCTGGCGCTGTCCCTGGCTTAAATTGGAGCCGTTTCCGTGAAGCATGGTATTATAGCCGTCCGGAAGGCGGCGGATAAAGCCGTCTGCATTTGCAAGCTTTGCTGCTGCAATGACTTCTTCGTCAGTTGCGTCCAGCTTTCCGTATCGGATATTTTCCATTACAGTAGCAGTAAAAAGGTTGGTATCCTGAAGAACGATTCCCATAGAGCGGCGCAGATCCGCTTTTTTAATTTTATTTACATTGATGCCGTCATAGCGGATTTTTCCGTCCTGAATGTCGTAAAAACGGTTCAGAAGATTTGTGATCGTTGTTTTTCCTGCTCCTGTAGAGCCGACAAAGGCAATTTTTTGTCCCGGTGTTGCGTACATTTTTACATCGTGGAGAACGATTTTGTCAGGATTATAGCCAAAGTCAACGCCGTCCAGTACCATATCGCCTTTCAATTCAATGTAATCGGTTGTATTGTCTGCTTTATGGTAATGCTTCCATGCCCAGCGGCCTGTACGTTTTTCAGACTCTTTGAGCGTTCCGTTTTCTTCTTTTACATTTACAAGTGTTACGTAGCCTTCGTCCACTTCCGGTTTTTCGTCGAGAAGGTCAAAGATTCGTTTCGCGCCTGCAAGTGCCATGACAATGCTGTTAAACTGCTGGCTTACCTGGTTGATCGGCATATTGAAGCTTTTGTTGAAAGTGAGGAAGCTTGCAAGTCCGCCAAGAGTAAAGCCGCCGAAGCCGTTGATGGCGAGAATGCCGCCGAAAATCGCGCATAATACATAGCTTACATTTCCAAGCTGGGCTACGGTCGGCATCAGGATATTTGCAAATTTATTGGCATTATCTGCGCTTTCAAAGAGCGCGTCGTTTAACTCGTTAAATTTTTCCAGGCTTTCTTCTTCATGGCAGAATACTTTTACAACCTTCTGTCCTTCCATCATCTCTTCGATATAGCCGTTGACTTTTCCGAGATTCTGCTGCTGTTCCAGGAAGTATTTTCCACTCTGTGCAGCGAGACGGCGGCTTACGGAAAGCATGACAAATACCATTACAAGTGTCAGTACAGTCAGCGGGATATTCAGAATGATCATACTGATAAGTACGCTTATAATGGTGATGACGCTGGAAAGCATCTGTGGCATACTCTGGCTTATCATCTGCCGGAGTGTATCAATGTCATTTGTATAGATAGACATAATATCTCCGTGCGGATGTGTGTCAAAGTATTTAACAGGAAGAGTTTCCATGCGGGCAAACATATCGTTTCGAAGATTGCGAAGGGTTCCCTGGCTTACATAAATCATAATCCGATTGTATGCGTAAGTTGAGCCTACACCAATGGCATAAAAACAGGCAACTTTTCCGATGGCAAGTGCCAGGGGAGTAAAATCCGGTGTTTCCGCCTGCAAAAGAGGAAGAATATACTGATCGATGAGGGTTTTTGTAAACATAGTTCCCTGCACATTGGCGAGAACGCTCACAAAAATGAAAATCACAACAGCTACAATATGAAACTTATATGTTTTCATAATATAGCCAAGAAGGCGGCCAAGCATTTCGCCGGGATTTTCTACTTTTGTTCCATGTGTATGCTGTTTTCTGCTCATGCGTCCGCACCTCCTTTGTTTTCATCAAAATCTCCGCCGCCTTTTGTCTGGGAATAATAAACGTCCTGATAAATGGCGTTTGTCCGGAGAAGCTCTTCATGTGTGCCGAATCCGTTGATTTTTCCGTTATCCATCACAATAATGCGGTCAGCATTCTGGATACTGGAAATTCGCTGTGCGATAATAAGCTTCGTTGTATTTGGGATTTCCTCTGCAAATGCTTTTCGGATCCTTCCGTCTGTAGCGGTATCCACCGCGCTTGTGGAGTCGTCGAGAATAAGGATTTTCGGCTTTTTCAGAAGCGCGCGGGCAATACAGAGACGCTGCTTCTGACCGCCGGATACGTTTGTTCCGCCCTGCTCGATATAAGTTTCATATTTGCGAGGCATACGCTGGATAAAGTCGTCTGCGCAGGCAAGCTCGCAGGCATGACGGCATTCTTCTTCCGTGGCATTTTTATTTCCCCAGCGGAGATTTTCAAGAATGGTTCCGGAAAAAAGTACGTTTTTCTGAAGAACTACGGCAACCTGGTTTCGAAGAGATTCCATATGGTAATCGCGCACATCAATTCCGCCTACCTTAACAGAGCCTTCTGTTACGTCGTAAAGGCGGCTGATAAGATTGACAAGACTTGATTTCGCGCTTCCTGTTCCGCCAATGATACCGAGTGTCTCGCCGGAAGAAATCGTAAGGTTAATGTCTTTTAATACCGGTTCTGCGCTGTCTTTTTTATAGCTGAAATCTACATGGTCAAAGACAATGCTTCCGTCAGGAACTTCCGTGACAGGATTTTCAGGATCTGCAAGGTCCGGCTTTTCATTGATGACCTCAGCCACACGTCTTGCACTTGCAATACTCATAGTTACCATAACGAAAACCATAGACAGCATCATAAGGCTCATAAGAATATTCATACAATATGTAAGAAGACTCATAAGCTCTCCTGTTGTAAGGTTTCCGCCTACGATCATTTTGGCGCCAAGCCAGCTTATGCCAAGGATACAGGAATATACAGTAAACTGCATAAGAGGCATGTTCATAACAACGAGTTTTTCCGCTTTTACAAAAAGCTCATAAACCCGGTTACAGGCTTTCTGGAATTTGGAGGTTTCATAATCCTCTCTTACATAGGCTTTTACAACGCGGACTGCGCTTATGTTTTCCTGGATTCCGGCGTTTAAGTCATCGTATTTCTGGAATACTTCCTGGAAGCATTTGCTTGCTTTTCGAAGAATCATAAAAAGGAAAAATCCAAGGAAAATAACGGCAACAAGATAAATGCTGGCGAGCTTTGCGTTGATTAAAAATGCCATAGTCATGGCACAGATAAGGCTTGCCGGAGCGCGGGTGCACATACGCAGGATCATCTGGTAGGCATTTTGAAGGTTTGTAACGTCTGTTGTAAGACGGGTGATCAGACCGGCAGTGCTGTACTTGTCAATATTGGAAAAAGAATAGGTCTGGATATTGGTGTACATGGCTTTTCGCAAGTTGCGGGCAAAACCTGTGGAGGCTTTTGCGCCGTATTTTCCGCCCATGACTCCGGTGTAAAGTCCCATCAGCGCAAGTACGCCCATGAGTGCTCCCATGCGGTAAATGTGCCCAATGTCCCCTGTTTCTACACCCTTGTCAATAATGGAAGCCATGACAAGAGGAATGAGTGTCTCGAAAAGAACCTCGAGGATCATAAAGAAAGGGGTCAGGAAAGATGCTTTTTTAAATTCTCTGACCTGGGCAAGAAGTGTTTTAAGCATAAAATTCTCCTTTCTGTTTTCAGTTTCTGTTAAGATTCGCTTTTTACAAAAGCGGCTGTGCCGGATTCTGCATTGTTCCGTATTTGTGTGAGAACACGGCAGAAGCATTCTAAATCATCGGGAGAAATGCCGGCGATCAGCATTTTTTCCATTTCTCCGATATGGACCATAGTAGCCTTTTGAAGAGCAGCGGCTTTTTCTGTAAGAATGAGACGTTTCAGACGCCTGTCATCAGGGGAAGATTCCCGTGTCAGATACCCTTTTTTCTCCATAAGCTTTAAAATTCCGGTAGCGGTGGAGCGGGCGATACAGAAGTGGGCTTCAATGTCCTTCTGGAAAATATCTTCTCCTGCATGTTCATACAGATAACCGATGATCCAGCCCTGCATCTGGGTAAGATCGGAATCCTTTCCAAGATTTGCCTTTAATGCAAAAATCAGTTTGCCGATAGTGTGGTCCAGTGTGTGGATTTCATATCCAATGCGTGTTCTGGGGGGCATGGCTCCTCCTTTTTATATTGTTAGGAAACAAACTGTTAGGTTGCGAAGCAATTATACGGCAGAGAAATTTATATGTCAATTCTTTTTTTCGACAGAAACGGAAAGTTGTTGACATTCTTATGCAGAAAGGGTATAGTACCCTAATAATCAAATGACGGGAACAGGAGGAATAGCATGAAGGCAGTCCGGATTTTTTTGAAAAGACACTGGAAGCTTTGTATTGTACTGGCAATCCTTCTTTATTTAATAGTAGGAATGCTGGCACCTTTTGCAGTCCAGAAAAAGATTGGACCGGAAGAGAATCTTTTTCATAAGGAAGATTTTTATGCGTCCGGAAATGAAAAATGTGTGGACAGAGCACACGTTGTGGAGGAAAATGCAGAGGCTCTGGATTTAAGGCTTCGAATGATAAAAGAGGCGGAAGAGAGGGTGATTTTATCAACTTTTGATTTCCGTGAGGATAAGAGTACCTGGGATCTGGCGGCAGCTCTTTATGAGGCGGCGGAAAGAGGAATCCAGATTCAGATCATGGTAGACGGTGTCAGCGGTCTGATCCGTATGGAAGGAAATCCGTTTTTCTATGCGCTTTCCGGACACCCGAATATCGAAATCCGCATTTATAATTATCCGAATCCGCTGAAACCGTGGACATTCCACGGGCGTATGCACGATAAATATGTGATAAGCGATGATAAGACGCTGCTTCTGGGAGGAAGAAATACGTTCCGGTATTTTCTTGGAGGATACGATACAAAATCAAGAAGCTACGACAGAGAAGTTCTGATTTATAACACAGATTATAAAAACGGCGCGGAAAAAAGCGTGATTTCTCAGGTGGAAGCATATTTTCAAAGTGTGTGGGACAGTCCGTATATGACGGTTTTCCATGACAAAGAAAGCATTTACGAGAAAAAGAAGGTACGCGAGACAGTTGAGAAGATGGAAAAGAAGTGGGATAAGGTTCAGGAAAAATATCCGCAGGCTTATGAGCCGTATTCCTACGAGGAGCATACCGTTCCTATAAAAAAAGCTACTCTGATCTCAGGCGAAACACATATTTACGGAAAAAAACCTTATGTGTGGGATACGCTCAAAAATCTTATGCTGAATGCAAAAGAGCGTGTTGTGCTTCACACACCATATGCAGTTCTGGATACTCCAATGGAAGAAGGAATGAAGGATATCGCAGAAAATGTGGATGATTTTAAAATGGTAATTAATTCTGTGGAAAACGGAGACAATATTGTGGCGTCCAGCGATTACCGGATCCATAAAAAAGACATTATAGCGACTGGTGTGGAGCTGTATGAGTTTGACGGAGGGGATTCCACTCATGGAAAATCTGTTCTTATAGATAATAATATGGCGATTATCGGTTCGTATAATCTTGATATGAGAAGCACCTATATGGATACAGAGCTTATGCTGGCAATTCACGGAGAGGAATTTTGTAAGGAACTGGAAGGGCATATGAATGTGTTCCATGAGAAATGCAGAAAGGTTCTTGATGAGAAAAATTATGAGGTTCCCGAAGGCGTGACAGTACAGGAAATTCCTTTCATAAAAGAAGTGATCCTGAGAGTTCTGGGAGTTGTGCTGCAGCCGGTAAGGTATCTGGCGTAGAATAAAAAATATATTGCAAAGTTTTAAATGCTGAACTATAATATAAGAGAAGGAACAACTGCCCACAAGGTGGTTTGACCTCGAAATGACGACATAGAAAATGCCACCCTTAACCGGTCAAAGTTATGAGGGTGGTTTTTCTATGCTTTAAAATATCAGTGACAAATCAAGTAAATGAATGTCAGCAGTGATAAAATGAACATGCCAAAAGACATGAGGTCTTTGAAATCAAAATGATTATTGTTCATCAGCACCACCCCCATTCTATGTAAGAATAGAGGTCAGCCACCCTGTAACACGGTTGTTCCGTAAAAACAGTGTAGCACAGTTCGTTCTGGAAAACAATATTGTTTTTCAGAAGTCATCTTATAAAAGGGAAAAGTTGCGAAACAGCAGATTTTGTGTTACCATGAAAATACAACGATGGGAGGTATTTGTATGGAGATTCGTGAATCTGCTGAGGATTATCTGGAAGCGATTTTGAGGCTGTCCAGACAGGGCGAGGGTGTTCGCTCTATAGATGTGGCGACTATGCTGGGAGTTTCCAAACCAAGTGTCAGTCACGCAATGAAGCTTCTTCGAGAGGACGGATATATTGCAATGGACCGATACGGAACGATTACGCTTCTTGATAAGGGGGCGGAGATTGCAAATAATATATATGAGCGTCACAGAGTATTGTCACAGATGCTGGAAAGTATGGGAGTAAGCAAAGAGACAGCACTGGCAGATGCGTGTAAAATGGAGCATGACATCAGCCAGGAAACATTTGAGAAGATCAAGGAATATTTTTTCAAAAATATGAAGGAAGAAACAGAATAAGAATAAAAAACTAACGGGGACTGCCGGTTTATCTGCCGGACAGCCCCCGTTTTCAGTTACTGTATTTCATTAATGTGCTGTAACGCTGATTTAGATTAATATATACTTCAGCACAAACAGAACTGCAAGAACATACATAAGTATACTGATCTTCTTTTCTTTTGCTTTGCCTGTTACCAGGTTGATCACTACATAAGAGATAACTCCCAGGGAGATACCTTCGGAAATGCTGTATAAGAACGGCATTGCAATGATTGCGATAAATGCCGGGATAGCTTCTGTCATATCGTCAAAATTAATTTTTGTAACAGAAGTCAGCATTAAAAATCCTACGATGATCAGAGCCGGAGCGGTTGCAAAGGACGGAATAGCCAGGAAGATCGGGGACAGGAACAGGGACAGTCCGAAAAGAATGGCTGCCACAAGGGAAGTTAAACCTGTACGTCCGCCTTCTGCTACACCGGAAGCACTTTCTACAAAGGTTGTAACGGTGGAAGTACCGCATACAGCACCTACAGAAGTACCAACAGCGTCAGAGAGAAGGGCGCCTTTGATTTTCGGGAGACGTCCGTCTTTATCAAGCATATCTGCTTTGGAGGCAACGCCAATGAGTGTTCCCAGAGTATCGAACATGTCTACAAAAAGGAAGGCAAACATGATCACTACAAAGTCAAGAGAGAAGACAATGGAAAAGTCCATCTTCATAAATGTAGGAGCCATGCTCGGAATGGAAATTCCTTTTGAGAAGTCCGGCAGGAGACTGAAAAATCCTGCTTCTGCATTTGGTACATAAATTCCTGTAAACTGGCAGAGGATTCCGAGACCCCATGTGATCAGGATTCCCCAGAGAATACCGCCTTTTACATTTTTTACAAGAAGAACGGCTGTGATGAGAACACCGATAAGCGCCAGAAGCACAGTAATTCCCATTGAGTTAAATGTTCCGTCTGCGATAGAGCCCTTGAAAGAAAATACGCTTACAAGAGTGGAATCGTTGTTTACTACGATTTTTGCGTTCTGAAGACCGATAAAAGCAATGAAAAGACCGATACCTACAGAAACTGCATGTTTTAAGTTCATTGGAATGGAGTTAAAAATCGCTTCACGTACATTTGTGAGAGAGAGCAGGATAAAAATGATACCCTCTACAAATACGGCTGCCAGAGCCTGCTGCCAGGAATATCCCATGCCAAGGACAACCGTGTATGCAAAGTAAGCGTTTAATCCCATACCGGGCGCAAGAACAAACGGGTAGTTTGATAAAAGCGCCATAAGGCAGGTAGCAATAAAGGAAGCAAGGGCGGTTGCTGTAAAGACAGCTCCGCGGTCCATTCCAGAGGCTTCCAGAATGTTAGGATTTACTGCCAGAATGTAAGCCATAGTCATAAAGGTGGTAATACCTGCCATGACTTCTGTTTTCACGTCAGTGTGGTTCTCTTTCAGATGAAATAATTTGTCAAGATTCATATTTCTTTCCCCCTTTTATAGCGAATATGGTACGCTAAAATAATTCGACGCCGGATACATATTTTCCCTGAATATGCCGGTCGTCAGAAAGATAAATAAGCCGCTCAAGGCGCTGCTTTGGTGAGAGAGGCTGTGGATGCAGCAGTGCGGAGTCGTCCATAATGACTGCATCAAACTCGTATCCGGGAGCAAAGCTTCCCACTTTTCCGAAGAAGGAGCCGCCGCCTTTTGTTGCCATATAGAACACTTCTTCCACAGTAAGCGCTTTCAGAGAATCATCTACAAGTCTCCAGCGAAGCTTTGATGTCTGAATGGCATCAGACATGGCACGGAAAATAGAGAGTGAAGTTCCCCCTGCAATATCACTTCCAAGTCCAATGTGAAGTCCTTCTTCCAGATAACGCCGTACAGGAGCAATTCCTGAGGATAAGTTGGAATTGGACTGGGAACAGTGGGCAATGTAAACGCCGCGTTCTTTCATAAGGGCGATTTCATCGTCCGGGCAGTGTACACAGTGCGCCATAATTGTGGGACAGCCGTCTCCTCCGAAAAGTCCGAATTTGTCGTAGGCTTCTCCGTAGAAGTCTGTGTCCGGGCACAGTTCTTTTACCCATGCGATCTCACCCAGGTTTTCGGACAGGTGAGACTGTACCGGAAGATGGAATCTGCGCTGTATTTCTCCCAGCTCTTTCATCAGTTCATCGGAACAGGAAGGAGTAAAGCGAGGGGTAAGGATTGGTTTGATGTTTGGGTAAAGGTTTAAGGTTTCCTCCACCCATTTCCAGGTAGCATCTGCAGAAGTTTTTGCGCTTTCTTCCTGAAGCCCGGGCGCGCCGTTTCTGTCCATATTTACTTTTCCAACCAGCGCTTTGATTCCTGTCTCGTTTAAGAGTTTCATAAGATGCTCTGTTGCAGGAACGTGGAGAGTGGCAAAAATGGAAGCTCTTGTTGTGGCGCTTTTTCGCAAATCCTTTGCAAAAATGGAATAGGCTTTGTTTGCATATTCCAGGTCTGCATATTTGGATTCTTCAGGAAATGCCAGGGTATCCAGCCATTCCAGAAGTTCAAGATCCATGCCAAGACTTCGGAAGCTGTACTGTGGTGCATGAAGATGTAAGTCCGTCAAACCGGGAATGATAATGCTGTCTCCTGTGTCCCGACAGGAAATTCCTGTGAATTTTTCCGGTAGTGTTGGAAAAACACCGACACATACACCGTTTTCGCAGATAAGGTAGGAATTCTCATGGATGGAAAGCTGTGTGGGACTTTCACTCCAGATGATAGTACCTTTTAATGCGAAAGTTTTCTGTGTCATATACGTCACCTTCTTTCTCGTGTCGGCAGCAGTTATTTCATGGCAGACCGTCAAAAAAACTACCGGGCATACGTCGCCTGTTTTTTGCCGTCCACGAAAAAAACTTATAGGCAACTATTACGGTAGTTGGTAGAGACGTCCAACCGATTATGGACTTATATAAGTTGCTGCATTCTGCGATATATCTTTTACATAAAATATTATAAAAGATAATGATTTTTCTGTCAATTGTTTTATGAAAAAAAGAAAATATCGAAAACGTCAAAAAAACAATGGCAAAATTGTTGAAAATGCACAATGAAAGAAAAAGATAAAAATAGTTTGATAAAAACAGAAATCTATTATATACTTTACTATACTTATATATAGAAACGGGAGGTGTTTTATGAAACAAAATGGAAATGTAAGTATGAGCAACATTTATCGTCTTGACGGAAGAGTGCCGATTGGAAGGGCAATTCCTTTCGGACTGCAGCATGTTCTGGCGATGTTTGTTGCGAATCTTACACCTATTACCATCATTGGTGCAGCAGCAGGCCTTGAGAACGGACAGATTGCCGTGCTGCTTCAGAATGCCATGTTTGTGGCAGGGATCGCCACGCTGATCCAGCTCTATCCGGTGTGGAAAATTGGTTCAAAGCTTCCTATTGTAATGGGGGTCAGCTTTACCTTTGTAACAATTTTAAGTTATGTAGGGACGACTTACGGGTATGAAACCATGATAGGTGCTGTGCTTGTCGGCGGTCTTGTGGAAGGTACGCTGGGACTTCTTGCAAAATACTGGAAGAAGATTATTACGCCGGTTGTTGCAGCGTCTGTGGTAACTGCGATCGGTTACTCTCTGTTTACAGTAGGCGCGAGGTCTTTTGGAGGCGGATACACAGAGGATTTCGGTTCCGCACAGAATCTGATTCTTGGAACCATTACTCTTGTAACCTGTATTTTATTTAATATTCTTGCAAAAGGCTACTGGAAACAGTTATCTGTTCTTGTAGGTCTCGTTGTGGGTTACATAGTTGCAATTTTTATGGGCATGGTGGATTTTTCAGGAATTATGTCCGGCGGCATTATTTCCCTGCCGCATTTTCTGCCGTTTAAACCGGAATTTAATATCGGAGCGATCGCTTCTGTTGTAATTATCTTCCTGGTTTCTGCAGCAGAAACGATCGGGGATACAACGGCAATGGTATCCGGCGGTCTGAACCGTGAGATCACAACAGAAGAAATTTCAGGTTCCCTTGCCTGTGACGGATATGCAAGTACGATTTCTTCACTTTTTGGCTGTCCGCCGGTTACTTCCTTCAGCCAGAATGTAGGGCTTATTAATATGACAAAGGTTGTTAACCGCTTTACAATTATGACAGGAGCAGTGTGCATGATCCTTGCAGGGCTTCTTCCTCCAATCGGAAACTTTTTCGCAAGTCTTCCGGACGCTGTTTTAGGCGGCTGTACCATCATGATGTTCGGTACGATTCTTGTAAGCGGTATTCAGATGGTGGCAAAGGCCGGATTTTCTCAGAGAAATATTACAATAGTAGCGCTTTCTCTGGCAGTGGGAATCGGATTTACAAGTGCAAGTGAGATGGACATATGGAGAATTTTCCCGCAGGTAGTAAAAGACGTATTTTCTGCAAACTGCGTGGCGGTTGTATTTGTGGTATCCATTATATTAAGTCTTGTACTTCCGAAAGATATGGATATTAAAAAAGTAGAGGATTAATAAGGTAATAAAGTGGAGGAAATCTGTGGAAATAAAAATAAGTAAAGATACAATGAAAAAGGCGGCGTGTCTGATCGGGTTTGCAGTTCTGCTCTATGTGGGGGTTCGCAATATGGACGTAGTTCTGCAGTATCTGGGACTTCTCTGGAGTCTTATGTTTCCTTTTATACTTGGCTGTGCCATTGCGTTTGTGCTGAATGTTCCCATGAAATTCATGGAGAAACATTTATTTGAGAAAGCGCGGAGAAAGGGAAATAAGGCGGCGATCAAGCTGGGACGTCCCATCAGCCTTCTGTTATCGATTCTGTTTGTAGTTGCGATCGTTCTTGTCGTAGCTCTTGTGGTAATTCCGGAGCTCGGCTCTACTTTTGTAAGCGTGGCAAAACAGATAGAGAAAAGTATTCCGATGCTTCAGAACTGGCTGGATCGTACGCTCAGTCAGGATTCGCCGATCGTGGTGTGGGCAAATTCTATAGATTTCCAGCCGGGAAAGATGTTGGATTCTGTGATCAATGTGCTACAAAACGGAGTGAATAATATTTTAACTTCCGCCATTACTGTGACGACAGGAATTGTAAGCACAGCAGTCAATGTAGGTATTGGTTTTATTTTTGCCTGCTATATCCTGCTTCAGAAAGAACATCTTATGCTGCAGATAAAAAAGGCTTTATACGCGCTGTTTTCACAGAAAACAGTGAATTATGTCCTTCATGTCTGCACTCTGGCTAACCGGATTTTTGCAAGTTTTATTGCGGGACAGTGTATAGAGGCAGTAATTCTTGGAAGTATGTTCTTTGTAGTTATGACTGTTTTCAAGTTCCCATATGCAATGCTTGTGGGCGTATTGATTTCGTTTACTGCACTGATTCCTGTTTTTGGAGGTTTTATCGGCTGCTGGGTTGGATTCTTCCTGATCTTTATGGTAAATCCTCTGCAGGCGCTGGTATTCCTTGGTATTTTCCTGCTCCTTCAGCAGATAGAAGGAAATCTGATCTATCCTCATGTAGTGGGAAATTCTGTAGGTCTTCCTTCTATCTGGGTACTGATGGCAGTTACCATAGGTGGAAGTCTTATGGGAATTGTGGGAATGCTCATATTTATTCCGCTTACTTCTGTGGCATATGCCCTGTTCCGTGAGTGGGTATATAAGCGGCTCAGAAAAAAGAGGATTCAGGTAATTTAAGAATGGTATAAAAATGGGACAGCGTTTCTGGCTGTCCCGTTTTGTATTACTTATTTATTTTCTTTTAAGGCTTCTGCCATTTTCATTGCACGAACTTTCAGAGGAAGTCCGAAGAGAGTGATGAAGCCGTCTGCATCGTGGTGGTCGTAAAGGTCGCCTGTTGTGAAGGAAGCGAGGGATTCGCTGTAAAGGCTGTATGGAGAGGTTGTGCCTGCCTTGATGATGTTTCCTTTGTACAGCTTGAATTTTACTTCTCCGGTTACGTACTGCTGAGTAGATTCCACAAATGCCTGAATCGCTTCACGAAGCGGTGTAAACCATTTTCCTTCATATACGATCTGAGCAAACTGGCTGCCAAGTTTCTTCTTCATTTCCATTGTGTCACGGTCAAGGATCAATTCCTCTAACTGGTCGTGAGCTTCCATAAGAATGGTTCCGCCAGGTGTCTCGTACACACCGCGGGATTTCATACCTACTACACGGTTTTCCACAATGTCGATAATGCCGATACCGTTTTCGCCGCCGAGTTTATTTAATTCTTCGATAATTTCAGAAACCTTCATAGCTTTGCCGTTTAATGTTTTCGGAACGCCGGCTTCAAATGTAATGGATACTTCTGTTTCTTTGTCAGGCGCTTTCTGAGGAGTTACGCCGAGAACGAGAAGATCGTCGTAGTTTGGCTCCTGTGCCGGGTCTTCCAGTTCCAGACCTTCATGGCTGATATGCCATAAATTACGGTCGCGGCTGTAGCTGTGGCTTGCGTCAAATGGAAGGTCAATGCCGTGCTCTTTGCAGTAAGCAATCTCATCTTCACGGGACTGCATAGTCCACACATCTGTCATACGCCAGGGTGCGATGATCTTCAGGTCAGGAGCAAGGGCTTTGATTCCAAGCTCAAAACGGATCTGGTCGTTTCCTTTTCCTGTTGCTCCGTGACAGATAGCCGTAGCGCCTTCTTTCCGTGCGATTTCCACAAGTTTTTTTGCGATTCCCGGACGTGCCATAGAAGTTCCGAGAAGGTATTTGTGTTCGTATACGGCGCCTGCCTGTACGCATGGAACAATGTAGTCGTCGCAGAATTCGTCGATGATGTTTTCGATGTATAATTTGGAAGCTCCGGAAAGTTTTGCTCTTTCTTCCAGTCCGTCCAGTTCATTTCCCTGTCCGCAGTCAATGCAGCAGCAGATAACTTCATAATCAAAATTTTCTTTTAACCACGGGATTAATGCTGTGGTATCAAGACCGCCAGAGTATGCTAAAATAACTTTTTCTTTCATAATATATTCCTCCTGGATTTTTATTAACATGCCGGGGTCAGAAGACCGGGCATTTTTTAATGTTCAATGTCTGTTGTCTGTTGACAATGAATAATATACACCTATTCTCATAAATATGCAATACCTAAAATGGGAAAAATAAGAAAATTTTTGCATAAAAATTTTATTTATATAAGAATGGATTTTTTAAAACTGCACAAAATAGCATAAATATGAATAAAAAACAAAAAAACAAGTTGCATAATATACATTGCAGTTGTATAATGATACACACAAAACATTCATGTTTATACAGATATAAAGGAGGGATCTGAATTATGATAAAGGCAGGAATTATCGGGGCAACCGGCTATGCGGGAAATGAGATCGTGAGGCTTCTTCTTGAGCATAAGGAAGCGGAAATCGTGTGGTACGGTTCCAGAAGTTATATAGATAAGAAGTATACAGATATTTATCAGAATTTTTTTAAACTGGCAGACGCAAAATGTATGGACGACAATATGGCAGCACTTGCAGAAGAGGCTGATGTGATTTTTACAGCAACACCTCAGGGGCTTTGCGCTTCTCTTATTAATGAAGAGATTCTTTCCAAAACAAAGGTAATTGATTTAAGTGCAGATTTCCGTATTAAAGATGTAGCTACTTATGAAAAGTGGTATGGTATCACTCATAAAGCGCCGCAGTTTATTGAGGAAGCGGTGTACGGTCTCTGTGAGATCAACAGAGAACAGGTAAAAGGAGCAAGGCTTGTGGCAAATCCTGGCTGTTATCCCACATGTTCCACACTTTCCATTTATCCTTTATTAAAGGAAGGGCTGATTGACCCGGCTACGATTATTATAGATGCAAAATCTGGTACGTCAGGAGCAGGAAGAGGCGCAAAAGTGGATAATCTTTTCTGTGAGGTAAATGAAAATATCAAGGCATACGGCGTTGCTTCCCATCGCCATACACCTGAGATTGAGGAACAGCTTGGATATGCCTGCGGACAGAAAGTGCTTCTTAATTTTACTCCGCACCTGATTCCCATGAACAGAGGAATTTTGATCACAGCTTACGCATCTCTTACAAAAAAGGTTTCCTATGAAGAGGTAAAGGCTGCATATGATAAATATTATGAAAAAGAAGCCTTTGTCCGTGTTCTGGAAAAAGACGTATGCCCACAGACAAAATGGGTAGAAGGAAGTAATTTTGTAGATGTGAATTTCAAAATTGACGAGAGGACAGGACGCGTCATTATGATGGGCGCTATGGATAATCTTGTAAAGGGGGCAGCCGGTCAGGCAGTCCAGAATATGAATCTGATGTTTGGATTAAAAGAGACAGAGGGACTTATGAAAGTTCCCATGTGTCCGTAGGAGGAAGAGACATGAAAGAAATAAAAGGTGGCGTAACGGCGGCAAAGGGATTTCAGGCAGCTTCTGCAGCAGCAGAGATCAAATATAAGGGACGGACGGATATGGCGATGATCTACAGTACCGTTCCATGTAAGGCAGCAGGGACTTTTACCACAAATGTTGTAAAGGCAGCTCCTGTAAAATGGGATCAGAAGGTAGTGTATGAGCAGCCTTACGCCCAGGCAGTGATCTGCAACAGCGGAATCGCAAATGCCTGTACAGGAGAGGAAGGATACGGATATTGTAAGGAGACAGCAGACGCGGCAGCAAAAATCCTTAATATCTCCCCGGACAGTGTTCTTGTGGCTTCTACAGGAGTCATCGGTATGCAGGTTCCCATTGAGAAAATCAAAAACGGGGTAAAAATGATGGCGCCCGTTCTCTCAGGGGAAATTTCAGCAGGAACAGACGCAGCAAAAGCCATTATGACGACTGATACGGTGCATAAAGAAGTGGCAGTAGAAATAGAAATCGGAGGAAAAACCGTAACAATAGGCGGAATGTGTAAAGGCTCCGGGATGATCCACCCAAATATGTGTACCATGCTTGGTTTTGTGACTACGGATATTTCCATTTCAAAGGAGCTTTTAATGGAAGCTCTGAAAGAGGACGTAAAGGATACCTACAATATGATTTCCGTAGACGGCGATACTTCCACAAACGATACAGTTCTCCTTCTTGCAAACGGAATGGCAGGTAATGAGGAAATTACAGAGAAAAATCAGGATTATGAAACATTCAAAAAGGCTTTGAATTATGTAAACACCACTCTTTCAAAAAAAATCGCAGGAGACGGAGAAGGAGCGACCGCTCTTTTTGAGGTAAAAGTAATCGGCGCGGCAACAAAGAAAGAGGCAGTCATTTTAAGCAAATCTGTTGTGACCTCCTCACTTACAAAGGCAGCCATTTACGGACACGATGCAAACTGGGGCAGGATTCTCTGTGCGCTCGGCTATTCCGGCGTTTCTTTTGATCCGGAAAAAGTAGACCTTTATTTTGAGAGCAGGGCAGGAAAAATCAAGATTATCGAAAACGGTGTTTCGACAGGCTACAGCGAGGAAGAAGCGACAAAAATTCTTTCAGAGGACGAGGTGACTGCCATTGCTGATATGAAAATGGGAGATGCCTCTGCAACGGCATGGGGCTGTGACCTCACTTACGATTACGTGAAAATCAACGCAGATTATAGAAGCTAAAGGGAGAGAAGAGAAATGGTAAATCATAAATATCTGGAAAAGGCGGAGGTGCTCATCGAGGCGCTTCCATATATACAGCGGTTTAACAGGAAGATTGTAGTGATTAAGTACGGCGGAAGCGCCATGCTTGACGAAGAATTAAAAAGAAATGTGATCAAAGACGCGGTTCTTTTAAAGCTTGTGGGTTTTAAGCCGATCATTGTCCACGGCGGAGGAAAAGAAATCAGCCGCTGGGTAGGAAAAGTCGGCATGGAGCCAAAGTTTATCAACGGTCTTCGTGTGACAGATAAAGATACAATGGAAATCGCGGAGATGGTTCTTGCAAAAGTCAACAAAGAGCTTGTGACGCTTGTGCAGTCTCTCGGTGTGAAGGCAGTGGGCATCAGCGGAAAGGACGGAGGACTTCTTTCCTGTAAAAAGAAGCTTTCAGACGGAGAAGACATAGGATTTGTAGGGGAGATCACAAAGGTAGATCCGCAGATTCTTTACGATCTTCTGGAAAATGACTTCCTTCCTATTATTTTCCCGGTAGGATATGACGAGGAGTTTCAGACGTACAATATTAACGCGGACGATGCCGCCTGCGCTATTGCAAAGGCAGTTCACGCAGAAAAGCTTGCCTTTCTTTCTGATATTGAAGGGGTATATAAGGATAAGGACGATCCGTCCAGCCTGATTTCCGAGCTTCACGTACACGAGGCGGAAGCTATGATCGGAGAGGGATATGTAGGCGGAGGCATGATTCCGAAGCTTCAGAACTGTATTCATGCCATTGAAGAAGGGGTAAACAGGGTCCATATTCTGGACGGCAGGATTCCGCACAGCCTTCTTCTGGAAATTTTCACAAACAAAGGAATCGGAACTGCAATTTTAAGGGAGGACGGTGAAATGTATGACCATGACTGAAAAAATGAATCAGGCGGAAGAATATATCCTTCACACTTATAACCGTTTTCCTGTCGTATTCGAAAGAGGAGAGGGCGTCTGTCTTTATGATACAGAGGGGAAAGAATACCTTGATTTTGCAGCGGGAATTGCAGTAAATGCTCTTGGCTATCATTATCCGGGATACGATGAGGCATTAAAAGAGCAGGTGGATAAGCTGCTTCACGTATCGAATCTCTATTATAACGTACCGATTGCGGAGGCAGGGGAAAAACTTGTAAAAGCTTCCGGACTGGAAAAAGTGTTTTTTACAAACAGCGGAACAGAGGCGATTGAGGGCGCTTTGAAGGCTGCAAAAAAGTACGCGTATGTTCGAGACGGACACAGCGGGCATGAGATTATTGCCATGAACCATTCTTTCCACGGAAGAACCATAGGAGCTCTTTCTGTGACTGGAAATGCGCATTACCGCGATCCGTTTGCTCCGCTTATGGACGGAGTAAAATTTGCGGATTTTAATGATATTGACAGTGTAAAGGAACAAATTACAGAGAAAACCTGCGCCATTCTTCTGGAGCCTGTGCAGGGTGAGGGAGGAATTTTTCCGGCAGAACAGGATTTTTTAGAGGAGCTTCGCCGGATTTGCGATGAAAAAGACATTCTTCTGATTTTTGACGAAATTCAGTGTGGAATGGGAAGAACAGGAAATTATTTTGCATGGCAGGCATACGGAGTAAAACCGGATATTATGACTTGTGCGAAGGCTCTTGGCTGCGGCGTTCCTGTAGGCGCGTTTGTTCTTGGAAAAAAAGCGGCTGCAGCTTCTCTTGTCCCTGGAGATCACGGCACCACATACGGAGGAAATCCTTTTGTATGCGCCGCTGTGAGTAAGGTGTTTGATATTTTTGAAAGAGATGAAATCTTAAAGCATGTGCAGGAGCTGACCCTTTGTCTTGAGGACGCTCTTGACAGGCTTGCGGCAAACCACGACTGTGTTCTGGAACGCCGTGGAATGGGATTTATGCAGGGGCTTGTACTGAAAAAAGAGTGTCCTGTGGGAGATGTGGTAAAGAAGGCTCTGGCTGAAGGACTTCTTGTGATTTCCGCAGGGGAGAATGTGCTTCGAATTGTGCCGCCTCTTGTGATTCAGAAGGAAGATATTTGGAAGATGGAAGAGATACTGGAGAAGTGTTTCAGGTAAAGCTGTTATCCTGCTTGCTTTTTTAAAAGTAAGCGGGATTTTTCTTTTTAAACAGTGATTATGACGGGTATAATAGAATATACTTCAAAACAGGGTTGACAAAACTTCAAAATTAGTTTAAACTAACCATAGTTAGATAAAAACAACTTATTGCTGTGGATTTTGCATGAATCCGCAGCGATTCAAAAATGTCAGTAAAATGGAGAGTGTCATATGATTATGGATTTAACGGAAGCAAGAGAAGGGGAAGAGTACATCGTAAAAGATATTATCACAGAAGACGAGGAGCTGAATGCGTTTTTGTTTTCTCTGGGCTGTTACAGCGGAGAGCCGATTACTGTAATCGCACATAGAAGAGGCGGCTGTGTGGTGTCTATTAAAGACGGCAGATATAATATAGATACGGATTTGGCGCAGGCGATCGCAATATAAGACTGTGGCAGAAGAGAATCTCTTATAGGAGATTCTTTCTTTCGGACAACTGGTTAGTTGAAACTAATTTTAAATAAAGAGGAGAGGGAATTATGAGAATTGCGTTGACGGGAAATCCCAACAGTGGAAAAACGACCATGTTTAATGCGCTTACAGGAAGAAATGAGCGCGTTGGAAACTGGGCGGGCGTTACAGTAGAAAAAAAGGAGAGTCCGATTAAAAGAGGATATTTTGACGGAGCAGAAGAGCTGATCGCAGTGGATTTGCCGGGAGCCTATTCCATGTCTCCTTTTACTTCAGAAGAAAGCATTACAAGCAGTTATGTAAAAAACGAAAATCCAGATGTGATCATTAACATTGTGGATGCAACGAATCTGAGCCGAAGCCTGTTTTTTACAACTCAGCTTCTGGAACTAGGGATTCCGGTAGTAGTCGCGCTTAATAAAAGCGATATTACGGACAGGAAAAAGACAGAAATTGATGTAAAAAAACTGGAGCAGAAATTAGGCTGCCCTGTGATTCGGACAGTTTCCACAGCTTCCGGTCATGACGGGCTGAAAGATGTGGTAAAGAAAGCAGTTTCTTTAAAAGAATGTGGACAGAAAGCCCCTTATATGCAGGCTGAGATCAATCTTCAGGACAAGGTGGCAGTGGAGGCAGAAGACAGAAAACGATTTGAATTTGTAAACGGGATTGTAAAGACAGTGGAAAAGAGACGCGTTTTTACAAAAGATAAAAATAAGCAGGATAAAATAGATTCCGTGCTTACAAATAAATTTATCGGGCTTCCTGTTTTTGCAGTTATTATGTTTGGCGTGTTTTACATATCTCAGTCTACCGTGGGAACATGGATTGCGGACTGGCTTGTGGGCTGGATCGAGACGTTCCAGGCGTGGGTTGGAGAACTCGTGGCAAATGCAAGTCCGTTTACGCAGGCGCTTTTAGTTGACGGAATCATAGGCGGCGTAGGAGCGGTTGTCGGTTTTCTGCCGCTGGTCATGGTGATGTATTTCCTGATTGCGCTTTTAGAAGACTGCGGATACATGGCTCGTGCTACCGTCGTTCTGGATCCAATCTTTAAGAGAGTAGGTCTTTCCGGAAAATCAGTCATTCCTATGGTGATCGGCACAGGCTGTGCCATTCCGGGAATCATGGCGTGCCGTACCATTCGTAATGAAAGAGAAAGAAGAGCGACTGCCATGCTGACTCCGTTTATGCCATGCGGCGCAAAGCTTCCGGTGATCGCGCTGTTTGCAGGAGCATTTTTTGCAGATGCTTCCTGGGTTGGCCCGACTATGTATCTTGTGGGAATTGCCCTGGTTTTCCTTGGGGCTTTACTTGTAAATAAGGTTACAGGATATAAATTCCGTAAGTCCTTCTTTATTATTGAGCTTCCGGAATATAAAATCCCAAGTTTGAAACGCGCGGTACTTTCCATGCTCTCACGTGGCAAAGCATATATTGTGAAAGCGGGAACTATCATTCTTGTGTGCAATACAGTGGTGCAGATCATGCAGAGCTTTAACTGGCAGTTCCAGGTGATTGAGGAAGGAATGGAGCATACTTCTATTCTGGCGTCCATCGCTTCTCCTTTTGCAGTGGTATTGATTCCTCTCGGATTTGGCGTATGGCAGCTTGCAGCAGCGGCAATTACAGGTTTTATTGCGAAAGAAAACGTAGTTGGTACGCTGGCGGTTGTTTATGGTCTTACAAATTTTATTGATACAGAGGAACTGGCGCTGATCAGCGGGGGAACGGAAGTAGCTGCAGTTATGGGACTTACAAAAGCGGCAGCGCTTGCGTATCTTATGTTTAATCTTTTTACGCCGCCCTGCTTTGCGGCTCTCGGAGCTATGAATTCTGAAATGCAGGATAAAAAATGGCTGTGGGGAGGCATTGCGCTGCAGCTTAGTACCGGTTATACAGTTGCGTTTTTTGTATACCAGATCGGAACTCTGGTGACAACGGGAACAGTGGGAAGCGGATTTATCCCGGGCTTGCTTGTGGTTGCTGTATTTGCTATGATATTAACAGTTCTGATTCGAAAAAAAGAGAAACAATTCAGCAGGGAATATGGCTTACACGCATAGAAAGCAGAAAGATGGTGAAAGAGAATGATAAATATTTTGATTCTTGCGATTATATTCGGATACGGTGGTTTTGTCCTGTACCGTATGCACAAAAAGAAAAAAGAAGGGCGGAAGCGTGCAGGAGAAAAAATAATCACAGGCAGAGACAGAAGATGTGCGGGTACATTACGCCCGCACATCTCTTTTTTTCAGGATATAGATACTGCACCCGGAGAAGAGAAGGAAGAAGACAACCGTAGATAAAAGGAAGGGCAGCACTCCGCCCTGAAGGCTGTCTTCTGTTTTGTTTGAGTTCATTCCCATAAGCATGAGCGCGTAAGGGCAGAAATATCCAAGCCCTTTGTTGCTGAAAAGAAATCCCACGATACTTCCGAGAAGGGCAATGCCGATGGGAACGGAAAAGCTTCTGATGATCATGGAAAGGAGAAGCTGCAAAGCGCCGATGGCGATGGCTGCCAGAGTTCCCCGGAGAAGCCAGATAAGGATTTCAAAAGGCGGAAATCCGGAAAAGCCAACAAGCTTTCCGGTGATCAGGTAGAGAATGCCGATCCAGATCTGCGTGAACAAAGTGATCTTGAGAATAATGGCAAGTTTCCCAAAATAAACAGAAGAGACAGGAACAGGCGCAGTCATCAGCATATTCCAGTTATTGTGAAGATGCTCCATTCTCCAAAGATAAGAGCAGTAAAGGGCGATGAGGGGCGCGTAAAAAAAGTTTGCATAAAATAAAGTTACCTGCGTCCACAGAGAATACCATTTCTGTGTGAGAATGCCGGTATTCTGGACATAGTTAAAACCGCCCATAATAGCAGGGATCACAGGGATAAGAATGCAGGCGAAGAAAATAATGGAATGTTTTAATTTTTTATTTTCTGCCCGGATACATCGAAGCAGCATGGTTCAGACCTCCTTTTTTTGAATCAGCGTTCTGCACAGAAGAAAGGCTGCGGCGCAGAATACAAGAAACAGCAGAAATGTGGAAACAGGGAAGGGGATTTCGTAATAGGTGGAAATCCTGGTGGTTTTGTCCCAGTTTAACCCTGTTGTGGAGAAGACTGCGAAATAGCTCCACAGAACAAGACGCATAATCTTTGCCGGGAAAAACATGGAGAACAGCCCTAAAAAAGAACCTGCAAGTCCCGCTACAAGAGGAAATATCTGACTGCGGGAAAACAGAGATAAAATTTCCTGAAGGAGAAGAAGGGCGGCTGCAACAGAAAGTCCGCTGATAAAAAACAGGACTAGATGTTTCCACGGGATTTCCTGCGTAAAGCCGAAGCGCTTTCCTGACAGGAGAATCAGGGCAGTCTGCCCTGCAAAAAACAGAACCAGGTATTTCATTCCCATAAGAAATTTGCAGTCAAAAAAATGTCCCTGTTTTTCAAGGGTAAACAGGATTTTCATGGTGTCCCCCTTTACTTCCATATCACAGATCCGGCTTGCCACAACAGAAACCATAAGAGGTACAAGAATGGCGTTCATAACAGGATACTGATAAAGAAGGGAAAAATATCCAGAGGGAAGTTCCTCCTGTTTGATTCCTTTTAAAAGAAATAAAGTCCAGAAAAATAAAAGTGTCAGGAAGGCGAGGGGAACCAGAATATTTCGTTTTCCTTTCTGCTTCATGGACTCTGCCTTTAATTCGCGGGAAAGGTTCATAAGCTCACCTGCTTTCCGATTAATTGAAGGAAGATGTCTTCCAGACTCATCTGCTGTTCGGTCAGGCGGAGAATGCCGATACCGGACTGCACAAGAACGTTTACGGCTTTTATGACGGTTTCGTTATCAGTTGTCTTTAAGCAGAGGTTTTTTCCCTCGAGGGAGGCGGAAAGTCCGAAGCTTAAAAGAACGGAAAGTGCAGCAGTGTCATTGTCTGTTTTCAGGATCAGGCGGGAGCGGCTGTGTTTGTGAAGCGCAGATAAGCTGTCCTGAAAAATCAGTTCTCCCTGGTTGATAATTCCAACATGAGTTGCCATCTGGTCAATTTCACTTAAAAGATGACTGGACACGAGAACAGTCATGCCGTATTGTTTTGGAAGAGAGCAGACAAGCTCCCGCATTTCCTGGATTCCGGCAGGGTCAAGACCGTTTGTAGGCTCGTCCAGAAGAAGGATTTTCGGATTTCCGAGAAGAGCGGCTGCAAGTCCGAGACGCTGTTTCATTCCAAGAGAATACTGGGAAACCTTTTTATCCTTCTGTTTTTCCATGCGGACGATCTTTAAAACTCTCTGGATTTCCGACAGAGGAACATTTTTTAAGGTGCAGATAATCTCAAGATTTTCCACTCCGCTTAAATGACCGTAATAGGAAGGAGCCTCAATTAAGGAGCCGGTGTTTCGCAAAACAGAAAGCCGGTTCTTTTCGTTTACCTCTTTTCCAAGAACTGTGATTTCACCTTTGGAGGGCTTGATAAGCCCCAGGATCATTTTCATAGTTGTGGATTTGCCGGCTCCGTTGGGACCGAGAAAGCCGTAAATGCTGCCTCCCGGAACATGTAAATCCAGATTTTTTACCACATCTTTTTTACCATATGTTTTTGTCAGTGAATCTGTTGTAATGACGGTTCCCATAACTGATTTCCTCCTCTTTGTTTTGATACGGGAAGTATAGCAGGAGAAGATTAGTTCAGGCTTAACCCTTCCTTATGTTTTCCTTAAATTTTTCCGGAAAAGATGAAATCAGAAGAAAAGTTTTTTATAATAGGAATAAATACACAGAGAAAGAAGGAAATTCTATGAATATATATGACAGGAAAATATTAATGGTGGACGATAATCAGGAGCTTGTTGTCATGATACGCCGCATTCTGGAACAGAGCGGATATAAAAATGTAGTTTCGGCGCACTCAGTGGAAGAAGGATTTCGGATTTTTAAGGAAGAAAAACCGGAACTTGTGATTCTTGACGTGATGCTCCCGGACGGAGACGGTTTTTCTCTTTTCTGCAAAATGAGGGAGATTTCCAGTGTCCCCATTTTATTTCTCTCTGCGAAAGACGAAGACCAGGACCGGCTTTTCGGACTTGGACTTGGAGCAGATGACTATATTACAAAACCCTTTCTTCCACAGGAGCTGATTTTAAGAGTGGGAGCTATTTTAAAGAGAGCGTATCAGTTTTCCGGGGAAAAAGAAGAAACCGTTCTTCGTCTTGGAGAGCGGATCGTAGATTTTGACAGGGCATCAGTGAGCTGTCATGGAGAGGAAATATTTTTTACGGCAAAAGAACTGGCTCTTTTGAAGAAGCTCTGCGAGAACAGAGGGAAAATCGTAACTTTTGACGCGCTTTGTTATGCGGCGTGGGGAGATTCTTATTATGGATATGAAAATACGCTGATGGTTCATATCCGCCATCTCCGGGAAAAGATTGAGGAGGAGCCGTCAAGTCCAAAATGGATTCTTACAGTCCGAGGTCTGGGGTATCGGTTAAGTGCAGAGGAGGCAGGGAAAAAATCATGAAGAGTATGATGAAAATTATAAGGAGATACTGCATTACGGCAGGGCTTATTATTTTTACGCTGATTTTTGCAAATGGAGCCGCTTTTTTATACTGGGGATATAAAGGGGCGATAGAATCAGGCGAGACGGAAGGAGTCCGGGCAGGAATGGACGAGATTTCCGGAGAGCTTTCTGTGGAAAATGGAAAGGCGGTCATGTCGGAGCGGGGGCTGGCTGCTCTTTCAAAGGAGACAGAATTTCAGTGGGCAATGGCGATCAGCCCGGAAGGAGAGGTTATCTGGAGCTGGAGGCTTCCTGAAGAAATTCCTCTGTTTTACAGTCTTTCTGATGTGGCGTCATTTTCCAGATGGTATATCTGCGATTATCCCGTCCGTGTGTGGGAAAAGGGGGAAAATCTCTTTGTGTTTGCAGCGCCGAAGGATATGTATTCAAAATATTCCTGGGAGTTTCGGATTGAAGAACTGAATAAGATTCCTGTTTATATAAAATGCGGGCTTTTGCTGAATATTTCTGTGATCGCTTTTTTTATCCTTGTTCTCGGCTGGCGTTTTTATAAGGCGCTAAAGCCTGTAGGCGAGGGGATTGACCGTCTTTCCAGACAGGAGCCTGTACAGATCAGAGAAAAGGGAATCGCATCGGAGATTGCAGGAAAACTGAACAGAACATCGGGTATTTTGCAGAAACAAAAGGAAAAGCTGGAACAGAGAGACAGGGCGAGAACGGAGTGGATAGCAGGCGTTTCCCATGACATCAGGACGCCCCTTGCACTTATCATGGGATATTCGGATGAGCTTTCCAGGGAGGACGCCCTTGGAAGTGAGGAAAAAAAGAAGGCGGAGATGATCTGTCGTCAGAGTCTCGTGATCCGTCAGCTGATCCAGGATCTCAATTTAACTTCAAAGCTTGCCTATCATGCCCAGCCGCTTCACAAAACGGAGTTTGCCCCGGCAATTCTTCTGCGGGAATGCGTGGCGGAATTTTATAATGAAGGTCTGGAACAGAACTATGAAATTGAAGTAATCGTTACGGAGGAAGGAGAGCAGGCGAGACTCACAGGAGATCAGGGTCTCTGGAAGCGCGCCCTTCGAAATCTTCTGGGAAACAGTATCCGCCATAATCCTTCCGGGTGCCGGGTTACGGCAGCCTTAAAAATACAGGAGGGAAGCGTATGCTATGAAATCCGGGATTCCGGGCCGGGGATTCCGGGAAAAATTGCAGATATACTGGAAGGAAAAGGAAGCGAAGCGGAGGAGAGTGTTCATATTATGGGGCTTCGCCTTGCGAGTCAGATTGCGGCTGCACACGGAGGAGAGCTTCAGTTTATAAGAAGAGAGGAAGGCAGCTGTGACAGCCGCCTTGTACTGGAAAAGAAGCAGTAAGACTCAGATAAAATACCGATAAAATACAAGTTGACAAAGAAAGTTGTCAGTGCTAGAATGGAGATGACAAGAAAAGTTGTCAATCTGACAAGAAAACAAGTCATTTTTTGAGGGGGGGGGGTAAAATGCCTCTGGAAAATCGTTTAAAGGAGTACAGGGCGCATCTTGGAATCAATCAGTCAGATATGGGAAAGCTTGCAGGCGTGTCCAGACAGACGATCAGCCTGATAGAAAGGGGAGATTATTCCCCGTCTGTTACTCTGGCGCTGAAGCTTGCAAAAATATGTCAGGTGACAGTAGAGGATATTTTTACTTACGTTGAGGAGGAAGAAAATGGAGAAAAATAAGAAGCATACATATCTGCACTATGCGTTGCTGTTTCTTCTGTTCACAGGAGGAGGCGCTGCTGCAGGCGCGGCGTTCAGTGCCAGTGGAATTGAAATTTACATTTCCGGCAGTATGACGGCAGCGGGGGACGTGATCTTAAAAGGCGTAGGGGAAAATATGATTCTTCTGATGGTTCTCGATGTTGCAATGGCTGTGATTCTGGGAGAACTTTCTCTTTCCAGAATGAAAAAACTGTCAGTTCTTTTGGAAGGAGCGGAGGACGAAGAGGCAGACCGTCTGGAATATAAAATTGAAAAAGCCGGGTCTGTAGGAATCATCGGAAGTCAGATTGCCATTGTGGCAGGCATTATTCTTGTAGCTTTGTGGTATTCGGATTTTTCCAGAAATCCGGGAAATAAAGAAAGCATTGTCCTTGCAGGAGCCGTACTCTTGATTGCGGGCTGTTTTTACCAGGGCTTCTGGCAGGTGCGGTATGTGAAGCTGATCCAGAAGATGGAACCTGCAAAAAAAGGCGATCCCACGTCCATGAAATTTCAGAAGCAATGGCTGGAAAGCTGTGACGAGGCGGAAAAAATGCTGATCTATCAGAGCAGCTACAGGACGTACTGTTTTATGTCGGTGCTGCTCCCGTTTCTCACAGTAGTTACAATGCTTGGACATCTGTTTTATAATACGGGGCTTCTCGCCATATTTGTGGTGGGATTTCTGTGGATCGCTATGGTATCTTCATACTGCTATTTCTGCACAGTAAGCAGAAAAAGAAAACTGAACAGAGATTAAGGGAGGAATAGTATGAAACTGGAAGTAAGGAATCTGAAAAAGTCGTTTGGGGAGAAGGAAGTGCTTCACGGAATTTCCTTTTCTGTAAAAAGCGGAAGCGCCCTTGGACTTCTTGGAAGAAACGGCGCAGGAAAAACAACTACGATCCGTATTCTTATGGACGTGTTTAAAGCAACGGAAGGAAGCGTTCTTCTCGATGGAAAGCCATTTGTTCCCAGGGAACATCAGATAGGGTATCTTCCGGAGGAGAGAGGACTTTATCCGAAAAAGACGGTGAGCGAGCAGCTTATCTACATGGGAATGCTTCGTGGGTTAAGTCAGAAAGCTGCAAAGGAAAATACGGAGCGCTGGCTTTCACGAATGGGGGTTTCTCAGTATGCAAAGCAGAAGCTTGAGACGCTTTCCAAAGGAAATCAGCAGAAGGTTCAGCTTGCCCAGACACGTGTGTGCGAGCCGGATATTATTATTCTTGACGAGCCTTTTTCCGGGCTTGACCCTGTCAATTCCCAGATTTTAAAGGACGTGATCAGGGAACAGATTGAAAAAGGAAAGCTTGTGATTTTTTCCAGCCACCAGATGAGCTATGTGGAGGAATTTTGCGAGGAGATTGCTATTTTAAATCACGGGGAAGTGGTTCTTGGCGGAGATCTGAAAGAGATTAAGAGAGAGTTTGGAAAAGACAGGCTCGTTCTTTCCAGTCTTGAAGAGACTCCGGAGGCGCTTTCCAGACGTCTTTCCGATACCATGCGTCATCTTCTTGAGGTGGAAAAGGTACAGAAGGACAGGGTGATTATCCGGGAAAAAGAGCCGGGCAGAAAAAAGGAGATTCTGGAAGGGCTTCTCGCGCAGGACGTGGATCTGGAATATTTTGGCTTATATGAGCCGTCCCTTAACGATATATTTGTGGAAAAGGCAGGTGACGAGGCATGAAACAGTTTTTAACCGTATTAAAATTTGAACTGAACAACTACTTTAAAAATAAAAGCTTTATCATTACAACGGTTGTGTTTGCCATTTTACTGGCAGGAGTTGTCATTGTGCCTGCTTTTATTCCGGGGCTTCTGGGAGAAAAAGACCCGGTGGAGGAGCAGAAGGAAGCGGAGGAAAATCTGGACGCTCTTGGAATTTACGCCGCAACAGACGAGGTGAAAGATCTGGACAGCCTGCTTCTTCGTATGCCTGCTGACTGGAAGGTATATGAAAATGAGGATTCCCTTAAAAAAGCA
Source organism: uncultured Blautia sp. (assembly GCA_900547615.1). Lineage (GTDB taxonomy): Bacteria > Bacillota > Clostridia > Lachnospirales > Lachnospiraceae > Blautia_A. The sequence continues at coordinate 13,081 of URHH01000008.1, read as the reverse complement.
GTAAAAGACGGAGAGACAGAGGCAGGCTTTATTCTGAATGGCATCAGTGACGTCACTTATGTGGTAAACGATATGGAAATGAGCGACAGAAAATCAGATGCCTTCCAGGAAGCGCTTGTTCAGGAAATTAAGGAACAGAAGCTTATTGAGGCGGGGATTTCAAAAGAGGAAATCGAATCTCTGGAAAACATGCAGATCAGTGTAACACCGGAAATACTTGGAAAGAACAGCGCGAAAAATTATATGTACACGTATATTCTTGTATTTATTCTTTACTTCCTGATTCTTTTCTACGGACAGATGATCGCAGTTGCAGTTACAACAGAGAAAAGCAACCGTGCCATTGAGATCCTTGTGACAAGCGTAAATCCGAACAGCCTGATTTTCGGAAAGGTGCTTGCCGGAGCAGTCGCAGGCATTCTGCAGATGACGGTAATCCTTGGAGCAGGCTTTGGTGCGTATCATATGTTTAAGGATAAGTGGGGAGGAATGCTTGATTTCCTTTTCAACATTCCCGGAAAGGTACTTTTATCCTTCATTATATTTGGAATTTTAAGCTATCTTCTTTATGCTTTTATCTACGGGGCGCTTGGCGCGATGGTTTCAAAAACAGAGGATATAAGCAAAAGCTCCTCCACGATCACATTTATTTATGTGGCTTCCTTCCTGATCGGAATGTTCTGTCTTTCTGACTGTAACGGGCTTCTTGCGAAGATTGCCTCCTTTATTCCGTTCACTTCCGGAAACGCCATGTTTATCCGCATCTCTATGGGAAGTGTGGCTGTGTGGGAAATTCTGGTATCCGGAGTGCTTCTCGCAGGTTCCTGCGTGGTGACAGGCATTCTTGCGGCAAAACTGTTCCGCTTTGGAACGCTTCACTATGGAAATCCGCTGAAAATCAGAAATGTGCTGAAAAAGCTGAGGCAGCAGTGAGAAAAACTGCATAAAACACAAGAATACGGATATACTTTACAAAAAACAGAAACGGGAGGTGCTGCTTATGCAGTGCCTCCTTTTCACAGGATATGGAGGAATGTTTTATGTGGGGTATTATCGTTGCATTGATTTCAGGAGCGCTTATGAGCGTGCAGGGCGTGTTTAACACAGAGGTGACGAAGCAGAGCAGTCTGTGGGTGTCTACAGGCTGGGTGCAGTTTTCTGCCCTTCTCGTGTGCGTGGCAGCCTGGTTTTTTACAGGAAGAGACAGCGTGGGCGCTTTGTGGCAGGTGGACAATAAGTACACGCTTCTGGGCGGCGTGATCGGCGCGTTTATCACAGTTACGGTTATTCAGAGCATGAGCCTTCTCGGACCTGCAAAGGCGGCGATGCTTATTGTTATTTCGCAGCTTGCCGTGGCGTATATCATAGAACTGTTTGGACTGTTTGGGGTGGAGAAGGCTGCTTTTGAATGGAGAAAAGTCATGGGTATGCTCATTGCCATTCTCGGAATTGTAATTTTTAAATGGCAAAAATAAAGATTAGTATTGTAAAAGTTTCCATAGTTCGTTAAAATAAGATATGGTTTGTATGAAAATGGGGCATTTGTTTTTTCAACAGGAAAGGAAGTGACCCATCCATGAAAAAGAAAGCTGCTTTATTATGTATCTGGCTTTTGTGCGCGGCAATGACAGGCTGCCGCGACAGGGAGGCGGAGTTTTTAAAGGAAGCAGAATCGGAGGAGACTGTGCTGGCAGAGGAGCAGGAAAATACGCCTGTGCCCTCGGAAATACCGAAAGCCACAGAGGCTCCGAAGAAACAGGAAATATATGTAGACGTATGCGGAGCCGTGGCAGAGCCGGGAGTATTCTGTCTTCCGGATGGAAGCCGTGTGTTTCAGGCAATCGAGGCAGCAGGAGGATTTCTTCCTGAGGCGGCGGAAAATTACGTGAACCGCGCCCAGGGGCTTTCTGACGGGGAACAGCTTTATGTCCCTACAAAGGAAGAAGCCCTTACAATGGAGCGGACAGATGCGGTGTCTTCCGGAGAAGAGAAGGACGAAGCGCCAGAGGGCGGCACGGAACATGCAGGAAAAGTAAACTTAAATACTGCAGACGAGACGGAGCTTTGCACTCTGACAGGAATCGGAGCTTCCAAAGCGAAGGCGATCATCGCATACAGGGAGGAAAACGGTCCCTTTGCTTCCATAGAAGACCTGATGAAGGTAGAGGGAATTAAGGAAGGGACTTTTCATAAAATCAAGGACGAAATAGAAGTGGGATAAAGGAGAAATTAAATGAGCAGGAAAGTATTGGTAGTAGATGACGAAAAGCTGATTGTAAAAGGAATCCGTTTCAGCCTGGAGCAGGACGGAATGGAAGTGGACTGCGCTTACGATGGTGAGGAAGCGCTTGAGAAAGCGAAAGAAAAGAAATATGACATCATTCTTCTTGACCTGATGCTTCCGAAGATGGACGGGTTTGAGGTGTGTCAGCAGATCCGTGAATTTTCCAATGTTCCCATTGTCATGCTTACTGCCAAGGGAGAGGACATGGATAAGATTCTGGGACTGGAGTACGGAGCAGACGATTATATAACAAAGCCTTTTAATATTCTGGAGGTCAAGGCGCGAATTAAGGCGATTATCCGCCGTGCAGGAAGTGACCGTGAGGAGAAGGAAAAGGCGAAGATAATGGAAATCGGCGACCTGAAAATGGACTGCGAGGGCAGAAGAGTCTTTATCGCGGGAAGAGAGATCAACCTGACGGCAAAAGAGTTCGATGTTCTGGAGCTTCTTGTGTTTAATCCAAATAAGGTGTACAGCCGTGAAAACCTGCTGAACATTGTGTGGGGGTATGAATACCCTGGTGATGTGAGAACAGTGGACGTACATATCCGACGTCTCCGTGAAAAAATTGAGGCAAATCCCAGTGAGCCAAAATACGTGCACACCAAATGGGGTGTGGGATATTATTTCCAGGCATAAGATAAGCTATGAAGGAAAAAGCAAAGAAAAACTTTTTTAAAAGTCTTCGCTTTCGTATCCTGATTATTCTGATCATTCTGGGAATTGTGCCAAGTGTCATTGTAACAAGAACGGTTATCACAAACTATGAGGATAAAGCCATTGCAAACAGAAGTGCAAGTGTGAGAAGCCAGTGTGACATTTTGTGCAGCCTGTTGATACAGGAAAATTATCTCAATGACTCCAGCTCGCAGGTTGTAAACAGCAAGCTGGAGTTGTTGTCTAATATTTACAGCGGAAGAATTATTCTTGTAGACAGGGACTTCAGAGTAGTAAAAGATACGTACGGTGCAGATGAGGGAAAAACGCTTATTTCCCCTCTTGTAATAAAATGCTTTCAGGGAAAAAAGCCGGAGCGTTTTGACAGCAGGAATCAGACCCTGCAGATGGCAGTGCCCATTGTAAGCCCAGATGTAAAACAGCTTCAGGGGGCCATGCTTGTGACAGTTTCCACAAGCGAGATCGCGGCAACTATTGACGCGCTGGAACAGAGAGAGGTTCTTATCATCGGAAGTATTATCGTGCTTTCCGTTTTTCTGGGATACATTCTCTCCACAATCCTCGTAAAGCCTTTTGCAAGAGTGACAAAGGCAATCGAAGATCTGACAGACGGCTATCAGAACGAAGATATTTCCGTGCCGGATTATACAGAAACAGCGCTTATTACAGATGCGTTTAATAAGATGCTGGGACGAATGAAGGTGCTGGACGAATCGCGCCAGGAATTTGTTTCCAATGTGTCTCATGAGCTGAAAACCCCCATGACTTCCATGAAGGTGCTTGCAGACTCCCTTGTAGGTCAGGAGGGTGTTCCGGAAGAGCTTTATCAGGAGTTTCTTTCTGATATTACGGCGGAGATCGACAGGGAGAATAAGATTATTTCCGACCTTCTCACACTTGTAAAAATGGATAAGAAGGCAGACAATGTAAATATTTCCCATATGGACATCAACCGTCTTCTGGAGGATATTTTAAAACGCCTTCGTCCTATTGCAGATATGCGAAACATTGATCTGATCCTTGACTGTTTCCGGCCTGTGGAGGCAGATGTGGACGAGGTAAAATTTACGCTTGCAGTGAGCAATCTTGTGGAAAACGGAATTAAGTATAATGTAGACGAGGGATGGGTCCGTGTTTCTCTGGACGCAGACCATAAATATTTTTATGTGACAGTGGCAGATTCGGGAATGGGTATTCCGGAAGAGTCAATAGAGCGGATTTTCGAGCGTTTTTATCGCGTGGATAAATCCCATTCAAAGGAAATCGGCGGAACAGGTCTCGGACTTGCCATTACAAGAAGCACCATTGCCATGCACCACGGAACTATTAAAGTATTCAGTAAGGAAGGGGAGGGAACTACGTTTTCCGTCCGCATTCCTCTGTCATATATTCCATAGGAGGTGCAGGGTGAAGAAAATATGGAAGCTGCTCCTTCCTGTTCTGCTTCTCTGTATTGCCGTTTCCGGTTGTAGCATAGAGGAGGAATCAAGACAGGAGGAAGACAGCAAATATCGTTTTTATTATCTGAATGCCTCGGAGACGGGGCTGGAAAGCGAGGCTTACACTCCGAAAGAAGAGACGGCAGATTTTATGCTGCCGGACCTTATGAGCCGCTTAAATGCAAAGGAGGACAGCCTGGCTGGGATCAGTCTTCTTCCCGAAGAGGTGGAGATCACTTCGTATCAGATTGCAGATACGGTTTTAAATGTGGAATTTAACAGCCGTTATAAAAAGATGAGCGCAGCAAGAGAGGTGCTCACAAGGGCCGGGATCGTAAAGACACTTGTGCAGATTCCGGGGATTCAGGCTGTGAAATTCTATATCGGACAGGAAGAACTGAAAAATTCAAAAAAAGAGCCGGTAGGGGAAATGAATGAGAATACCTTTGCGGAGGTTTCCTCAAAAGATATAGGAACCTACCGCTCAGATACCTTTACTCTTTATTTTACAGATAAGGAAGGAAAGCATCTTGTGGAAGAAAAGCGGAAAGTATTTTACAGGCACAATATTCCAAAGGTGCGGGTGGCTCTTGAACAGCTTGCAAAAGGGCCGATGGAAGAAAATCATTTCCAGACCATACCGGAAGACACAAGACTTTTAAATGTCACAGTGGCGGACGGCGCATGTTATATTGACTTTAATCCTGTATTTGTGGATTACGCGCTAACAAATGTGGAAGAAAGCATTCCGGTATATTCGGTTGTGAATACTGCCCTTGCTGCCTGTGAAGCAGAGAAGGTGGAGATTTCCATTGCAGGGCAGAAGGAAGTGGTTTTTCGTGAAAATATGAATCTTTATAATTTCTATAAATGGAACGAGGATATTATTTCCGGAAAGGATAAAGAAGAATGACAAGACGCCCGCTTTGTCTGGTATGTCTTTTTCTGATGCTCTTTCTGGCAGCAGGAGACTGGCTTGGATTTCCTTTTATACGGGGAAATCCACTGCCGGATTACCTGAAAGAGTGGATAAAAGAGCACCCGGAAAGCGTTGTATGTGGAGAAGTCGAAAGCTTCCGGGATACCGAATTTTCTCAGACAGTCAGTCTGAATGAATCATATCTTATTTACAGATCAAAAAAATTTCCAATAAAAAATATAACTGTATATTTAAAGAAAAGAGAAGAATTAAAGCCGGGAATGTATCTTTGCGTCCGCGGTGTTCTTGAAGAGCTCTCTCTTCCCAGAAATCCGGGAGAGTTTAACGCAAGGCAGTATTACGCCTGTGAGCATATGTATTATTCTGTGAAAAAGGGGGAGGTGCTGAAAAAAGGAAAAGAGGGAAACGCATACCAGACACTTTTGCTTCGAATCCGGGAACATTTAAACGGCGTTCTGGAGGACGCGGCAGGAGAGGCTGCCCCTGTTTTTGCTGCGATGGTTCTGGGAGAAAAGGGAGAACTTCCAAAAGAAACAAAAATGCTTTACCAGATGGCAGGGATTATTCATATTCTGGCTATCAGCGGCCTTCATATCAGCCTTCTGGGAATGGGACTTTATGAGCTTTTGAAGAAAACGGGTCTTGGGATATGGAGCGCAGGGTTTCTTTCTCTTGCTGTCATGATTTTTTACGGAGAAATGACAGGAGGGAGCGTTTCTGCCATGCGGGCTGTTTCCATGTTTCTCATTGCAACAGGCGCAAAAATCCTGGGGCGGATTTACGATATGATGACAGCGCTTTCCGTATCTGCTATGATCCTTCTTCTGGAATCTCCGGCGTATTTATACAATACCGGTTTTCTGCTTTCTTTTGGCGCTGTTCTCGGAGTGGGAGCAGTTCTCCCTGTATTTTTAAAGTTTTCCGGCATAAAAAATAAAATTTTAAAAAGTCTCATGGGTTCTGTATGTGTACAGCTTACCACCCTCCCTGTGATGCTGTGGTTTTACGGAGAAGTTTCCATAATCGGGATTTTTTTAAATCTTCTTGTGCTGCCGACGGTGGGAATCGTTCTTATAAGCGGCGTTTTTACAGCTCTGATCGGCTGCATATCGCCGGGGCTTGCCGTGTGCGTTTCTCTTCCGGGAAGGCTTGTGCTTTTTGCATACGATAAGCTTTGCAGCCTTGGCGCGTCCCTTCTCTTTTGTACCTGGACGCCGGGACAGCCCAAAATCTGGCAGGCAGTGATTTACTATATACTTTTGTTTTCTGTGACAGGGGCAGCCGGTTTTCTGATAAAAAAAGAGGTGAAAAACAGGAGAAAGCTTTATCTGGCAAAAAGCGGGTTGGTTGTATCTCTTGCAGCAGCTCTTTTTGTTCTGAGCCAAAGAGACAGACTGCATATGGAAATCACCTGTCTTGATATTGGGCAGGGAGATGCCATTGCGGCGCAGCTTCCAACAGGAGAAGTGTTTCTCGTTGACGGGGGAAGCAGCAATAAAAAGAATATCGGGCAGTACCAGATTCTTCCGTTTTTGAAAAATCAGGGGATTTCCTATGTGGACGCTGTTTTTATTTCTCATACGGACGAAGATCATATAAGCGGAGTGCGTGAGATTCTTGAATATATGGAGAAAGGGCTGATTTCTTTAAAAATCGGGAATCTCATTCTGCCCGGGATCAGTGAAAAGACGGAGGCGCGGAGGGAGCTTGAAGCTCTCGCAAAAAAAGTGGGAATCCAGGTGATGACGGCAAACAGGGGAGATGATTTTCGCATAGGCGATGGCAGAATTTCTGTACTTTCCCCGGAAAAAGGAGCTTCCGGAGAAGATGTAAACGAGGACGCAGTCGTATTTCTTTTATCATATAAAAATTTTCGCGGCTTGTTTACAGGAGATGTGGGGGAAGAGACAGAAAAGAAGCTTCTGTCTGTGCTTTCTGATGTGGATTTTTTGAAGGTAGGGCATCACGGCTCCGGCTATTCGTCCACTCAGGCGTTCCTCGATAAAATAAAGCCGGAGGTATCCGTGATTTCCTGCTCGGAATCAAACACATACGGTCACCCTTCCCCTGAGACGATAAAACGCCTGGAAAAATCAGGAAGCAGGGTAGAGTACACTATGAAAAGCGGGGCAGTGACCGTATTTACGGACGGGGAGAATGTGGGAGTGAGACGGTTTTCCCCTTCCTAAAACGGCGATTTTGTGGTATTGTGTTATAAGAATACAAAGAGACAGGAGTTTTATCTTGAAAAGTATACAGGAAGATATAAAAACAGGAAATTTTAAGCAGTCGTATCTTCTTTTCGGAGAAGAGGCTTATTTAAAACATCAGTATAAAGAGAAGCTTTTAAACGCTTTAAATCCGGACGGAGATACCATGAACTTCAGCCGTTATGAGGGAAAGGGAGTTGATGTAAAGCAGCTTATCGATCTCTGTGAGACTATGCCTTTTTTTGCGGAGAGGAGAATTATTCTTCTTGAGGACACAGGATTTTTTAAGAATAAGTGCGAGGAGCTTGCCGACTATATGAAGAGCCTTCCCGATTATCTTGTTCTTGTTTTTTCAGAGTCCGAGGTGGATAAAAGAAGCCGTATGTATAAGGCGGTAAAAAGCGGCGGAAGAGTGACAGAGTTTGCAAAGCAGGACGAAAAGACGCTGATGCGGTGGGCAGCAGGGATTCTCGGAAAAGAGGGAAGAAAAATCACCCAGAGAGATATGGAGCTTTTTCTCACAAAAACGGGCACAGATATGGGAAATATCCGCATGGAACTGGAAAAGCTTATTACGTATACAGAAGGGCAGGATATTGTCAGCGCGGAGGATATAGAGGCAGTGTGCGTGACCCAGACTACAAATAAGATTTTCGATATGGTGCGCGCAGTTACGGAGAAGAACCAGAAAAGAGCGCTTGAGCTGTACTACGACCTTCTCACCTTAAAAGAACCGCCCATGAGGATTCTTTTTCTTCTTGCGAAACAGTTCCGCCAGCTTCTTCTCACAAAGAAAATGTCAGGAGAGGGGGCGTCTCAGAATGAGATTGCCACAAGACTCGGCGTTCCTTCTTTTGTTGTGCGTAATATATCTGCCTGCGCCCGTTCCTATACAGTGGAGGAGCTGGAACAGGCAGTGGAGGATTTTGTGGACGCGGAGGAGGCGGTAAAGACTGGACGTCTCGGAGACGTGTTAAGCGTGGAACTTCTTATTGTGAAGTACAGCTCCGGGAGATAATTTCCTGTGAGCAGATATAGTTCAGGATCTGCTCGCAGGCAATCGCATTTGCGGCACAAAAAAGGCAGCCACATGACGGTATGGCTGCCTTTTCATTCTTACTTATAAGCTTATAATTAAAAACGAATAACTAATTATGCAATGCTGTTTACAGCTTTAGTTAAACGGGAAACTTTTCTTGCGCAGTTGTTTTTGTGATAAACACCTTTGGAAGTAGCTTTGCTGATTGTAGAGATAGCGTCTTTTAATGCTGCTTCTGCTGCTGCTTTATCCTGATTTGCTACTGCTGCGTCTACTTTTTTGATGGAAGTTTTAACAGCAGAACGAATGGATTTGTTTCTCTCCGCTTTTGTTCTGTTTACTAAAATTCTTTTCTTTGCAGATTTGATGTTAGCCAATTTTGACACCTCCGATACGTATTTTAATATAATGAAAATATTTTCCTCATGAGAACAGACACGGGCGTCCTCACGAAACATGCTTATTTAGCATAGTATAAATTTCTGCAAATGTCAATACATATTTCCACAAAAATTGCAGAAACTATTAAAAAATGATGTCAGGCATATTGATTGCTGGAAAAGAGAGGGACAGACCATGCAGACAGGATACAGGATCAGAACAGACCTTGCACTGGAGACGCAGGAACGCTTTCAGGAGGAAAATGTGGAAGTTCGAGGTGTGGAGGTTCAGGAAAACTATGACAGGGAAAAGGATATTCGAACTACAGTTGTAAAGATCAGAACAGAAAACGGGGCAAAGGCAATGGGGCGTCCACAGGGAAATTATATCACGATCGAAGCGCCTAATCTTTCTGTTCCGGACGAGGATTATCACAGAGAAGTATCCGAGGAGCTTGCCCGTCACCTCGGAGAGCTGATCGATTTGAAAAAAGAGAAGTCCGTGCTTGTGGTAGGGCTTGGAAATCAGAGGATTACGGCAGATTCCCTGGGTCCTCTTGTTGTGGAAAATATGCGTATGACCCGCCATGTGCTCCGGGAATACGGAAGAATGGGCATCGAAGGAGAGCAGATCCACAGTATCAGCGGAATTGCCCCGGGAGTGATGGCGCAGACGGGCATGGAAACATCGGAGATTATAAGCGGGATTGTGCAGGAGACAAAGCCCGACGTGATCATCGCCATAGACGCTCTTGCAGCCAGAAGTACAAAAAGATTGAGCAGAACCATTCAGATCACAGATACGGGAATCAATCCGGGTTCCGGTGTGGGAAATCACCGGAACGGTCTGACAGAAGAGAGTATGGGAGTAAAAGTGATCGGCATCGGCGTTCCCACAGTCGTAGATGCGGCTACCATTGTTCATGATTCTATGTCGCATCTTCTGGACGCGCTTGAGGAGACAGAACAGAAGGAATTTCTGGAGGAAATGATTTCCCCGCATCTCCATACCATGTTTGTGACGCCGAAAGATGTGGACGAAACCGTAAAATATTTAAGCTTTACCATTTCGGAAGGGCTGAATATGGCGTTTTGTTCCTGACATAATTTATTTTGCCCTGTCATAGGATACCTTTAAAGAGGTGATCGTGTGACAAATTTTCAGAAAGCATTCTGCGTATTTTTAAGCCTGTGCTTCGTGACTGTTCTGGTGTTTTTGCCGGAGCCTTTTTTTCTGCGGGGAAATTTTTACAGGCAGATACCGCTTTATGACTTTCTGGAAAAAGAAGCGTGGAGTGACGCGGTGGAGACGGACGAGGAGACGTCTGAGCTGATCATGGAAAAAAATGCGGCGTATCTTGCTGAAAAAGTACAGGCAGAAAACAGTGCGGATAAAAAAGGAGAGGAAGATCCTGCAGAAACACAGGAGCCTTCGATAACGCCGCCGCAGGAAGCGAAGCTCTCCCCTGAGCCGACGAAAGCGCCTTCTGTAACACCCGTGCCTTCTCCGGTGCCGTCAGAACGACCGCTTCCGTCACCCACACCGGAGGCAGCGAAGGAGACGGCAGTGCAGCCTCACCCGGTGGTTGATCTGTCGCCGGAAGCGCTGGCAGATCCCGATTATTTTAAAGGTGAGTTTTTTATCGAGGATAAAAATGTTTCTATAAAAGAGGGACTTCTTGATGCGGCGCGTTTTCTGGAAAAGGATATGACTTTGAAGCAGGATACGTCCGCGCCTCAGATTCTGATTTATCACAGCCATTCTCAGGAGGCTTTTATTGATTCCAGGGAGGGGAAGGTGGAGGATACCATTGTAGGTGTGGGAGATTATCTGAAATCCATTCTGGAAGAAAAATACGGGTATCATGTGGTGCACGTTAAAGAGGAGTTTGATATGGCAGGGGGAGTGGAGGACAGAAGTCTGGCTTACGATTATGCGAGGGATTATCTTGAGCCTTTTCTTGAAGAAAATCCGTCGATAGAGGTGATTATTGATCTTCACAGGGACGGTGTTTCAGAGAACCGCCATCTTGTGACAGAAATCAACGGAAAGCCCACTGCGCAGATCATGTTTTTTAACGGGGTAAGCCGAACAGTAAGCCAGGGAGACGTATCCTATCTTCCGAATCCATATATAGAAGATAATCTTGCCTTTTCTTTTCAGCTTGAATATCAGTCTGCCCTTTACTATCCTGATTTTTACAGGGGGATTTACCTTGCAGGACTTCGGTATAATCTCCATCTTCGTCCGAAATCCATTCTTCTGGAAGCAGGGGCGCAGACAAATACGGTGCAGGAGGTAAAAAACGCGATGGAGCCTTTCGCAGATATTCTTGACAGGGTGTTAAAAGGGCAGTGACAACAGGGGACTTTCTGTGATATAATGGGGAGAATCGAACATAGAAACAGAGGAGGACTCCTGGTGATAGAACAGAGTAAAATTCGTAATTTTTGTATTATAGCACATATTGATCATGGAAAGTCCACGCTTGCGGACCGTATTATCCAGAAGACAGGTCTTCTGACAGAAAGAGAGATGCAGTCTCAGGTTCTCGATAACATGGAGCTTGAGAGGGAGAGAGGCATTACCATCAAATCTCAGGCAGTGCGTATTGTATATAAGGCGCATGACGGAGAAGAGTATATTTTTAACCTTATTGATACCCCGGGACACGTAGACTTTAATTATGAGGTGTCCAGAAGCCTGGCAGCCTGCGACGGCGCGATTCTCGTGGTAGACGCGGCGCAGGGCATCGAGGCGCAGACGCTTGCGAACGTGTACATGGCGCTTGACCATGATCTGGACGTTGTTCCTGTTATTAATAAGGTAGACCTTCCAAGTGCAGATCCGGAACGCGTCATTAATGAGATCGAGGACGTGATCGGTCTGGAAGCGCAGGACGCCCCGCAGATTTCCGCAAAGACAGGTCTTAATGTGGAGGAAGTTCTGGAACAGATCGTGACAAAGATCCCGGCTCCTTCAGGCGATGTAAACGCACCTTTAAAAGCCCTGATCTTTGACTCCGTATACGACCCGTATAAAGGCGTTATCGTATTCTGCCGTATTATGGACGGAAGCGTAAAAAAAGGAACGCCGATCCGCATGATGGCAACAGGCTTTACAACAGAGGTTGTGGAGGTTGGATATTTTGGAGCAGGGCAGTTTATTCCGTGTGATGAACTGACAGCCGGAACAGTAGGATATATTACGGCAAGTATTAAAAATGTAAGAGATACCCGTGTGGGTGATACAGTGACAAATAACGATGAGCCGTGCAGCGAGGCGCTTCCAGGATATAAGAAGGTAAATCCGATGGTTTACTGCGGACTTTACCCGGCAGACGGAGCAAAATACGGAGATTTAAGAGATGCTTTGGAAAAGCTTCAGTTAAACGATGCTTCTCTTTTTTATGAGCCGGAGACTTCCATTGCACTGGGCTTTGGTTTCCGCTGCGGTTTCCTTGGGCTTCTTCATCTTGAGATTATCCAGGAACGTCTGGAGAGAGAGTATAATCTTGACCTTGTGACAACTGCGCCGAGTGTTATTTATAAAGTGCATAAAACTAACGGGGAAGTTATTGACTTAACAAACCCCACAAACCTTCCTGACCCGTCAGAAATTGAATATATGGAAGAGCCGATGGTAAATGCGGAAATTATGGTGACAACTGAATTTATCGGAGCCATTATGGACCTTTGCCAGGAAAGAAGAGGTCAGTACATTGGTATGGAATACATGGAAGAGACGCGTGCTCTCTTAAAGTACAAGCTGCCTCTCAATGAGATTATCTACGATTTCTTTGATGCTTTAAAATCACGTTCCAGAGGATATGCTTCCCTTGATTATGAGCTTTGCGGCTATGAGAGAAGCGAGCTTGTGAAGCTTGATATTCTTGTAAATAAAGAAGAAGTAGACGCGCTTTCCTTTATTGTCCATGCAGATACGGCATACGAGAGAGGAAGAAAGATGTGCGAAAAGCTGAAAGAGGAGATTCCGAGACAGCTTTTTGAAATCCCGATCCAGGCAGCAGTTGGAAGTAAGATTATTGCGAGAGAGACTGTAAAAGCCATGAGAAAAGACGTACTTGCCAAATGTTACGGCGGTGACATC
>URHH01000007.1 GCA_900547615.1 uncultured Blautia sp. | reverse complement strand
CTCCGAAGCGGGAAAAGAGTTTTTAAAAAGCCTCCGCAATACAGAAATCTGCCGCCTGAGACCAGAAAAAGATGACTCGGATACCCAGTCGGCAGTATGCCGCGCCGCAGAGCGAGGAGGGAAAAATATGGTTCTTTTTGGCTGTCTTGGAACACGCCTTGACCATACTTTTGCAAATATGGGACTTCTCGTATGGGGGAAAAAGAATGGGATTTGTATTTCAATCTATGACAGACACAATTATATTACACTCATAGAAAGCGGCACGGTTCTGAGAAAGGCAGAGCAGTTTGGAAAATACGTATCCTTTTTTTCACTGGGAGGAGATGTGCCCGGGCTTACGCTCAAAGGCTTTAAATATCCTTTGAACCGTCATTATCTCACAGTTTCCGACTGCGGGCTTACTGTGAGCAATGAGATTTTGGAGGAAGAGGCGGGAGTGACGTTTGACAGAGGAAATCTTGTGATGATCATGTCGAGGGATTGAAAAGAACAAGCCTGTATGGTATACTTTATATCTGCATAAGGCGGATAAATTATGCGAAAAAATAACGGAAAATACAATAAGGAGATGTAAATATATATGAAACTAGGAATCGTAGGCTTACCAAACGTTGGAAAAAGCACACTGTTTAATTCACTGACAAAGGCGGGAGCAGAATCGGCAAACTACCCATTCTGTACCATTGACCCGAACGTGGGCGTGGTAACAGTTCCGGACGAGCGTCTGAACCTTCTGGGAGATTTTTACAAGTCAAAGAAAGTAACTCCGGCAGTGATCGAGTTTGTGGATATTGCAGGACTTGTAAAAGGTGCGTCAAAGGGTGAAGGTCTTGGAAACCAGTTCCTTGCCAATATCCGTGAGGTAGATGCCATTGTCCACGTTGTGCGCTGTTTTGAGGACGGAAATGTGGTTCATGTAGACGGAAGCATCGATCCTCTTCGTGACATTGAAACTATTAATCTGGAGCTGATTTTCTCAGACCTGGAAATCCTGGAGAGAAGAATTGCAAAAGTGACAAAGACAGCCCGCATGGATAAAGAAGCTGCAAAAGAGCTGGACTTCCTCCAGAAAGTGAAGAAACATCTCGAAGACGGAAAAATGGCGATCACGATGGAGCTTGATAACGAAGACGAGGAAGGCTTTATGGGAACATACAACCTTCTTACATGGAAGCCGGTAATTTATGCGGCAAACGTAGCTGAGGACGATCTGGCTGATGATGGCGAAAATAATACTTATGTACAGGCAGTGCGCGAATATGCAAAAGAGCAGAACAGCGAAATTTTTGTCATCTGCGCGCAGATTGAGCAGGAAATTGCAGAGCTTGACGAGGATGAGAAAAAAATGTTCCTGGAAGACCTGGGACTTACAGAATCCGGTCTTGAGAAACTGGTAAAGGCAAGCTACCATCTTCTTGGACTTATGAGTTTCCTTACAGCAGGAGAGGACGAGACAAGAGCCTGGACAATTAAAATCGGAACGAAAGCTCCTCAGGCAGCAGGAAAAATCCATACTGATTTTGAGAGAGGATTTATTAAGGCAGAAGTTGTAAATTACCGTGACCTTCTGGACTGCGGTTCTTATGCAGGTGCCAGAGAAAAAGGTCTTGTGCGCATGGAAGGGAAAGAATACGTAGTACAGGATGGAGATGTAATTTTATTCCGTTTCAATGTATAATGTATTAAAAGGTGTTTTATGAATATGTCAGTTCGTTTTCCCAATCTGGGACTGGAATTTGAATATGTGCCGGTATCTGTACGGGTTTTCGGATTTGAGATTACCTTTTTCGGAATTTTACTGGCAGTTGGCATGCTTCTGGGAATGATATTTGTGGTACTGGAGGCAAAACGGAAAAAGCAGGATGCGAATCTGTATCTGGGAATGATGATTTCCGGGCTTGCAGGCGGCTTTATAGGAGCGAGATTTTTCTATGTGCTTCTTTCCTGGAGCGTATACAAAACGGACATTATGAAGGTGTTCGACACAAGAAGCGGAGGAATGGTCTTTTACGGAGGTCTTTTAGGAGGCGTTCTTGCAGCCGCAATTTTCTGCCGGATCAAAAAAGCTGCATTTATGGAAATGGCAGATGTGGCAGTAAAGGGGCTTCTGATCGGACAGATCATCGGAAGATGGGGGAATTTCTTCAACAGAGAATCTTTTGGAGAATATACAAGCAATGTGCTGACCATGCAGCTCCCGCTTTCCAATGTACGGGCAGGAGAGGTTACGCCCTGGATGAGAGAAAACCTTGTCACTATCGACAACGTTTCGTATATTCAGGCAACGCCGCTTTTCCTTTATGAGAGTATATGGTGTCTTCTCCTTCTTCTTCTCCTTTTTGTGTGGAACAGAAGAAAGCTTTTCGCAGGAGAAATTTTTATGCGGTATCTGGCAGGATATGGTTTCGGGCGTTTCTTTATTGAGTGGATCCGGACAGACAAAATGTTCCTGCCGGGAACAGATATAGCGGTCAATCAGGCAATTTCAGCCGGTCTGTTTCTGCTGTTTACAGTAGTGGTGATTGTAAAACGCATTATGGCGAAGAAGAGGGCAGCGCTGGAAAAACGCCGGAAAGCACGTTTTTATGAAGAACAACAAAAGGCGGAAAAAATTTCTGAGGAAGAGCTCCTTCCGGAGGAAGTCACTCTGATGGAAAAAGAAAAGAATAATTCGGAAGAAAAGGATTCCGAAGGAGTTGTTTCCGAGCCTGAAGATTCTAATAATGAGGTTTTGAAAGAAGAAATTTCTCAAAGCCAGATCTCCAGCGACGAGGATTCCCAGGAGAAAGCTTCTGAAGGCGAAATCTCTAAAGATAAAATCCCCACAGACAGTGACAGGAATACAGACGAGGAAACGCAGGAAGAAAATCAGGAAGAAAAAACAGAACAAGAATAATAAAAAGTGCAGGCTTACAGGAAGGTATCCCGTAAGTTCTGCACTTTTTTTGTGAAAGAAATGGTTCTGTAATGATCCGGAGTACAAAAATATTCCGGCAGGATTACTATAATTTTAACATACGGTATCCCACGCCGATGTGAGTCTGGATATACTGGGGAGATTGTGGATCGCTTTCCAGTTTTCTTCGGAGGGTTGCCATGAAAACGCGGAGGGAGGCAATGTCATTTTCCCAGCTTGCACCCCATATTTTCTGTGTGATAAAGGTATGGGTGAGAACCTTCCCCACATTTCGGGAAAGAAGGCACAAAAGTTTGTATTCAATGGGAGTGAGATGAAGTTCTCTCTCTCCGAGGTAGGTGCAGCCAGCCGCGTAATCAATACGAAGATCTCCATTTATAAAAACAGAATCTGCTGCGCTTGCTTCGCTTTTCATAACAGAAAGGCGGCGCTGTGTCACGCGGAGACGGGCTAGAAGCTCCTCAATGGAAAACGGTTTTGTAAGATAATCGTCTGCTCCTGTGTCAAGAGCTTCGATCTTATCGGCGTCTTCACATTTCGCGCTGATCACAATGATCGGCATATTGGACCAGGAGCGGATTTTCCGGATCACCTCCATACCGTCCATATCAGGAAGACCAAGATCAAGAAGAACAATATCGGGATTATGGGAGGAAGCCTCCAAAATCGCACGCTCTCCGTTGGGCGCTGTGAGATAACGGTAGTCGTGCGCTTTTAAGGCAGTCGTGATAAGGTTGCGGACAGGAGCATCATCTTCCACAACAAGAATCGATGTTTTATTCATGAAATGTTACCTCCTTCTGCAGTAGTCTGACATCAGTATATCAAATGTGGAAGCACTTGTGAATATCGTTGTTATTTCCCAGAACGAGCATAGTTTCTCCAGGAGAAATATATGTGTCGGAACTGATGTCAAGATTTAAGTGTCCATGTTTTTTCAGCGCCATAATATTGATATTGTATTTGTTTCTTATGTCAAGATCTCCAATGGAACGGCCAATCCAGGATTCCGGTATGGAAACTTCAAATACGGAATACTCATCGTCCAGCTCAATGTAATCAAAAATGTGGTCGCAGGTGTAGCGTATTGCTGCCCAGGAAGCAAGCTGTTTTTCAGGATATACGATTTCGTCCGCGCCGTTTCGGAGAAGAAACTTTGCGTGAACGTCTCTTGCTGCCCTGGAAACCACCTTTTTTGCGCCAAGCTCTTTTAAGAGAGAAGTTGTCTCAAGAGAATTCTGGAAATTATCTCCAATCGTAACGAAGCAGACGTCAAAGTTTCGGATTCCAAGGGAGGAGAGAAACTCCTCGTTTGTGCTGTTTCCAATCTGAGCGTTTGTTACATAGGGGAGAACCTTGTCTACACGGTCCTCACGAATATCAACAGCCATGATCTGATGTCCCATATCGGTTAATGTCATGGCAGCGTGTCTTCCAAATCTGCCAAGTCCGATAATTAAAACTGATTTCATAATTATACTCCTTTTAACCTACTGTTATTTTTTCCTGCGGCAGCCTGGAAGCTGCATGATGTTTATTTGAAATAGCGGCAAAAACAAGGGTAAGTCCGCCGACTCTGCCGAAAAACATAAGACAGATCAATACAATTCTTGAAATAACGCCAAGTTCCGGTGTAATGCCAAGGGTAAGCCCTACGGTACCGATGGCAGATGCGGCTTCAAACAGAGCAGGCAGAACAGGAATTCCTTCTGCACAGCTTATGATCAGTCCTCCCGAGAGGAAGAGTACAATATACATAAGAAGAATAGTAGCCGCATAATGAATGGTGTTGTCGGGAATCCTCCTCCGGAATAAATGACCGTCTGGTTTCTGAGTGAATACTGCGAAGGCGGAGGCGAAAAGAACAGCGATTGTCGTTGTCTTTAACCCTCCGGCAGTGGATCCGGGGGAACCGCCTATAAGCATAAGTAAAATGGTGATCATCTGCCCGGGTTCTGTGAGAAGGGTCAGATCTACGGTGTTGAAACCGGCTGTTCTCGGTGTCACGGACTGAAAAAAAGAACGGATAGCTCTTTCTCCGCCGGACAGATCTCCCCACACATCTCTTGAAAATTCCACAAAGAAAAAGTAAAGAGCAGGAAGAACGATCAGTACAGACGTAACCATTAAAATTGTTTTGCTCTGCATTCTATATTTGTGAAAATGATGTTTGTGCACTTTTATATCGTCCCAGGTCAGGAAACCAATTCCTCCTGTTATAATAAGAAGCGCGATCACGAGATTGACGACAGGCTGATTTACATAAGAAGTAAGGGAGGAAAACTGCTCTTTTACACCCATCAGGTCAAAACCGGCATTACAAAATGCGGATATGGAGTGGAAGATGGAATACCACAGGGATTTTAATGGCCCGAATTCCTTTATAAAGCATGGGAAGAGGCATACTGCTCCTGCAAGCTCTACAAGGATCGTTGTCCGGATAATAAAATTGGTGAGCCGCACAATTCCTCCCACCTGAGGAGCGGAAATTGCTTCCTGCATGGTGCTGCGCTGCATCAGTCCGATTTTTCTCCCGGAAAGACGGGCAAATGCGACAGCAATGGTGACGATTCCCATTCCGCCTGTCTGGATCAGACAGAGAATGACAGCCTGTCCGAATCCTGACCAGTAAGTGGCAGTGTCATATACGACGAGACCGGTTACGCATACTGCAGACGTGGCTGTGAAAAGCGTGTCAAGAAAAGGCGTGACCCGTCCCTCTCTGGAAGCAATGGGAAGCATAAGAAGGAGGCTTCCGCAGAGAATAGCCAGAAAAAATCCCAGAATAATAATCCGGGACGAGGAAAAGAGCATTTTTTTACGGAAAAATTTTTTTATGGGTTGAATTCGTTTGATTATTGTCATATTTTTTCTTTATCTTTACATTATCTTTATTTCATAGCGTCTATATACTATAGCCTATTCAGTATTAATTACGCATAAATAAGTAAGTTAAAAGTATTAAGACCGCATAAAGATTGACGATAAGAAGAACAGGCTTAGGAAAAGAAAAAATTTTTTAAAAAGAAAAAAACTTGGATTTCCCCTTGTAATTTCCTCATGGATAGTTTAGAATAAGCACATAAGTGGTAGAAAGTGGAGAATAGTGGTGGCAAATGGAGACCCGGTGGTGTCATATATCATTTCCGCCTGTAAGAAAATGTGAAGGGGAGAATCACATTTTCCGGGAGTAGGTGATTTGCATGTTCATGGGAGAATACAATCATACAATAGACGCGAAGGGGCGTCTGATCATTCCTGCGAAATTCAGGGAGCTTCTGGGAACAGAATTTGTTCTTACCAGAGGTTTGGATGGTTGCCTTTTTATTTATCCTGTAGATGAATGGAAAGCCTTTGAACAGAAATTACGAGCTTTGCCACTTACAAATAAAAACGCAAGAACCTTCTCACGGTTCTTTGTTGCAGGCGCTGCCATGTGTGAACTGGACAGGCAGGGGAGAGTTTTAGTGCCGCAGACACTGCGGGAGTTTGCCGGTCTGGAGAAAGACGTGGTTCTGACAGGTAATCTGGACAGAATCGAAGTCTGGAGCAAAGAGAAGTGGAGCGAAAACTGCGATTATGACGATATGAATGAGATTGCAGAAAGTATGCAGGATATGGGTATCGTCATTTAAGCAATGCGTAGAGTCTAATCCAACAGGAGACGGAGATGGAATTTAAACACAAATCTGTATTACTGAAAGAAACCATAGACGGTTTAAAGGTAAAGCCGGACGGTGTCTACGTGGATGGTACTTTAGGAGGAGCGGGACATGCCCTTGAGGTGTGTAAGAAACTTTCTGCCAAGGGGAGATTTATTGGCATAGATCAAGACCAGGATGCAATAGTTGCTGCGAGTGAAAGGTTGGCTGCCTGTGAACAGGCGATGATCATTCGCAGCAACTATTGTTACATGGTAGAGGAACTTCGCGCCCGCGGTATCACAAAAGTAGACGGCATCCTTCTGGATCTGGGTGTTTCTTCTTATCAGCTTGATAATGAGGAGCGGGGTTTTACCTACCGTACTGACGCGCCCCTTGATATGCGTATGGATCAGAGACAGAGCCAGACGGCAGGGGACATTGTAAATGGTTACGAAGAAAGAGAATTATACCGTATCATTCGTGATTACGGAGAAGATAAATTTGCGAAGAACATTGCGAAGCACATTGTTGCGGCAAGACAGAATGGTCCGATCGAGACAACAGGACAGCTTACAGAAATTATAAGAAGGGCAATTCCCATGAAAATGCAGGCATCAGGAGGACACCCTGCAAAGCGGACCTTTCAGGCGATCCGTATAGAACTGAACAGAGAACTGGATGTACTCCGGGATTCTCTTGACGGAATGATCGATCTGCTTGATGACGGAGGAAGGCTTTGTATCATTACCTTCCATTCACTGGAGGACCGGATCGTGAAGACGATTTTCAGAAAAAATGAAAATCCATGTACCTGTCCGCCGGAATTTCCTGTATGTGTGTGTGGTAAAAAGCCAAAAGGCCGTGTAATTACCAGAAAACCAATTCTTCCGGGAGAAGAGGAAATGGAGGAAAACCCACGTTCCAAGAGCGCAAAACTTCGGATTTTTGAAAGAAAGATATAAAAGGGGCAGTACAAAATGGCGAATACAAACCAAGCAGAGACAGCCAGAAGAAGACGGAACAGTGCCAGGAACGCAGGAGGAATCTATGTAGAGGGCAATGCGGTAAGAAGACTTGCAGAAGAACCTGCAAGGAATTACCCGGACAGGCAGAGGCAGGAGGCAGTCAGAAGAGCAAGAGAAGCTCAGAAAAAAACGGCGCGTCCGGAAAGCTACAGGGAGGTCAGCAGAACGACGCAGAAGAACAGAGAGCGCGCAATGGGAATGGGAAAAGGATATGTGGTATTCATAGCGGCTGTTTCCGCTGCAATTCTTTTTTTCTGCATCCATTATCTTCAGCTCAAGGCGGAAATTACTGCCAGTATGAAGGAAGTTGCAGTTCTGGAATCAGAGCTTACCCAGCTTAAGGAGGATAATGACGCATATTACAGTCAGGTAACCTCTAATATTGATCTGGATACTATTCGAAAAATCGCTATTGGACGTCTTGGTATGAGTTATCCCACCAAAGACCAGGTAATGACATATACGACAGAAGGAAACAGCTATGTAAGGCAGTATCAGGATATTCCGAATACAAATTAGGCAGGTGATCTATTGGCTACGACAGGAAAAAAAAGAAGAAAACCAACCCGAAAAATTAATCTGGTCATGAGGAAAAAGCTGGTAATGCTGTTTTGTGCAGTGTTGCTGGCTTTAGTCGCTTTGGCAGCAAGGATTACTTATATCAATGCAACAAGTGGCAGCAAATACAAAAAACAGGTATTAAGTCAGGCGCAGCAGAGATATGAAAACCGTGTGATCCCTGCAAGGAGAGGAGATATTTATGACAGAAATGGAAATCTTCTTGCTACAAGCAATAAGGTTTACAATGTAATCCTGGACTGTAAGGCAGTCAATGAAAAAGAAGAATACACAGAACCGACTGTCCGGGCGCTTGTGGATATTCTGGGACTGGACGAGAAGGAGATACGTTCCCGGCTTTCTGCTGAGGATACAAAAAACAGCCAGTATCAGATTTTAAAAAAGCAGCTTTCTATGGACGAAAAGAAGGCTTTTGAGGAAGCAACGGAGATTCCGGAAGATTTGGAAGAGAGCGGGCTTACAAAGGCAGAGATAAAAGAGAGAAGCAATGTAAAGGGTGTATGGTTTGAGGAAGATTATCTGAGAATTTACCCCTTTAATGAATCTGCCTGCGATACCATCGGCTTTACACTTTCAAGAGATGTGGCAGATATAGGACTGGAAAGTTATTATAACAGTACCCTGATGGGGGCAGACGGAAGACAGTACGGATATTTTAACAACAATGCTGACGTGGAGCAGACGATCATAGAACCGGTAAACGGCAGAAGTATTGAGACTTCTCTTGATATTGGCGCACAGCAGATCGTGGAGAAATACGTCAATGCATTCAATGAAAAAATGGGAGGAAAGAACGTTGGAGTCATTGTGGAGGATCCTTCTACCGGAGAGATCATCGCTATGGACGGCGGTGACAGGTATGATCTGAACGAGCCGAGAGATTTGTCAGGTGTGTACTCCGAAGAAGAGATTAAGGCGATGAACGACGAACAGACGGTGGAAGCTTTAAACGGAATGTGGAGCAATTACTGTGTGACAGATGCGTTTGAGCCCGGCTCTGTTGTTAAGCCCATTGTAATGGCGGGGGCTCTGGAAAAAGGGAAAATTTCCGAGTCAGATACATTTTTATGTGACGGTCTTGAGACTTTCGGCGCAAATGGAGAAACGCAGATTAAGTGTGCCGTTTATCCGGATGCTCACGGGACGGAGACCCTTGGAGAAGTTATTGCCAACTCCTGTAATGACGGTATGATGCAGATTGGGGCAAAAATGGGAAGCGAGCAGTTTATTAAAGCGCAGAGTCTGTTTAATTTCGGAGCAAGAACAGGCATCGATCTTCCAAATGAAGGCTCCGGTATTATCCATACAGAAGATACTATGGGAGAGACTGAACTTGCATGTTCCGCTTTCGGACAGGGTTACACCTGTACTATGATACAGGAAATCAACGCTCTTTGTTCTGTTATAAACGGAGGGTATTATTACCAGCCCCATCTTGTGACAAAAATCAAAGATGCAAATGGAGGAATCGTAAAAACTTTTTCTCCGACTCTTTTAAAACAGACCATTTCTTCCAATATTTCTGCCGACATCAGAAGCTACATGGAGCTTAGTGTACAGCAGGGTACGAGCCACTATTCCAAAGTACAGGGATACAGTTCAGGGGGTAAAACAGGTACAGCAGAAAAATTCCCCCGTGGAAATGGAAAATATCTCGTTTCTTTTATTAGTTTTGCGCCGGTGGAAGAACCGGAGGTTGTCATTTACGTAGTGGTGGATGAGCCGAATGCAGAGGATCAGGCAACCAGCCGCTATCCTCAGTATATTGCCCAGGGAATTCTGTCAGAACTGCTTCCTTATCTGAATATTGCTCCGGACGAAATTACGGACGGAACGGTCCCGCAGACAGAGCTGTGGGAAGGATTTGCCGGTTATCTGAAAAATCCGGTTGGAGGCAAGGTAGATGAAAACGGAAATCTCATAGATGATAAGGGAAACCTTGTTGACTGGGACGGAAACCGCATTGATGAAAATGGTTATCTCCTCAATGAGGACGGCAGCTATCAGGTGAATGAAAATGGAGAATATATAAAATCCGAAAATCTGGGAAGCTACGGCAATACAGAAGGAGAAGAACTGCAGGACGGTGTGTCCAATATGGAAGCTCCCGGACCTCTGGAAGACGATTCTGATCCGATAGAGGGAAATGATATGGAAAGCGAAGGTCTTACAAACGAGGAGGCAGGCCTGGAATAAATGAATACCCTGACAGAGAAAAGTCATATATTAAAATGACAATCTCTGCCGGGGTTTTTGTTTTATGAAAAGAAACAGGACGTTCCACAGAAAAAAAGTGTGGCTTGTATTTGTTATCTGCTTTTTTATTATGACAGGACTTATAGGAAGGCTTGTATACCTGATGGGATTTCGCTCAGATTACTATTATGAAAAGGCACAGGAACTTCACGAGAGAGAAAGAGATATAAAAGCGGCAAGAGGAAGAATACTTGACGCAAACGGGAAGGTGCTGGCAGACAACAGAACAGTATGTACTATTTCTGTTATACACAGTCAGATAAAAGAACCGGAAAAAGTTATTACAGTACTTTCTGAAGAACTGGAAATGAAGGAGGAAGAAATAAGGAAACGTGTGGAAAAAGTATCTTCCATTGAAAGAATTAAAACAAATGTAGAAAAAGAGACGGGGGATGCTATCCGGGAGTATGGACTTTCCGGCGTAAAGGTAGATGAAGATTATAAGAGATATTATCCTTATGGTTCGCTTGCATCAAAAGTTCTTGGCTTTACAGGGGGAGATAATCAGGGAATTATAGGGCTTGAGGTAAAATATGAGGAAATTTTAAAAGGAGAGGCAGGGAAAATCCTGACAACAACAGATGCAAGAGGAGTGGAGCTTAAAGAAATGGGGGAAGGAAGAGAAATGCCAATTCCCGGAAATGACCTGCAGATAAGCCTTGATGCCAGCATTCAGGAGTACGTGCAGCAGGCTGCCTTAAAAGTAATGGAGGAAAAGCAGGCAGAGCGCGTTTCCATTCTTCTTATGAACCCTCAAAATGGCGAGATTTATGCCTGCGTCAATGTGCCGGAGTTTGATTTGAACCAGCCATTCCATTTGAACACAGGGCAGGATACATCCGGGCTTTCTCAGAAAAAGAAGCAGGATTTATTAAACCAGATGTGGAGAAATCCATGTTTAAATGATACGTATGAGCCGGGCTCTACTTTTAAAATAATCACCATGTCCGCAGGTCTTGAGGAAGGTGTGGTATCTGTAAACGACCATTTTTTCTGTCCGGGTTATAAAATTGTGGAGGACAGAAGAATCCGGTGCGCAAGAAGAACAGGACATGGGGCGGAAACTTTTGTGCAGGGTGCACAGAACTCCTGTAATCCTGTTTTTATAGAGGTAGGGCTTCGTCTTGGAGTGGATAATTATTATAAATATTTCCGGCAGTTCGGGCTTATGGAAAAAACAGGAATAGATTTACCTGGAGAGGCGGGAACAATTATGCACAAAAAAGAAAATATGGGAGAGGTGGAGCTTGCCACAGTTGCTTTTGGACAGTCTTTTCAGATTACGCCCATTCAGCTTGCCTCAACTGTGAGCGCCCTGATTAACGGTGGAAACAGGGTAACGCCTCATTTCGGCGTTACAGTAAGAAGCAGTGACGGTACAAAGGCGCAGAAAATCCAGTATCCGCCTGAAAAAAGAATCGTATCACAGGAAACTTCGGAGACAGTGCGGGCAATTCTGGAAACAGTAGTCTCAGAAGGTTCCGGAAAAAACGCAAAAATAGAAGGGTATTCTATAGGAGGAAAGACGGCTACATCCCAGACGCTTCCGCGAAGCGCAAACAGGTATATCTCGTCTTTTCTGGGATTTGCTCCGGCAGAAAATCCGCAGATTCTGGGGCTCTGTATCATTCACAATCCTCAGGGTATTTATTATGGAGGAACTATAGCGGCGCCGGTGATCCGAAGCATTTTTGAAAATGTGCTGCCATATATGGGAATTGAAAAAACAGAGCCCCAAGAGGAGGAGAAGACAGCCAAAGAGGGTTGATAAATAAGCAAAAAAGCCTTATACTAGAAAGTGTTTCAAGAGCAACAAAAATAAAAAACGAAAGAATTAAATGAGGTGTGAGGATGGAGTTTGATATTGTAATTCCTGTGCTGATTGCCTTTGCAGTCAGCGTTGTACTGGGACCTGTTGTTATTCCTTTTCTCAGAAGGCTGAAAATGGGACAGACAGAGAGAGTGGAGGGCGTACAGTCCCATCTGAAAAAAGCGGGTACTCCCACAATGGGAGGAGTCATCTTTTTAATTGCAACAGTAGTGACCTGTCTGTTTTATATTAAGGATTACCCGAAGATTATCCCTGTTCTGTTTTTGACACTTGGCTTTGGTATCATCGGATTTCTTGACGATTATCTGAAGGTTGTGTTAAAACGTTCAGACGGTCTTCTACCGTGGCAGAAATTTCTTCTCCAGGTAGTAGTAACGGGAATCTTTGCATTTTATATTGTAAATTATACAGATATTTCTCTTACCATGCGGATTCCGTTCTGGAGCGGACATTATCTGAATGCGGGCTGGCTTGCTGTGCCGATTCTGTTTTTCGCTGTTATCGGAACAGTAAACGGTGTAAACTTTACAGACGGTCTTGACGGTCTTGCATCCAGCGTAACTTTAATCGTAGCTGTATTTTTTACTGTGATGTCTCTGGGGCTGAAATCCGGGATTGAGCCGATTACCTGCGCCGTAGTAGGCGGACTTATGGGATTCCTTCTGTTTAACGTATATCCTGCAAAGGTATTTATGGGAGACACCGGTTCTCTCGCTCTTGGCGGATTTGTGGCAGGAGCGGCATATATGATGCAGATGCCTCTTTTCCTTCTGATTGTTGGTCTGATTTATGTAGTGGAAGTGCTTTCTGTTATGATTCAGGTTACATATTTCAAGGCAACCCACGGCAAGCGTTTCTTTAAAATGGCGCCTATTCATCATCATTTTGAGCTTTGCGGCTGGTCAGAGACAAGAATTGTAGCCGTATTTTCCGTAGTGACGGCAATTCTCTGCCTGATTGCATTTCTGGCTCTTTAAGGGGGAAATAGTATGGATTTAAAAGATAAAAAGGTTCTTGTATTCGGTTCCGGAAAAAGCGGAATCGGAGCAGCCGACCTTCTGGGGGCAGAAGGGGCAAGACCTGTTATTTATGACGGAAATGAAAAGACAGATAAGGAACAGGTTCTTGGAAAAACAGCAGGAACATACCCTGTGGATTTTTATGCGGGAGAGCTTCCGGAAGAAGTGCTGGAGAGCCTTGACCTTGTTGTGTTAAGCCCAGGGGTTCCTACGGATATTCCTCTTGTAAAACGCTTTTACGAGATGGAGCTGCCTGTATGGGGAGAGGTGGAGCTTGCCTACCGCACTGGAAAGGGACGCGTTCTTGCAATTACAGGAACAAATGGGAAAACAACGACAACAGCCCTTCTCGGCAAGATTATGAAAGACGCCTGTCCTTCTGTGTTTGTGGTGGGAAACATAGGGACGCCTTACACATCGAAGGCACAGGAGATGCAGGAAAACAGCGTGACAGTTGTGGAAATCAGCAGCTTTCAGCTTGAGACAATCGAAGAATTTGCTCCGGAGGTCAGCGCAATCTTAAATATCACAGAGGACCATTTAAACCGCCATCATACAATGGAGGAGTACATACGGGTAAAAGAGCTGATTACAAAAAATCAGAGCAGTGAAGATGTGTGTGTGCTGAATTATGAGGACGAGGTACTCAGAAAATTCGGAGAGACAGCAGTTCCGAAAGTTGTATATTTTTCCAGTGCCCGCACTCTGGAAAAAGGTATTTACCTTGAAGGAGATACCATTATGCTTACAACAGAGACAGCTAAAATTCCAGTTGTAAAGACGGGAGAATTAAAACTTCTCGGACAGCATAATTACGAAAACGTAATGGCAGCAGTGGCAATGGCATATTATGCAGGCGTAGATATGGAAAGTATCCGCAAGAGTGTCTGTGAGTTTACGGCAGTGGAGCACAGAATTGAGTATGTCACAGAGAAAAACGGTGTTGTGTACTATAACGATTCCAAGGGAACGAACCCGGACGCAGCTATAAAAGGCATTCAGGCGATGAACCGTCCCACTTATCTTATTGGAGGCGGATACGATAAAGAATCCAGCTACGATGAGTGGATTCAGGCATTTGACGGAAAGGTGCGCTGCCTTGTTCTTATCGGGCAGACAAAAGAGAAGATTAAGGCGGCGGCAGAACGTCTTGGTTTTACAGACATTGTTCTTCTTGAAAATCTTCAGGAAGCGGTACATTATTGTGCAGAACACGCAAAAGAAGGAGAAGCGGTTCTTCTTTCTCCTGCCTGTGCAAGCTGGGGACAGTTTGATAATTACGAGCAGAGAGGCGATATGTTTAAAAAGTACGTGTCTGAGCTTTAAAAGTAAACATAGATAAGCGGAAAGGAAGCAGTCATATTTCCGGGGCTGAAATTCATATGCTTAAATAAAGCGTAAGCCGGAGGAAATCATGTCAGAAAAGGAAAAGCGGCAGGAAGGTCATATAGATGTGCTCCTTCTTGTCCTTGTACTGATTCTCGTTGCATTTGGACTTGTCATGCTTTTTTCCGCCAGTGAATATAATGGCAGAGTGCGTTTTGGCGACTCTGCCTATTATTTTAAAAAGCAGCTTTTTGCCACGGCGCTTGGGCTTATGGCAATGTATTTTGTATCGCAGATGGATTACCATATTCTTGCAAAAATGGCGCCGGCGTCATACCTTCTGTCTATTGTACTTTCTACAGCAGTGCTTCTTGTGGGGCAGGAAATCAATGGCTCCAAACGATGGCTGAATCTTGGACCGCTTTCCTTTCAGCCTTCCGAGTTTGCAAAGGTGGCAGTCATTCTTTTTCTTGGCTGGCAGATAGAAAAAAGCATGAAAAGTACGGGAAATATCCTGTTTATGTGCAGGACAATGGCAACACTTCTCCCCATTGTGGGACTTGTGGGAAGCAACAATTTAAGTACGGCTGTTATTATTCTGGGGATTGGTGTAGTGCTGATTTTTGTATCGAATCCCAGATACCTTCCCTTTGTGGGAATCGGTGCGGCAGGGCTTGGGTTTGTAGCCGTTTTTCTTGCAGCGGAAAGCTATCGTCTGGAGCGCCTTGCTATCTGGAGAAATCCGGAGAAATACGAAAAAGGTTTTCAGACGATTCAGGGACTTTATGCAATTGGAAGCGGAGGGCTTTTCGGCAGAGGACTTGGAAGCAGCATTCAGAAGCTGGGGTTTGTGCCGGAGGCGCAGAACGATATGATTTTTTCTGTGATATGCGAGGAGCTGGGACTTTTTGGTGCGGCTCTTTTGATTCTTTTGTTTATGCTTCTTCTGTGGAGGCTCTGCGTGATCTCCACCCACAGCCGTGATCTTTTGGGAGCTCTTTTAACGGCAGGGATCATGGCGCATATGGCAGTTCAGGTGATTTTAAATATTGCAGTTGTGACAAATACCATTCCCAATACGGGAATTACCCTCCCCTTTGTAAGCTACGGGGGAACCTCCGTCGTTTTTCTTCTGGGAGAAATGGGGCTTGCACTCAGCGTATCCAGTCACAAAGGAGGAGAAACCGCATACAATAAAAAGTAAGATGCCCTTTGGGAGTGAACAGCTTGAAGCGTATTTATATTGAAGGGGGAAGGAAGCTTAAGGGATCTGTCCGGATCCAGGGGTCGAAAAATGCGGCTCTGCCCATGATGGCGGCATCTCTTTTGCACAGAGGAGTCAGCGTGTTAAGAGGGTGTCCAAAAATTGCAGACGTTTTCTGTATGGAAGAAATTCTTAAAAAGCTGGGAGCAAAAACATGGTGGAAAGGGCACGATCTCTATCTTGACTGCAGTCGGTGCAGGGGACAGGAAATTTCTTCTGAAGATACCGGCAAAATGCGTTCCTCCGTCATTCTTCTGGGAGCTGTCACTGCAAGAAACAAGAGGGGAAAAATCGGCTATCCGGGAGGCTGCGTTATTGGAAAGCGCCCTATAGATCTGCATTTGTACGCGCTTCGCTGTCTTGGGGTGAAAATCCGGGAGGAAGAAAACTTTGTAGAGGCAGAATGCCGGGAGCTTACAGGAGGGGAAATTTCTTTTTCTGCCAAAAGCGTGGGAGCAACCGAGCAGGGGATTTTATCTGCAGTGACGGCAAGGGGCAGAACGATAATAAAAAACTGTGCAGAAGAGCCGGAAATACTCTGGCTCTGTCGCTATTTAAGGAGAATGGGAGCAAGGATTTCCGGCGAGGAAACAGGCGTGATCACCATAGACGGCGTACCCTGTTTAAAAGGCGGGGATATGCAGGTTCCTCCTGACCGTATTGTAGCCGGAACGTATATCTGTGCGGCTGCTGCAACAAGAGGAAAAATTGAGATCCTGAATCCGCCCGAGGGAGAGCTTAACGCTTTTCTTCAGGTATACAGGAAAATAGGTGGACAATACGAAGTGAACAGTGGTAAACTGATTGTGGATGCGGGAGAGGTAAATGCTCCTGCCGATTACGTGGAAACTGGCGTTTATCCCGGTTTTCCAACAGATCTGCAGTCTCCGCTTATGGCAGTTCTTCTCACAGTCCCCGGAAAAAGCCGTATCAGGGAAAATATATTTGAAGCGCGGTACAAGGCAGCAGAAGAAATGAAGCGCATGGGAGCGCAGATACAGATCAGGGAAAGAGACGCTTTTATCGACGGAGGATTTCCTCTTACAGGCTGTACGGTAAAGGCACAGGAGCTTCGGGGAGGAGCGGCTCTTATTCTGGCAGCTCTTGCATGTAAAGGTACTTCCTGCATAGAGGGCTGTTCTTTTATCGAGCGGGGATACGAGCATATTTGTGAAGATTTAAACGCCCTGGGAGGGGCAGTGACGGAAGATTGAGGAAACTTGTGGTATGAGGACATCGAATTACAGAAAAAAAAGGATAAGTAAAAAAACATGGAAATATGCAGGTGCAGTTTTAGGAAGTCTCCTGGCAGCAGGAGTAATATTCTTTTTTGCATATTTTAAGGTAGATGAAGTGGACGTAATGGGAAGCAGCCATTATTCTGAAAAAGAAGTGAGGAAGATGGTGCTTCGCGGACCACTGGCATCAAATTCCGTTCTTGCGCCTCTTCTTTACACAAAAAGGGAGACAGAGGACATTCCCTTTGTGAAAGGATATGTGGTAAGTCAGGTAAACAGAAATACCATCTGCATCAGTGTAAAAGAAGAAAAGCCGGTTGGCTGTATTCCTTATCTGGACAGCTACATTTATTTTGACAGAAACGGCATTTTCATAGAAAGCTCGAAGGAGAGAGACGAGACAGTTCCGTATTTTGACGGCATTTCCGTGAAGCACGTGGTCATGGACGAGGAGCTTCCCATCAAGGGAAAAACAGTCCTGAATACAGCCGTTGCGCTTGCCACGATTTTCCAGAAGAACGAGACGATACCGGATCATATCGAATTTGATAAAAATTACCAGATCAGTCTTTTATATGGAGATATAACTGTGATGCTTGGAAAAGATGAGTTCCTGGAAGACAAGATGACGAGAGCCATTGCCATTCTGCCTTTAATTTCCGGGAGAAAAGGGATCCTTCATCTGGAAAGCGTGACAGATACCGTAAAGACCATTACCTTTGAGGAAGAGGTAAAAGAAAAGACGCCGGAGGAGCTGGCGGCGGAGTGGACCGGCGGATATGAGGAGAGCGGCGAATACACAGGTACAGGTGAGTTTGACGAAAACGGCTCGTATGTTGGACCAAAGCCAATGACAGAGCTTGAGAAAGCGCTTGCAGAGTGGACCGGCGGATACGACGAAGAAGGCGATTATACAGGAGCTGGGGAATATGACGAATATGGAAATTATGTAGGACCTGCACCGACAGAGGAAAGCCTTGCCGCGGAGGGCGACGATGGAGAGAATGCCGATGGAGAGGGCACAGGCGGAGAGGACGAAAACGGCGAAGCGATTCCGGAGGAAGAAGAGGATTATACAGAAGACTATACAGACGAAGATTACACCGATTATGCAGAATAATTCCGGCGATTTTGTCATGTATGCTCGAAAGAAAGGGATTTTCCTGCTTCTTCATCGAAAAAACGTGAAAAAAATATAAAAAAACAAAATTAGTAGTTGATTAATTTCCAAAAAAAATATATGATATATCTATATGTAACTTAACGAAGGTACATCAGGTAGAAATAAGTATACAGCTTGGTACAAATACGCTGAATCAGTTATCAGGTAAAAATAAAGGAGGAAGTACGTTGTTAGAGATTATGACAAATGAGGCTGAATCATCTGCCAAAATTATTGTAATTGGTGTAGGTGGAGCCGGAAATAACGCAGTAAACAGAATGGTGGAAGAAGCCATCGGCGGAGTAGAGTTTGTAGGTGTGAATACTGATAAGCAGGCTTTGACTCTGTGTAAAGCTCCAACTGTACTTCAGATTGGTGAGAAAATTACAAAAGGTCTTGGCGCCGGTGCACAGCCGGAAGTAGGCCAGAAGGCGGCTGAAGAAAGCATTGAAGAAGTAAAACAGTTAATGGAAGGCGCAGACATGGTATTCGTTACCTGTGGTATGGGCGGCGGAACCGGAACCGGAGCTGCACCTGTGATCGCAGCGGCAGCGAAGGAAATGGGAATCCTGACAGTAGGTGTTGTTACAAAACCATTCCGTTTTGAGGCAAAAACAAGAATGAACAATGCGCTGGCAGGCATTGAAAATCTGAAGAAAGCAGTGGACACTTTAATTGTGATCCCAAATGACAAATTACTGGAAATCGTAGACCGTCGTACAACAATGCCGGAGGCTCTTCGTAAGGCTGACGAGGTTCTCCAGCAGGCAGTGCAGGGTATTACAGACCTGATTAACCTGCCGGCTCTTATTAACCTTGACTTTGCGGATGTTGAGACAGTTATGACAGACAAGGGAATCGCGCACATCGGTATCGGTGAGGCAAGAGGCGATGACAAGGCAATGGAGGCTGTACAGCAGGCTGTATCTTCTCCGCTTCTTGAGACAACCATTAAGGGTGCGACACATGTTATCATTAACATTTCCGGTGATATTTCTCTTATGGACGCAAATGACGCGGCAAGCTATGTACAGGAGCTTACAGGCGAAGATGCAAATATTATCTTTGGTGCAATGTATGATGACTCCGTGGCAGATTATGCAAGAATCACAGTTATTGCGACAGGATTAAATGATAATGTGCAGAGCAGCAGTCCGTTTGCTCAGAGAAATACAGCTTCTCCGTTTGCAGCGAAGAGACAGGCAGCGGCGCCGACTCAGCAGACAATGAATGTAAATATGCCGAGTTTCAGTCTTCCTACAATGAACGCAACTCCATTTGGTACAAAGACTCCGTCCAGCACTGTACAGAAAAAAGACATTCAGATTCCGGATTTTCTGAAAAACAGATAAGTAATCATGGAAAAGTAAAGGAGACCTTCTCATAGAAGGTCTCTTTTTTCGTAGTGCGCGTTCTTATGGAGAATCAGCGCTCACACCGGAATGTGCCGCATTTTGTTTCCTGGCAGTCTTTTGCGTTTTCTCCGCTTACCTGAATGGCAGCCGCTGTACATTTGCAGTCGTCATTGTAGGAGCAGTGATGTGCCTTACAGTCAATCTGAATGGTTTCGCAGCCGCAGCCGGAAGCATAATTATTCTGCGGGGAAGAGCTGCCTCGTTCCCGGAAGCTTCCGCAGCAGGTATCCTCTGATAAGTGGGCATTTTCTCCCATTACATCGATGTTTCCTTTGGAACAAAGCTGTTCTTTGTTGTAGACACATGTAGTGGCATAACATTTTAAAACAGTCATAATCTGAACCTCCTTTTTTCAATTCGTGAATATTATTCCCGGAAAATGCAGGATTATGTATTGTTCTTATAAAAAAATTAATGTATAATAAAAAAGGCAATTTTTTTAACAAGAGGGGGAAAAGAATGGAAGAACAGAAACAAAGAAGTGCATTTACCAATAAGTTAGGCTTTGTGCTCGCTGCAGCCGGTTCCGCTGTAGGTCTTGGAAACCTGTGGAGATTCCCGTATCTTGCCGCAAAGTACGGCGGTGGAATTTTTCTTCTGGTGTACCTTGTTCTGGCGGTTACCTTCGGTTTTGCACTGATGATAACAGAGATTGCACTTGGACGAAAGACGCATTTAAGCGCAGTAGGCGCATACAAAGCGCTTGATAAAAGATTTGGTTTTCTGGGAGGACTGTCATGTCTCGTTCCGTTTATTATCACACCGTACTACTGTGTGATTGGAGGGTGGGTATTAAAATACCTTACTGTATTTGTGACAAATCAGGTTTCCAGTGCGGCTACAGATGAATTTTTCGGAAATTATATCAGCCAGCCGGTGGCTCCGGTTGTATTCTTTTTGATTTATGTTGTTTTAGGGCTTGTGATTGTCATGCTTGGTGTGGAAGGCGGAATTGAAAAGGCGAGCCGTTTCATGATGCCGGTTCTTGTACTTATGACGGTAATTATTGCAGTATTCAGTATCTCACAGCCGGGAGCTATGGAAGGTGTAAAATATTACCTTTTACCTGACTTCAGCCGATTCAGTGCCACAACAGTACTGGCAGCGCTGGGACAGCTTTTCTATTCCATGTCTCTGGCAATGGGAATTATGATTACATACGGTTCTTATATGAAGAAAGAGGCGCATCTTGAAAAATCTGTGCGCCAGATTGAAATTTTTGACACGGGAATTGCTTTTATGGCAGGTCTTATGATTATTCCGGCAGTATTTGCATTTTCCGGTGGAAGCGAAGAAGCGCTTGGAAAAGGTCCGAGCCTTATGTTTGTCACACTTCCAAAAGTGTTTGACAGTATGAAATTCGGAACAGTGATTGGAGCAATTTTCTTTCTTCTGGTATTATTTGCAGCTCTTACTTCTTCTATTTCGCTTACAGAAACACTCGTTTCCATTGTATGTGATAAGATGAAATGGGGCAGAAAGAAAGCCTGCGCAGTTGTGCTTGTATTTGTGCTTGCGGTTGGAATCCCGGTATCTCTGGGCTTTGGTCCGTTAAGTTTCCTGGCTCCGCTTGGAATGACGCTGCTTGATTTCTTTGATTTTATCAGCAACAGTGTTCTGATGCCGATTGTTGCCTTCCTTACCTGTATCTTTGTCGGATATGTAATCAAGCCGAAGGCGATTATTGAAGAGGCTGAGGTAAACGGGAAATTTAAAGTGAAAAAATTCTATACAGTAATTATCAAATACATTGCGCCGATCTGTCTCGTTGCAATCCTTGTATTCTCCGTAATGGAGGTTCTTGGAATAATTACAGTATAAAGGGTTGACATTCTGCTTTTGTTGTGGTATCCTATGACAGTACGTGAGAAAACAAAGCAGAGTTCACTCTCACCTTAGCACATAAATGTGACTTGGGTTTATATTGCACAGTAACTATTGATGGAACAATAGGTGTAATAGATGAAGTGTGGACGTCTGTCCACACTTTTTTTCGTACAGTAACGAGGGTGACAGAGGTCATGGATTATCATTTATTCAGGTATGGAGGTGCACGACAATTAGCAATTTAATGATTAACGAACAAATCAGAGACAAAGAGGTACGTTTAATTGGTCCGGACGGAGCACAGCTCGGAATCATGTCCGCGAAGGAAGCCATGTTTAAAGCACAGGAGGCAGGACTTGATTTAGTAAAAATCGCTCCTCAGGCAAAACCGCCGGTATGTAAGATTATTGATTATGGAAAATACCGTTACGAGCTTGCAAGAAAGGAAAAAGAAGCCAAGAAAAAGCAGAAAACCATCGATGTCAAAGAAGTGCGTCTTTCCCCGAACATTGATACAAATGACTTAATGACAAAGGTAAACGCGGCTAGAAAGTTCCTCACAAAGGGAGACAGAGTGAAGGTAACTCTCCGTTTCCGCGGAAGAGAGATGGCACATATGGCAAGCAGCAAGCATGTTCTGGACGATTTTGCAGAGCATCTGTCTGATATTGCAACAGTTGAGAAGGCGCCCAAAGTGGAAGGCCGCAGCATGACAATGTTTTTAAGTGAAAAACGCTAATATAAATGTTACAGCCATGTCATACAGCTGTGTGGCAGGATATAGCATGAATAAAGAAGTACACAAATCAAGGAGGAAATAACAATGCCAAAAATTAAAACTTGTAGAGCAGCAGCAAAGCGCTTCAAAAAAACAGGTACAGGAAAATTAGTAAGAAATAAAGCTTATAAGAGCCATATCTTAACAAAAAAATCTCAGAAGAGAAAGAGAAATTTAAGAAAATCTACTGTTGTTGATTCTACAAATGTTAAGAGCATGAAGAAAGCATTACCATATTTATAAGATATAGAAGAAGACGAACAGGAGGAAATTAGGAAATGGCAAGAATTAAAGGCGGATTAAACGCAAAAAAAAGACACAACCGTACATTAAAACTGGCAAAAGGTTATAGAGGATCTCGTTCCAAACAGTATAGAATCGCAAAACAGTCTGTAATGAGAGCACTTGCAAGCTCCTACGCAGGCAGAAAGCAGAAAAAACGTCAGTTCAGACAGCTCTGGATTGCACGTATTAATGCTGCAGCAAGAATGAACGGATTATCCTACAGCAAAATGATGCACGGCCTTAAAGTTGCAAATATCGACATCAACAGAAAGATGCTTGCAGAGATGGCTGTAAATGACGCTGCAGGTTTCACAGCTCTTGCAGAAATCGCAAAGAAAGCAATTGCTTAATTGAAAGATATGAAATATACAATACTGCACCATCAAAACAGTTTTCGTTTTGATGGTGCAGTATTTTTTTACTTGCTGTATATAAGTATAAGTAAAAAAGATAAAAATTTTGTGAATTTTTATCTTGAAATCATCACTGTGAAATGCTATAATTTTAACACTACATTAAATGAAAGCGAAATGATATAGTATAAAGGAGGAGAATATTATGAGAAATTTAAAAAAAGCATTTACAATTACAGCCGCAGCGGCTATGGCAATGACGGCTTTTGCACCGGTATCTGTATTTGCAGAGGAGGAAACTTTTAAAATCGGCGGAATAGGACCAATGACAGGCGCAGCTGCTACATATGGCGCAGCCGTAGAAAATGGAATTCAGCTTGCAGTAGATGAAATTAATGCAGAAGGCGGAATTAACGGCACAAAAATAGAATTTAAAATGGAAGATGATGAGCATGATGCGGAAAAATCTGTGAATGCGTACAATACTCTGAAGGACTGGGGAATGCAGATGCTCGTGGGAACAGTTACAAGTGCTCCCTGTATTGCTGTTGAGGCAGAGGCGGCAAACGACAATATGTTTCTTTTAACACCTTCTGCAACAGCAATCGACTCTATTGCTGGAGAGAATGCTTTCCGTGTATGCTTTTCTGATCCGGCGCAGGGAACAAAATCTGCACAGTATATTGGCGAGAATAAAATTGCAACAAAAGTAGCTGTTATTTACGATGGTTCTGACCCATATTCCTCAGGAATTTATGAGAGCTTCCAGGCAGAAGCAGAAAACCAGGGACTCGAGGTTGTAGCGGCAGAAGCTTTCACAGCAGACAGCAAGACAGACTTTAAAGTACAGCTCCAGAAAGCAAAGGACGGCGGGGCAGAGCTTGTATTCCTTCCTGTATATTACCAGGAGGCAGCACTGATTCTTCAGCAGGCAAAAGATCTTGATTTTGCACCGAAATTCTTTGGCTGTGATGGACTGGACGGACTTTTAAGTGTGGAGAACTTTGATACGTCCCTTGCAGAAGGAGTTATGCTCCTTACACCGTTTGCAGCAGATGCAGAAGATGAAAAAACACAGAAATTTGTAAGTGCATATAAGGAAGCGTTTGATAATCAGATTCCGATTCAGTTTGCAGCAGACGCGTATGATGCAGTGTATGCAATCAAGCTTGCGGCAGAGGACGCAGGACTTACACCGGATATGGAAATTTCCGATATGTGCGAGGCAATGAAGGTTTCTATGACAAATATTGAACTGGAAGGTTTAACAGGAACGATTACATGGGATGAAACAGGAGAGCCTGACAAAGAGCCGAAAGCAGTTATCATTGAGGACGGTGCTTACAAGGCAATGTAAAGCTGACAGCGTAAGAAAAAAAGTCTGAATATTGGGGACGGTCACTGTTAGACTGTCCCCTTTTGCCATAAAATTTAAAGGTTTGAGAGGTGTGCTATGAGTTTTATATCTTATTTAAAAGACGGTATAAGCCTGGGCAGCGTATATGCCATTATTGCACTTGGGTACACCATGGTGTATGGAATTGCGAAAATGCTGAACTTTGCTCACGGAGACGTAATTATGGTAGGCGCATACGTGGTGCTTACACTTATGACAAAAGGAGGAGTTTCCCCTGTAATAGCGGTTCTGATTTCCATGGGCGTCTGTACTGTTCTCGGAATGACGATTGAGGCGGTGGCATACAGACCTTTAAGGAAGGCCTCCTCATCTCTTGCAGTTTTGATTACTGCTATTGGAGTGAGCTATCTTCTTCAGAACCTTGCCCTGTTAATTTTTGGGGCAGACGGAAAGACATTTGTAAATATCATTACGGTTCCATCCCTTTCCCTGTTTGACGGACAGCTTACTATAAGCGGCGTTACCATTGTTACCATTGTGGCATGTATTGTGATTATGACAGGTCTTACGTTCTTTGTAAAAAAGACGAAGCCGGGTCATGCCATGCTTGCTGTTTCTGAGGACAGAGATGCAGCTCAGCTTATGGGAATTAACGTAAATGCGACTATTTCCATGACCTTTGCCATCGGTTCTGCTCTTGCAGCCATTGCCGGTGTTCTGCTCTGCTGCGCATACCCGACTCTGACTCCATACACGGGTGCAATGCCTGGCATTAAGGCTTTTGTTGCAGCGGTGTTTGGTGGAATCGGTTCCATTCCGGGAGCTGTGATTGGTGGTCTGCTGCTGGGTGTGATTGAAATTCTCGGAAAAGCATATATTTCCTCCCAGGTGGCAGATGCCATAGTTTTTGCAGTGCTTATTGTGGTTCTGCTTGTAAAACCTGCCGGACTGTTCGGAAAGAATATCCAGGAGAAAGTGTGAGGTGGGTTCATGAAGAAATTAAAAGATATGAATAAAACAACAAAAAGCAATATGCTCACATATACAATGGTTATTGTGATTTACCTTGTGGTACAGGGGCTTGTGACAACGGGAAATATTTCCAGTCTTTTAAAAGGACTTCTTGTTCCTATCTGTGTGTATGTGATTGCGGCAGTATCCCTGAATCTTGTAGTTGGAATTTCCGGTGAATTAAGCCTTGGTCATGCAGGGTTTATGTGTGTGGGAGCGTATTCCAGTGCATTTTTCTCAAATGCAGTGGGGGATGCAATGCCGGACATGCTCCGATTCGTTCTGGCAATTCTGATTGGAGCGGCAGTAGCAGGAATCTTCGGCATTTTAATTGGAGTTCCCGTACTTCGTCTTCGTGGAGATTATCTCGCCATTGTCACACTTGCTTTTGGAGAAATTATTAAAAATCTGATGAATGTTCTGTATATTGGAATTGACAGTAAAGGCATTCATGTGGCTACAAGCTCTATGGGGCTTAAGATGGAACCAGGATCCAAAGCCATTGTAAAAGGTGCATTGGGCATTGCCGGAACACCGAAAAATTCAACATTTACAATTGGTGTAATTCTTATTTTGATTACGCTGGTGATTGTTTTGAATCTGATTAATTCCAGAAGCGGCCGCGCCATTATGGCAGCCAGAGACAACAGGATTGCAGCAGAATCTATTGGAATTAATGTCACAAAATACAAGTTGCTGGCATTTTCTGTTTCTGCGGCTCTTGCAGGTGTTTCCGGTGTTCTTTATGCTCATAACCTTGCAACCTTAAATGTGAAGAAATTTGATTACAATACTTCTATTCTCATGCTTGTATTTGTTGTGCTTGGAGGAATTGGAAATATCCGCGGCTCTATTATTGCAGCCATTGTACTTACGGCTCTTCCGGAAATGCTGAGAGGTCTTTCAGATTACAGAATGCTTATTTACGCTATTATACTGATTCTGATGATGTTGTTTAACTGGGCCCCTGCGGCAATTAACTGGAGAAAACGTATGAAAGAAAAATTAAGACCGGGGAAGGAGGCTGCTTAATATGGCTATGCTGGAAGTAAACAATCTGTCAATTTCCTTTGGAGGTCTTCACGCAGTAGATAATTTTCATCTGAAAATAGAGGAGGGGGAGCTTTACGGGCTGATAGGTCCGAATGGAGCGGGAAAAACAACAGTTTTTAACCTTCTTACAGGCGTGTATAAACCGGATGAGGGACATATTCTTCTTGACGGGAAAAATATTGCAGGGAAAAGTACGATTGAAATAAATCGCTCTGGCATTGCCAGAACATTTCAGAATATCCGTCTTTTCAAAGAGCTTACTGTTCTTGACAATGTAAAGGCAGGTTTTCACAACGGTCATAAATATTCCGTTCTCACAGGGATTTTACGTCTTCCGCGCTATTACAAGACGGAAAAAGAGATGGATGAAAAGGCAATGGAGATTTTAAAAGTTTTTGACCTTGATAAAGAAGCTGGGTGTTTAGCGGGAAATCTTCCATACGGCAAACAGAGAAAACTGGAAATTGCAAGAGCACTTGCAACGGAGCCCAAGCTGCTCCTTCTTGACGAGCCGGCGGCAGGCATGAATCCAAATGAGACAGCAGAGCTTATGGATACCATTCGTTTTGTGCAGAAGCATTTTCATATGACCATTCTTCTGATTGAGCATGATATGAAGCTTGTATCCGGTATTTGTGAGGAACTTACGGTACTGAATTTCGGAAGCGTCCTTGCACAGGGGAAAACAGCAGATGTGCTCAGTGACCAGGCGGTTATTACAGCGTATCTTGGAGAGTAGGAGGATAAGAATATGGCAATGTTGGAAGTGGAGAATCTGCATGTATATTACGGCATGATTCAGGCGTTAAAGGGAATCTCCTTCCATGTAAACGAGGGGGAGGTCATTGCCCTGATAGGAGCGAACGGAGCGGGAAAAACAACAACCCTTCAGACAGTGACCGGACTGGTTCCTGCAAAAGGCGGCTCTATTGCATTTGGCGGAAAAGATATTACAAAAGTCCCTGCTCATAAAATCGTGAGTATGGGAATTGCCCATGTGCCGGAGGGACGGCGGGTGTTTTCTGATTTAAGTGTATATGACAATCTGAAAATGGGTGCGTATACAAGAAAAGACAAGGACGAAATTGCCCGGGATTTAGAAAACGTTTATAAAAGATTTCCAAGGCTTGAGGAGCGGAAAAATCAGCGGGCAGGAACGCTTTCAGGAGGAGAACAGCAAATGCTTGCAATGGGAAGAGCCCTTATGAGCAGGCCAAAACTGATTGTAATGGATGAACCTTCTATGGGACTTTCTCCCATTTTTGTAAATGAAATTTTTGATATTATACGAGAAGTAAGTGAGAGCGGCACAACTGTTCTTCTTGTGGAGCAGAATGCAAAAAAAGCCCTTTCCATTGCAGACAGGGCATACGTTCTTGAGACAGGAAGCATTACTCTCGAGGGAGAGGCAGATAAGCTGCTCCACGATGAATCTGTACAGAAGGCATATCTTGGAGAATAAGGGAGGCAGGGAATATGGAAAATTGCGTCATTACCATAGCAAGAGAGTATGGAAGCGGAGGCCGCAC
Organism: uncultured Blautia sp.; assembly: GCA_900547615.1. Classification (GTDB taxonomy): domain Bacteria; phylum Bacillota; class Clostridia; order Lachnospirales; family Lachnospiraceae; genus Blautia_A. The sequence goes on along the minus strand of URHH01000007.1, from coordinate 15,759 downwards.
CATAGGTGAGCGGCTTGCTCAAAAATTAAGTATTCCTTATTATGACAAAAATATTATCCGGATGGCATCAGAGGACAGCGGCATTCATGAGACGCTTTTTGGAAGAGTGGATGAGTATACAAGTGCAAAGCCGCCTCTTTTCGGAAAAACGGGCATTTATAAAGGCGAGCTTTTTCCGCCTCAGAGTAAGGAGTTTACATCTGATGAAAATCTTTTTAACTATCAGGCAAAAATCATCAGAGAGCTTGCGGCAAAAGAATCCTGTGTAATCATAGGAAGATGTTCCAACATGGTTTTAAACAGGGAAGATTACCCCCATGTTCTTCGGGTGTTTGTTCATGCTTCCTGGGAATTCCGCCTAGAAGAGGCTGCCAAAAAGCTGAACAAAAGTCGGAGAGAAATTGAGAAATTCCTTCAAAAAGATGATAAGAGAAAAAGAGAGTACAGTCTTCGTTTCACAGGGCAGGAATGGACAGACAAGTCGAATTATGATTTATATCTTGACAACAGCGTTCTTGGATACGAGGGAACGATTGCGGAAATTGAGAAGCATTATCTTGCGTTAAAAGAAAAATAAGACCGGGGAGGGTGAAAGCCTTCCTCTTCTTTTTTTTACAGTGTGCACATATATTGTGGGGAGAATGTAAAAGAGCTTTGCCATGAAAAAAATAAGAACTCTTGCGGTCACCCTTTCCTGGATGTTCCTTCTTTTTTTGTGCCTGTTGTTTCTGAGAGAAAATAAAAGTGCGGAGGTTTTTCATATTGTGCAGGAGAGAAATGTGCAGGAACTTCCGAAAGTCGCTCTTACCTTTGATGACGGACCAAGCCGAAAATACACGCCAAAGCTTCTGGAGGGGCTGAGAGAGAGGGGGATTTTGGCTACTTTTTTTCTCACAGGAAGAAATATAGAGGGAAATGAGGAACTTGTAAGCCGTATACAGGAGGAGGGACATTTGATTGGAAATCATACTTATAATCATGTATGTCTGAATCAGATTTCAAAAATAAGGGCAAAAGAGGAAATTGAAAAAACAAGCAATAAAATATACGAGATTACAGGAGAATATCCTGTTTTCATCAGACCGCCTTTCGGGGAGTGGCGGCAGGATCTTGAACTTTCTATTGATATGCTGCCTGTTTTCTGGGATATAGACACTCTTGATTGGAAAAGTAAAAGCGTACCGGATATTTTGAAGATTGTGGAGTCTCTGATTCATGAAGATGCCATTATTTTAATGCATGATGGATATGAGACGTCGGTAGAGGCCGCATTTAAAATCATAGACTTGTTGAAAGAAAATGGGTATGAGTTTGTTACAGTTGACCGTCTTTTGCTCCTGTAGTATAATGAGAACAGATGTACGAAAATGTTCAGCTTGAAATGGAGAAATACATATGGATTTATTTGAATATGCAAAATCAAAGACACTTGAAAGCGAGTCGCCGCTTGCTTCCAGACTGCGCCCCAGGACGCTTGACGAGGTGGTGGGGCAGCAGCATATTGTGGGGAAGGATAAGCTTTTGTACCGCGCCATTAAGGCAGATAAGCTTACTTCCGTTATTTTTTACGGACCGCCGGGAACAGGAAAGACAACGCTTGCAAAAGTCATTGCGAATACGACAAGCGCCAGCTTTACCCAGATCAATGCCACAGTAGCCGGGAAAAAAGATATGGAAGAGGTTGTGAAGCAGGCGAAAGAAACTCTCGGAATGTACGGCAGGAAAACAATACTCTTTATTGATGAGATACACAGATTTAATAAAGGGCAGCAGGATTACCTCCTTCCCTTTGTGGAAGACGGAACTCTTATTTTGATCGGCGCTACAACCGAGAATCCGTATTTTGAGGTAAATGGAGCTCTCCTTTCCCGTTCTGTTATTTTTGAACTGAAATCTCTCGGAAAAGAAGAGATCAAAACGCTGATCCTGAGGGCTGTAAATGACAAAGAAAAAGGAATGGGAAGTTATGAAGCCGTGATAGAAGATGAGGCGCTTGATTTTCTTGCAGATATGGCAGGAGGAGACGCAAGATGCGCTTTAAATGCGGTGGAGCTTGCGATCCTTACTACGCCGAGAGCGGAGGACGGGAAAATACATCTTACTATTTCCGTTGCGGAAGAGTGTATTCAGAAGCGCGTGGTCCGATATGATAAAAACGGAGATAACCACTATGATATTATTTCTGCATTTATTAAAAGTATGCGCGGTTCCGACCCGGACGCAGCCGTTTACTATCTTGCAAAAATGCTGTATGCAGGAGAGGACGTAAAGTTCATTGCAAGAAGGATTATGATCCTTGCTTCAGAAGATATAGGAAATGCAGATCCGCAGGCGCTTCAGGTGGCAGTGGCGGCAGCTCAGGCGGTGGAGCGTGTGGGAATGCCGGAATCTCAGATCATTCTATCCCAGGCAGTCACGTATATGGCATGTGCGCCAAAAAGCAATTCTGCTGTAAACGCTATCTTTGCGGCGATGGATTCTGTGAAAAAAACAAAGACAACCGTACCTGCACACCTTCAGGACGCCCATTACGGCGGACACGATAAGCTGGGACACGGCGTAGGCTACCTGTATGCCCACGACTACCCTGATCATTATGTAAAACAGCAGTACCTTCCTTCTGAGATTTCAGGAGAACGTTTTTATGAGCCGGGAGATCTGGGATATGAAAAAGTGATAAAAGAACATATGAAGAAAATAAAGAGGGAGGAGCTATAAAAGCTCCTCCATTATTTTTGCATAGATTTCACGGGATTTATCAGGCCAGTTTTTGCACATGGATTTTGCTGCTTCAAGATTCGGGGCGATCAGATTAATATCCATAAGGCTTATATTCTGTTCGATGATCCGGCAGTTTACAGCATAGCTTCCCTGGCTGTTTGTATAATAATCTGCCGGCGTTAAAATGCGCTGCTGCATTTCACAGCCTGATGATTTCAGGTATTCTTTTACTTCTTTTCTGATGTCGGCAGAGAGTTCTTTTTCAAAATAGGAGAGCGTGTTCTTTCCATCTTCCGTGAGATGATAGTAAGAAGTATTGGAAATGGTATGTTTTTCGATTAATTCCGCCTCCACAAGCTCTGAAACAGCCTCCTGAAGATGAAAATAATTTGTGTATTCCCGCTCCAGGATAAATTCTGAAATCTGGGAGTTTGTAAGAGAGGATTCTGCATGTTTCAGCATATACAATACAATTAATTTGTAGGTGGTAAATGGTGTTGCCAATTTTTATATCCTCCTTAAAAAAATTTTTTTCCCTGAAAACTTCCGCGTTCCTTCATGCGGCGATGAAGAAGATTTAAAACTTCCCGTTTCCTTGACGCCCATAAAGGGGCGAGAAGAAGTTCTTTCGGACCGTCGCCTGTTACACGGTGAATGACAATGTCGGGATTTAGGCGCTCCAGACAGTCGATGACGAGATCAAGGTATTCCTCGCGTTCCAGAACGGAAAACAGTCCTTTTTCATAATCTGCCGCAAGGTCTGTTCCTTTCAGAACATGGAGGAGCTGGAGCTTGACGCCCTGAATATCCATTGTATTTAAGTAATCCATAGTGGATAAGACCTTCTCACGGTTTTCCCCCGGAAGTCCCAGGATCGTGTGGACAATGACCTCGATATTTTCTTTACGAAGTGCATAAACAGCTTCTTCAAACACAGAGAGAGGGTATCCTCTTCGGATATACAGAGCCGTATCCTGGTGCATAGTCTGGAGACCAAGTTCCACCCAGACAGGTTTCTGCCTGTTTAAACGGGAGAGAAGAGCGACAACATCATCGCCCAGGCAGTCCGGTCTTGTTCCTATGGAAAGTCCCAGAATATCCGGGTGGGAAATTGCTTCTGTGAAAATTTTCTCCAGATATTCCACGGGAGCGTAGGTGTTTGTATACGCCTGAAAATAGGCGATATATTTCCGAATGGGACGTTTTTCGGAAATCATGGCGATCTGGCTTTCAATCTGTTCCCTTATGGAAAGAGAAGAGGAGGCTGCAAAATCGCCGCTTCCCCCTGCGCTGCAGAAAATGCAGCCGCCGGTTCCCACTTTTCCGTCGCGGTTTGGACAGGACATACCGCCGTTTAAAGTAACTTTATAAACTTTTTCTCCAAAACGCTCTTTCAGCATATAGTCGAGAGAGTGATACGGTTTTCCGTTCCAGTTTCTTATCATAAAGAAGCGTCCTCTGTTTGAGGAAGTTCTTTTGGCGTTTCCTCCGTTTTCTGATTGGTCTCAGATTCTTCTTCCATATGCCATTCGCCGTCGTCAGCTTCTTCCTTTTCTTCTTCCGGGATATATTTGTCGAATATTTTCACAAAGAAGCAGGAATTGATGTATGCAATAGTTGCGCCTCCCATTAAGATGAAAAGCATGATAAGGAAAGACTGTACCCGAAAGCTTGGGATAAAGAGAATAGCAAACGGTATAAGGCTTATCACGATCATTAAAATGCTGTATGGAAGATGACGGACAGACATCAGGAAAGCATTTATAAAAGTACGCTTGATGGTATTGTAAAATTTGGCGAGCACAGGGTAAATATATAAGTAGATCAGCATACTCAGGAACATGAGAACCAGGAATATGTAGAAAAGCACCTTATACGTTGTGCCTTCCATAGCGCGTACAAGAGAAATATCAACGGACAGCATGATAAAAGCAGCCAGTACGATGATATTAATGATGATGCCCTGCCGCAGATTCTGTTTAAAGGAATGGAAAAATCCTTTTACGATGTATGCTTCTTCATTGCGTACCATTTTCATAGTCACGTAAAACATGGCGGTAATGGCAGGACCGATGGTTACAATTGGAATACAGCAGACAATACATAAGAGATTTAGGATAATAAGGTCTGCGATTCTTCCCATAAAGGTAAAAAACTTATTATCCATATTGAAAAAGCGATTCATAATTTGTGACTCCTTTTGTGTGAAATTTCTTAACAGATTATCTTTAAGTATACCGAATATGTAAGAAAAAAGCAAACTGAAAATACAGGATTGTGGGGAGTGGGATTTTCACATTTGTCAGCGGGGAAAGGATATGATAAAATAAGCGGAGATATAGAAAGGGGCGGGAAACATGGGGAAAATGACGGTATACCACGGAGGATACGTTCCTGTGGAGCAGCCGGAAATCAGAAAGGGAAGAAATACGAAAGATTTTGGTACGGGATTTTATTGCACCGTGATAAAAGAGCAGGCGCAGAGATGGGCAAAGAGATATGAAACAAAAATTGTGTCTGTTTATGTGGACGGGGCTATTACAAGAGAACAGTTCTGGGTGTTGGCGAAGTTTAAGTATCCAACTCACCAGATAAATTTCTGTACGAAAGAAGCATTAAAATGTCTGGAATACAGAGGGTATGAGGAGGTGAGATGATGGAGCAGTCTACAGGCAGAGAGAGCAGAAAAGACAATGATCTGTTTTTTACATGCAGCCTGATTGATTATATTGGGAGAAAAACAAAAAATACAAGAGCAGATGTTGTAAATGCTCTTGGTAAAAAGAGGCTTGAGAAAATTTATGACCTTGCGGACGTATATCACAGCGATAATATAGACAGGGTAAGTGATGATTTTATCGAAGAATGCAAGATCACAAAGGGAAATTTCGACAATGTGGGAGAATGCGGATATTCAATTCCCTCTCACTGGGATATAGGGAAAGTATATAAGCGCCTGATTAAACAGGTTTCCCGGGAAAAAGGAGAGGAAATAATAGATACTTTGATTAAGGTGTATAATTCTTTTATCAGCCCCAAAATAGACGATTATAACAGCAGTATGTATTATGAAAATCCTTCGTATCTTCTGGAGTGTTACCTGCAAAATAAGGTTCTGTAAAATTCCTGTACAATCGTGGGGAAACATCATATAATCATTTTGATAACAAAGGGGATTTCTCCGGAAAGGAAATGAAAAATTATGAGTTACAAATACGTTCTTGATTTACATACACACACGATCGCAAGCGGACACGCTTATAATACATTAAGAGAAATGGCGAAAGCGGCGTCGGAAAAAGGTCTTTCAGTTCTCGGGATTACGGAACATGCGCCAAAGATGCCGGGAACATGTCACAGCTTTTATTTTCATAATCTGAAAACTGTTCCAAGGGAGCTTTACGGAATCCGCCTTCTTCTGGGTTCGGAAGTCAATATTATGGACTTTGAAGGAAACATCGACCTGGAAGAACGGGATTTAAAAGGTATGGACGTGATTATCGCAAGTCTTCATACGCCGTGCATTAAGCCGGGAAGTATCAGGGAAAACACAGAGGCATATTTAAACGTAATGGAAAACCCGTATGTGAATATTATCGGACACCCTGACGACGGAAGGTATCCGGTAGATTACCGCGCGCTTGTGGAAGGAGCAAAGGAGAAGGGAAAGGTTCTGGAGCTTAATAACCATTCTCTGGATCCCAAATGTTTCCGGCGAAACGCCAGAGAAAACGATTTAATGATGCTGGAGCTCTGTAAGGAGTATTCTGTTCCGGTTATTATGGGAAGCGACGCGCATTTTGATACGCTCATCGGCGAATTTTCTATGGCAGAAAAACTTCTGGGAGAAGTAAGCTTCCCCGAAGAACTTGTGCTGAACAGAAGCGTGGAAGCTCTGGCGGGACATGTAAACGTGGAAATATAAAAGTTCTGTAACAAATTCCTGTTCTTTTTCCAAAAACACTTGCCTATCATGTTTTAACGTGTTAAAATAATGACATATTAATTGGATATTATTTCAAAGGAGCATGAATATGAGTAAAAAAATCAGAACTGAAGCCGTAGACCACTTATTTGAAGCGATTCTGTGTCTGAAAAATAAAGAAGAATGCTACACTTTTTTCGAGGACGTCTGTACCATAAATGAGCTTCTTTCTTTATCGCAGCGTTTCGAGGTTGCAAAGATGCTGATGGACAAATGCACGTATCTTGATATTTCTGAAAAAACAGGCGCTTCCACAGCTACTATAAGCCGTGTGAACCGTTCTCTGAATTACGGAAACGACGGATATGAGATGGTATTTGAGAGAATGGTGGAGAATAAAGAAGAAAGCGAAGAAAATTAAGTACAAAGGAAGAGTCAACCGGGAAGCGATTGGCTCTTCTTTTTTTGAATATGTTTTATTTTTTATGTTTTTCTTTTTTGTCCCCGTCTTCTCCCAGTCCGTCGATCAGTCGTTCGATCAGCATTTTCTTTACATACACATCAAAACTTAAAAGGCAGATAAACGAGAATTTTTTCAGAAATTCCTTATCTTCGGAATCTGCGTCCTCAAAAGTTTCCTGCGCTACATTATAGCGTTTCAGAAGATCTTTTTTCAGATATTCGATCTGGCTTTTTTCCATGCTGAATACTTCGTTGTAAATATAGGTCAGATCCTTATCCGTGTTGGATTTGAAATATTTTTCCGTAACAGGGGACAGAAGCGACTGAATATCGTTGATGGACAGGATATTTTTAAAATAGTAAATAAAAATCAGCATCAGCAGATGTTCTTTGGAATAGCGCTTTTTTTCAGGGGAGGGAAGAAGTTTATTCTTGGCGTAGTTATTGATCATAGTCTTTGTAAGGATTTTATCATCTGGATAGCGTTTTGTGGAGGCAAGCTGTTCTTCCATAAAAGTTGTTACCTGATCCATGTAAAGGTCAATATTTGGTAAATCTTCCGGTTTGATATAGTCTATCCGGGATATGCTTTCCAGAATGCTGTTGATCATATTCTTTGTGTCGATCGTCATGTAAATCACCTCTAACCCCTATTATATAGTTTTAAATACTACTTGTAAATATTTTTTTACAGAATCTTTTTCTTTTTCCAGTTGCCAGTTCGATACCAGAGAAAAGAAATCAGATAATTCACAAACCATCCAAGAGGAATGGCATACCAGATTACCTGAATGCCGAGAACGGGCGATAAAAATCTGGCAACAGATACGCGAATGGCAAGATTGATAAGGTTTGCCAGCATATATACTTTTACATCACCGGAACCACGGAGAATGCCGTCTGTGATAGCTTTAAATCCCAAAAAAGAGAAGAAAATTCCCACAAACCGGAAATAAGCTGTTCCCGTCTCAAAGGCAACCGGAGACTGCACCGGGTCTACAAAAGCAGAGACAATGGGACGGTACAGAAGCTGGGAGGCAAGCGCAAGAACAATTCCGAAAGAAATAATGATCCGGTAAGCAGCTCTGTATCCCTCTTTTACGCGCTCTGTTTTTCCTGCACCAAGATTTTGTGCAGTAAAGGGAGACATGGCGTTTCCCGTTGCGATCATAGGGACGATTCCCAGAGATTCCAGGCGGCTTCCCGCAGAATATCCGGCTAGGGCGGAAGAGCCGAAATAGTTGACGGAAGACTGGGTAAGCAGCATTCCGATACTTACGATGGACTGTTGTACAATCGAAGGAATTGCAATTTTTGTTCCGACTTTCAGCATTTTCCTATCGAAAACAGCGTATTTTTCATCATTTTCATATGTTTTCAGCAGACGGAGGAAAATAATAAGGGAAAGCACTGCGGAAATTCCCTGTGCGATTACAGTTGCAATGGCTGCGCCTGCAACACCCATGTGAAAACTTCCCACCATCAGAAGATCCATTACAATATTCAGTATGGAAGAGAAAATCAAAAGCACAAGGGGAATATTTGATTTTCCAAGTGCATTAAAGTCGGCAGATAAAATGTTGTACATGAACATAAAGGGAAGACCAAGAAAATAAATCTGCAAATATAAAAGCGCATCTTCCATAATGTTTTCCGGCGTTTTTAAAGCACGAAGAATCGCGGGGTTATATAAAAGTCCAAGGACCGCAAGGATCACGCTGATCACTCCGAAGGCAATGAGAAAAGTGTAGGCGGAGGTGCGCATTTTGCCGTATCTTCCTGCGCCAAGGTACTGGCTTGTAAGGACGGAAGCCCCCATTCCGCCTCCTATAGCAATCATAATAAAAACAGTTGTGAAGGAGTAGGATGCTCCCACAGCAGCGAGGGCGTTTTCTCCGGCAAACTGTCCTACAATAATAGAGTCCGCCATATTGTAAAACTGTTGGAAAAGATTTCCGATAATCATGGGAAGGGCAAAGAAAAGGAGGGTTCTTCCTGGTTTCCCCTGTGTTAAATTTTGTTGTTTCTGCAAAGTATCACCTCAAATATCTGTAGTTTTCATTTATGGAATAAGAAGTCCGCATACAAGGACAAAGTGATGGGGAAGACGTCCTTCCTCCAGCCATTCCAGATGAAGACCCATAAGTTTTTCTATAGTAAGACCCACATTTCCTCCGAGAGATTCAATGGAATAGCGCATTTTATCCGGGAAAAGACAGGGCTCTCCCTTTTCTCGGGAGCAGACGGTACATCTTGTGCAGCTTCCGGCGGAAAGGCTGATGCTTCCGGGGGATTTTTCCTCTTCCTTAAAAAGCTCAAGAGAAAGCCGTTCTTTTTCTTTTATCAGAACTTCGTCCAGAATATGGTTTATCTCCTCACGGGTGTAAGTTCTGTTCAGGGCTTTCTCTGAAAAAGTAATCTTTGAAGCAAGAAGATTTAAAGTTTTATATTTTTTCCAGAAATCCAGTACATGAAAATCATAGGAAGGGCAGGACCATCGCTTGTCATAATTGTGACAAGCTCTGCAGGCTTCCAGAAATGTTTCCACATCTACAAATCCGTCTATGTATTCTGAAACGGAGATGGCGGCAGTGTGGCGTGTGATTTGATAGCTGATATTTGACATAGTTTTTCCTTTCCGATTTTGATGATCAATATCTGATGAGGCGTTTCGTACATAAATTGTATAATTCTGTCAGTGATATTATAGCAGTTTTCAGGGGAAAAACAAGAAAAGCCTTTTTGACTTTCTGATTTTCCTCCGCTATACTGTAGACAAAAGTATTGTTTTTCAGGAGGCGATTATGGAATTTCAACATGAGCTTATTATCCCAAATGAAGGACTGCCCTTTAAGCTTTTCCTGTTCGAAGGCGGAAGCGGGAATTATGTAAGAGAAAAACACTGGCATACTTCGGTTGAGATTTTTGCAGTTATGGACGGAAAATTAAGTTTTTTTCTAAATGAGGAGGAATATCCACTGAAGGCAGGGGAACTGATCATCATTAATTCCAATGAGATACATTCAATCCATGCCCCTGAAAAGAATCAGACGGTTGTTCTTCAAATTCCTCTGAAGCAGTTCGAGGATTATTTTACAGCAGAGCGCTTTATCCGGTTTGCAAGTACCGGACACCCGAAAAATAAAGAACTGGCAGGGCGTATTCGGGAGCTGTATGAAGTCAACAAAAAGCAGGAAATTGGATGTCCGTTTAAGATAAAGGCAGTCTATAATGAGATCATGTATCTTCTTGTGAGCGCCTATCGCATTACAGAGGTTGGGGAGCGAGAGGTGCGATACAGCAGAAGGCTTGACGCTTTGTCAAAAATTACCACATACATGAGAGAACATTACAAAGAGGATTTAAAGCTTTCGGAGCTGGCGGCAATGTTCGGATATTCTGAGGCATATCTTTCCAGAATGTTCCGAAAATATGCAAAAGTAAATTTTAAGACGTATCTGCAGGATATTCGTATGGCGTATGCTTACAGGGAGCTTATGAATACGGACCACACCATAAGCACCATTGCCCTTGAGAACGGTTTTTGCAGCAGCAGAGGCTTTGCAAGGGACTTTCGGAAACGATATGGAATCCTTCCAAGCGAGCTTATCAAAGAACGGGAGAAAAAATAAAAAGTCAAAAAATAGCACTATAAGAGACAAGAAAAGCGGCGAAAAGTATACCACAATACGGTATACTTTTTCTATCTTAATCAGAGAAGAAAATTAAGGAGGAGAATCGTGGAAATTAAAAGTGTATTGGATGCAGATTTCCGTAAATACGGAAAAGTGCTGGAAGGGTATGATTTTTCCGCTCTGTTAAGGGCAATGCGTCACACGCCTGTTCCAGAGGATGTTGTGTACGTTCCTTCCTGTGAGGAAATGGAATCACTGGAAGTGGCAAAAGAACTGCAGAATAAAGGATTCGGCGGTCTGCCGATCCAGATTGGATACTGCAATGGACATAATAAAAAGTTAAATGCAGTGGAGTATCACAGAAATTCAGAGATCAATGTGGCAGTGACAGATCTTGTTCTTCTTTTAGGCTGTCAGCAGGATATTGAGGAAGATTTTACATACGACACTTCTAAAATAGAAGCTTTTCTTGTGCCGGCAGGAACAGGAATTGAGGTTTACGGAACAACGCTTCACTATGCGCCATGCAATACGGAAGACAGCGGTTTCCAGTGTGTTGTCGTTCTTCCGAAAGGAACAAATACAGAGCTTACCTTCCCTGTAAAAGAGACAGGAGAAGAAAAGCTTATGACTGCAAAAAACAAATGGCTCATCGGTCATGAGGAAGCTGCCATAGATGGCGTTTTTAACGGACTGAAGGGTGAAAATATTACGTTATCATAATCATAAAGGAGAAGATGAATCATGAACAATATGCCAAAAGTAAAAATTGGAATCGTAGCAGTAAGCCGTGACTGTTTCCCGGAAAGCCTTTCCGTAAACAGAAGAAAAGCGCTTGTGGAGGCTTACACAAAGAAGTATGACGCGGAGGAAATTTACGAATGCCCAATCTGTATCGTAGAAAGTGAAATACATATGGTGCAGGCTCTTGAGGACATTAAAAAAGCAGGATGCAACGCACTTGCCGTTTATCTTGGAAACTTCGGACCGGAAATTTCTGAGACACTTCTTGCAAAGCATTTTGACGGACCGAAAATGTTCCTTGCAGCAGCAGAGGAATCAGGAGACAACCTTGTACAGGGACGCGGCGACGCATACTGCGGTATGTTAAATGCAAGCTACAACTTAAAGCTTCGTGGCGTAAAAGCTTATATTCCGGAATATCCTGTTGGAGATGCAGAGGAATGTGCAGATATGATCCACGAATTTGTTCCGATCGCAAAGGCAATCGAGGGATTAAACAACCTGAAGATCATAAGCTTTGGACCGCGCCCGTTAAATTTCCTTGCATGTAACGCTCCGATCCAGCAGCTTTACAACATTGGCGTGGAAATCGAGGAAAACTCCGAGCTTGATCTTTTCGAAGCATTTAATAAACATGCGGGAGATGAGAGAATCCCTGCAATCGTAAAAGAAATGGAAGAAGAGCTTGGCGCAGGAAATAAAAAACCGGAAATCCTTTCCAAGCTTGCTCAGTATGAGCTTACTTTAAAAGACTGGGTAGAGGAGCACAGAGGGTACCGCAAATATGTGGCAATCGCAGGAAAATGCTGGCCTGCATTCCAGACACAGTTTGGCTTTGTTCCCTGCTATGTAAACAGCCGTCTTGCAGCACAGGGAATCCCTGTATCCTGTGAAGTTGATATTTACGGCGCATTAAGCGAGTTTATCGGAACAGTAGTAAGCAACGATACCGTTACTCTTCTTGATATTAACAACTCCGTACCGAAAGATATGTACGAGAGCGATATTAAAGATAAATTCAATTACACACAGAAGGATACTTTCATGGGCTTCCACTGCGGAAATACAGCATCAGGAAAGCTTTCCTTCTGCGAGATGAAATACCAGATGATCATGGCGAGAACACTTCCGGAAGAGGTGACACAGGGAACTCTGGAGGGAGATATTGTTCCTGGAGATATTACCTTCTACCGCCTGCAGAGCACAGCCGACAATAAGCTTCGCGCTTATATTGCACAGGGCGAGGTGCTTCCTGTTGCAACACGTTCCTTTGGTTCTATTGGAATCTTTGCAATTCCGGAAATGGGACGCTTCTACCGCCATGTTCTGATCGAGAAAAATTACCCGCACCACGGAGCAGTTGCATTCGGTCACTTTGGAAAACAGCTTTTCGAGGTGTTCAAATACATCGGCGTTCCGGTAGAGGAAATCGGATATAATCAGCCGGCAGGCGTCCGTTATCCTACAGAGAATCCGTGGGGCTAATGAGGTGAAGATATGTATTATATAGGGATTGATTTGGGGACTTCTGCTGTGAAGCTTCTTCTTATGGAGGAGTCCGGAAAAATCTGTAATATTGTTTCAAAAGAGTATCCGCTCTTTTTCCCGAAACCGGGCTGGTCAGAACAGGATCCAAAGGACTGGTTCACACAGAGTATGGAGGGAATGAAAGAGCTTACAGAGGACATTGATAAGAAAAAAATTGCGGGGATTGGTTTTGGAGGACAGATGCACGGTCTTGTAACTCTGGACGAAAAGGACGAAGTCATTCGTCCTGCCATCCTCTGGAATGACGGACGTACAGGAGAAGAGACGGAATATCTGAACCAGGTGATCGGAAAAGACAAGCTTTCCGCATATACTGCAAATATTGCCTTTGCCGGATTTACTGCTCCGAAGATCCTGTGGATGGAAAAAAATGAGCCGGAAAATTTTGCCCGGATACAGAAGATCATGCTTCCGAAAGATTACCTTGCGTATCGTCTTTCCGGTTCTTTCTGCACGGACGTTTCCGATGCTTCCGGTATGCTCCTTCTTGATGTGAAAAACCGTTGCTGGTCAAAGGAGATGCTGGAAATCTGTCATGTGAGAGAAGAGCAGCTTCCGAAGCTTTATGAGAGCTGGCAGGTTGTAGGAACCTTAAAGCCGGAAATTGCACAGGAGCTTGGTTTTCCTGCTGATGTGAAGGTGGTTGCAGGAGCCGGAGACAATGCGGCTGCAGCTGTAGGAACGGGGACTGTAGGAGACGGACAGTGTAATATTTCCCTTGGGACATCGGGAACAATCTTTATTTCCAGTAAAGAATTTGGCGTAGATGAAAATAACGCCCTTCACTCTTTTGCCCATGCGGACGGAAGTTATCATCTTATGGGCTGCATGTTAAGTGCTGCTTCCTGCAATAAATGGTGGGCAGAGGAAATCCTTGGCACAAAGGATTTTGCGAAGGAGCAGGAAGGAATTACAAAGCTTGGTGAAAATCATGTATTTTTCCTTCCGTATCTTATGGGAGAGCGTTCTCCGCACAACAATCCGGACGCAAGAGGCGTATTCTTCGGAATGTCTATGGACACTACAAGAGCAGATATGACCCAGGCAGTTCTGGAAGGTGTTGCTTTCGGACTTCGCGATTCCCTTGAGGTGGCAAGAAGCCTCGGAATTAAGATTGAGCGCACAAAAATCTGCGGCGGCGGTGCAAAGAGTCCTCTCTGGAAAAAAATCATTGCCAATGTGATGAATTTAAAGGTAGATGTTCTGGAAAACGAAGAAGGACCATCTATGGGAGGCGCTATGCTGGCAGCAGTGGGCTGCGGCGCTTATCCCGATGTGGAAACCATCGGAAAGAAGTTTGCAAAAGTGGTGGATACGGTAGAACCGGAACAGGAGCTTGTTGCAAAATATGAAGAAAAATATCAGAAATTCAGGAAACTGTATCCCGGAATGAAAGAATTGTTTTAAGATAGGATAAAACATAAAACCCCCCTGTCATGACAGTGATAAAAGCTGTCGGCAGGGGATTTTTTGTGTGATTATATGGAACAACACTCGCTTTTTTTGTTGACATTACATAAGCGTCTACTTATAATAAAAATACAGAAAACTTTAAAATAAAGGAGGGATTCGCATGAAAAATAGAAGAAAAATATTAGTAATTCTGATGACATTAAGCACAGTCTGTCTCTTCTCTGGTTGGGACAGAGATGAAACAAAAGAAGAGAAACTGCAGTATCTTCAGTTTAATTCTACGAGAATGGACGTAAAGAAATATCCCACGCAGCAGCTTTCCAGATTTTGGGAAGACCTGGGGAATACGACTCCCGCAGAGAATGAAAAACCAGAAGAGCCTGCGGAAGATAAAAATTTTCCTTCTGTTCTTCTTATTTATGAGGGCGGAGAAATAGAATCCCTCCAGTTTTTTAAAGACCGTGACAAATGGTTTATGGAAACCTGGGACGGCACAGTCTATGAAAATGCGGATTTTATAACGGAGTGGATCCCATATGAGGGGCCGGAAAATACAGAAGATCAGCCAAGCGTAATTACAAGTGCAGAGATTGATGAGGAATTATTTGGCGAATATCTGGACGCTTTGAAAAAACAGGAGCTTTCAGATCTGGAAGGAGAGGTAGTACATAAAACCGCAGCTTTCAGACAGCAGGGGACTCCTTCAGAGAAAATAGAAGAAGAGGTTCGCCAGATTTTTATAAAGAGATGGAAACTTTTTGACTATGCAGAAAAAGAGGGATTTTTTCCGACAGAAGAAGAGCAGGATCAGATGGTCGAGGACTGTATTGCAAGAATCAAAGATCAGCCTTATTATGCAGAGTATGATAAAATCTGTAAAGACGCAGGGCTTTCTTTTGATGATATAGTGCGGAAAAATAAAGATCTGATATGCGAACTGGAACTGACGAATAAATTTTATGATGACAGAACAGCAGAGTTCAGGGAAGGAAAAGACATTTCAGACGGGCATATTTATGAAAACTTCAGAGAATACAGTATAGCTTTTATGGAGGAAAATATTTACAGTCAGGAGCCGGAAAGTGAGGAATATAAGGCAAGGCTGCAGGAGCTGGAAGATGCTTTTGAGAAAGCAGGGGAAGCATAAAACTGAAAAGTATAATAAAAAAGGTACCGGATTTCTCCGATACCTTTTTCTTTTGAACTCTTATTATTAGAACAGTCCTGTGATCTTTCCTGTTTCGTCTACATCGATCTTCTCTGCAGCCGGAACTTTTGGAAGACCTGGCATTGTCATGATCTCGCCTGTAA